>NZ_JAGGQM010000011.1:0-211554 GCF_018613295.1 Bacillus sp. ISL-39
GGTAACTCTCTGAAGTTTTCTTAATCCAGCTCCAGCGCCTAGCCCCTCGAGTCGCTTGTCTAGCTGCGGCTCCTAACTCCTCGAGACGCTTCGTTCCTGCCAATGAAGTCAAAGAACGACTTCACTGTCAGGCCCTCCAGCGCTTGTCGGAGTTGGGCAGTCGCCTCCTCTTTTCGAATTGTCTAGTGTCGCCTCCTAGAATCTCCGAAACTTCAACTCCGCCGGCAGAAGCAAAAAGCGCTTCTTTGTCGGAGTCTCCAGTTTCTGCGTTTCTAAGCAGTCGGCTATACTTTTCGAGTTCGGTCCTGCCAATGAAGTCAAAGAACGACTTCACTGTCAGGCCCTCCGAGGCACACGATGTGCTAGACCCGCCAGCCACAGGTCGTGGCGTCATAGGCGGGCAGCGCTTGTCGGGGCTTAACGAGGCGCTTGCGCTTTTTGTTCTTTTCTGGTTTTCTATATAATTAGGTTATGAATTAGGCAGGGAGTTTTCATTATGAAGTTTAAAGATATGAACGGAGTTGAAGTGACCTTATCCTTTCAGGAAAATGCCTTTGAAAAAAGTGCGCGCCACGTGCTGGTTATCTGTAAATATCAAGGCCAATGGCTTTTGACCAAACATAGTGTCAGAGGTCTTGAGTTTCCCGGCGGCAAGGTGGAGAAAGGCGAAACTCTGGAGGACGCAGCTCGCCGTGAGGCCATGGAGGAGACTGGCGCAATTTTAGGCAAACTTGTGAGCATCGGGGAATATCAGGTGAATGGCAAAGAGGGTTCGTTTGTTAAAAGAATTTTTTACGGTGAAGTTGAAAAACTCGAGTCAAAAGATGATTACCTGGAAACTGCCGGCCCGCTGCTTGTAAGTGGCGATATGCTGGTGGAAAGAATGAAGGACGAGTACAGTTTTATCATGCAGGACGATGTGATCAAGCATAGTCTGGAGTTTTTGGAGAAAAAGCTGTAAAAGTGGCGGATTTGCCGCCTTTTTTTGGTTTAGTGTGGTAAATTTGCATAGGAAACAACTGTAGGTTTAGTCCCTGAAACTGGATATTGGCGATTATCCGCTTTTATTGGCGAAGTTCACAACTTTATTGGCGAAAATCTCGTTTTATTCGCGGAGTTCACAATTTTACTGGCGAAAATTCAGATTTATTGGCGCAGCCGCTACTTATTCTAAATAAGCGCTTTTTGAAGAAATGAAAAGAAGCCGGATATCAAATCATCCCGGCTTCTTTCCTAATCGCTGCTTTGGCAATGGTAGTTGCTATCAGAACACCTATGGTATCCGCATTATCCAGGGTTTCGTGGTTCTTTTCGAAGTGCTTTGAATGGTGAAAAGGCAATAAAGTTGCGAAAAAAGCTTTATTGATTGCTTTTGATCAGTTTCTTTTCAAGCAGTTCGACGAGCTGATACATCACGGTGGCAAACACGGCGATGACGAGCAGTGACAAAAAGACGAGCGTGAAGTTGAAAACCTGGAATCCATAGATGATCATATATCCAAGGCCACGTGCCGAAACGAGGAATTCTCCGACAATAACACCTACCCAGCTCAGTCCTACATTCACTTTCAACGTAGAAATAATGGTCGGGAAGGAGGCTGGAAGGATGGCCTCCCGAAAACACTGGGTCCTTGTTGCTCCGAATGTCTGCAGCACTTTCAGGTAGTTGGGATCAACCTCTTTAAATGCCGTGTACACCACGATCGTCGTGATGATCACGGAGATGATTGCGCCCATTGCTATGATTGACGTCATATTGGTACCAAGGGCTACAATCAGGATCGGGCCCAGCGCAACTTTTGGCATTGAATTCAGGATGACAAGATATGGGTCCAGGATTTTTGACAGTATCGGTGACCACCATAAAAGTGCGGCCAATATCGTGCCGGCCAGTGTACCGAGTATAAATCCCATTACGGTTTCCGCCAGCGTCACTCCAAGGTTAACTGCTAAAGACCCATCCATCGTTTTTTCAATTAACATATTCCAGATTTTTGATGGTGAACTGAATAGCAGCGGGTCAATCCATTTTTGATGGCTTGAGATTTCCCAAAGGGCAAAAAAAACAATGAAAATCAGCAATTGATAGATACGGACAATTTTCCGCTCGCGGCTTAGCTTCTTCAGGTATTGTTGATGGAGGAGTTCAGTGTTCTTCTGGTTCAATGTATTCCAACTCCTTCCATATCTTCTGGAACAGTTCATTGTACAAAGGGTGGTTTCTTGCCTCGAAGGGACTCAGGTTCCTCAGCTCCTCCGGAATAGTGAAAGTTCTATGCAAACGGCCAGGTCTTGGCGAAAACAGGAAGATCCGGTCGCTCATTGCGATTGCTTCTCCGATATCATGAGTGACGAGAATCGCGGTTTTTCCGAAAGTCTTGAAGGTATTAGAAACCAGGTCTTCGAGTTTCAATTTCGTTTGATAGTCCAATGCGGAAAAAGGTTCGTCAAGCATGAGCAGCTTCGGTTCTGTTGCCAGTGTCCGAACGAGTGCGACTCGCTGGCGCATTCCGCCGGACAGCTGTTTTGGGTAAAGCTTTTCAACATTCTCCAATCCCATTTGCCTTAGCAGCGATAAAACTTCATCCTTTTTTGATGCTTGCAAAGTTCCGCTAATCTTCAAGCCTAGGAAGATATTTTCCTCAATCGTTTTCCAGGGAAACAAATAATCCTGCTGCAGCATGTATCCGGTTTGGTTCGCAGCATCCTTGACAGACTTTCCTTCCAGTTTTACCTGTCCATCGGTGGGCTCAATCAGCCCTGCTATAATCGAAAGCAGTGTTGTTTTGCCGCAGCCGCTCGGACCCAGGAAGGAAACGAATTCTCCTTCCCGGACATCGAGTGAAATATCATTCAGAGCAGTGACAGCGGATGTTTTTGTGAAATAAGTGTGATGGATCCCTGTTAATGTCAAAAAGTCCATTGGCTGCAACCTCCTGTTATTTCATGATTTCTTCTGCCACCTCAGTATTGACTAATGTGTCATGGCTGACTTCCTCAGGAAGTTCCCCTGCCTCATCCATAATGTCCTGCAGGTTTTTCCATTCTTCTTCATCGAGAATCGGGTCAGTTGCGAATGAACCCTGACTCTTGTAACGATCAACAACTGTTTCGATCAGCGACAAATCTGTATCTTTAAAGAAGGGCTGGATAACCTCCGCTGTTTCTTTGGCACTGTGTGATTCCACCCACTTCTGTGCCTTATGGACTGCGCGGGTGAATTTTTCGATTGTCTCCGGGTTTTTCTTCATGTAGCTTTGTTTGGCCATAAATGTGGTATATGGTACATGACCGGACTCAGTTCCGAAAGAAGCGACGATATGGCCTATGCCTTCTAATTCAAACATGCTGGCCTGCGGCTCGAAAAGCTGGACGAAGTCACCAGTTCCTGAAGCGAAGGCATTAGGTATGTTCGCGTAATCAATATTTTGGATCATCTCTAAATCTGCCTTTGGATCGATGCCGTGTTTCTTGAGGACGAATTCACCGACCATTTGCGGCATCCCGCCTGTACGCTGGCCAAGATAGGTAGCTCCTTTTAACTGATCCCATGAAAAATCATCGATTTTTTCTCGGGAAACGAGGAAGGTGCCATCGGTTTGCGTCAGCTGGGCAAAGTTGATGACCGGATCATTTGATCCCTGGGCATAAACATAGATGGATGTCTCAGAACCGACGAGGCCGATATCTGCTGCATTCGAGAGTACGGCTGTCATGGTCTTGTCGCCGCCCCATGTTGTCGTTAATTCAACTTTCAATCCCTCTTCCTCAAAAAATCCTTTTTCAAGGGCAACATATTGAGGAGCATAGAAGATGGAACGGGTTACCTCTGCAACTTTGACAGTCTGTACCTTGTCTTGACCGCAGGCAGCTAGAGGTATAATAAGTACAGCAACCAAAAATAAAGCAAAACCAGCTTTGAACCATTTTTTCATCATGATGCCTCCTAAAAATCTGTCTTAATTTGGGCTTACAGTATCGTATGAATCACCTAAAAATGTGTGAAAGCCTAGGAACCAAAATTGAAAAAATTCATATAAGAGGAGTGTTTACTTTGGAAAATGACGGGCAAATAATCTCAGCTTATAAATTTCCTTCCCCTAATCCTGCCATCGAGCTCGAAATGATCACTTATTATGCAGGCGGATTGCGGGTCAAGGGTCTTCTGGCCAGGCCTGCTGATGGAAGTGGTACAGAAGGATTTTTGTATCTGCGCGGCGGAATCAAAAATGTAGGCAAGGTACGTCCTGCCCGGATTGCACAATTTGCGTCCGAAGGATTCACGGTTTTCGCTCCTTTTTACCGGGGGAACCAGGGGGGTGAAGGGGATGAAGATTTCGGCGGTGACGATCGGGTTGATGCATTCGCCGGTTTCCAGTTTCTTCGATCCTTGCCAGGGGTGGAGAGGGTTCATATCTTCGGGTTTTCCCGCGGAGGTCTGATGGCCTTGCTGACGGCCATTCAGTTTCCCGAAACAGCCTCCGTCGTTACCTGGGGCGGGGTTACGGATATGGTTTTAACGTATGTGGAAAGAAAGGATTTGCGCAGGATGATGAAAAGGGTAATCGGCGGGTCACCGAAAAAAGTGCCAAGCAGATATAAATTCAGGACACCTTTGTACGAAATTGAAAACCTGCAGGCACCAGTGCTGCTCATCCACGGCCGCAATGACCGCAATGTATCAGCTGAGCATTCATACCGGCTAGAAAAGCGGTTAAAAGAGTTGGACAAGCCTGTGGAAAGCTGGTACTTTGATGAGTATACGCACTACTTTCCCCCGGTGATGAACCGGAAAGTGGTCACCGATTTAACGAATTGGATGAAATCACACGAATAACAATGATAAAATGAATATGAAATCAATGATGAACAACAGAGGAGCGAGTACGATGGGGATGCCATTAGAGTTGAATACAATGATCGTAACAAAGGGCCGGGAAAAGAGGCTCGAAGACAATTTCTTCTCTCTGAAAAAGGAAGGCTACAGGCTTTATCCAATTGACATTCCACTAGAAGTCAAGAAAACAATCGAAGGTGACCTCACAGGAACAGGCGTCATTTCAAAAGTCGAGTGGACCGAAAATGAGACAACAATTACTTACCAATTAGTTTCCTTAAATTCTACGAACTAAGGCAGGGCACATATTGTGCTCTGTTTTTTTGTATATAAATTTTAAATTTATGTTTTTGATTATCTCTTGACAACATTAAAGAACGAATATTATCTCTTTTTTGGCGAAAAATAAGAAAAAAAGGAGTTATGAATGACAATGGAACATAACCCTCAATTGACTTCATCAGAGGTTGCCGCAATGTGGGGAGCGTATATGCAGAATTCAATGGCTCACTGTATTGTTCAGCATTTTGCAAAGGTAAATGAAGATACCTCAATGACGGAAATCATCAATACTGCATTATCAAACTGCAAATTTGTAGTGGATCAAGTCAAATCGATTTTCGAAAAAGATCAACATGCACTGCCTATCGGTTTCACTCAGGAGGACGTCAATCTAGAGGCAAGCCGAGTGTATTCAGACCTTTTTGCATTGCGATATATTAAATATATGGCTTCGGCTGGAACAGTTGCATCAGCAGCTTTTCTGGAAGTATTGGCCAGGAATGATGTAAGACAATTATTTTCGAAGACTTCTGAGACATTTATGAAACTTTATAATGATTCCTGTGACTTGCTTCTAAAAAAAGGTACATTCGTACGCTCACCAACAATACCTCCAATGGAGAAAGCGGAATATCTTCAGGATGAATCATTTTTATCGAGTTTAATTGGAAGACACCGTCCGCTTACCGCTGTGGAACTGGCTCATATATCTAAAAATACAGAGACAAATTCCATTGGCAGAACCTTTTTAGCAGGTTTTTCTCAGACAGCCAAATCACCAGAGGTTCGAACGTTTATGGAAAGAGGTTCTGAAATAGCTGCTAAGCATGAATCGGTATTTAGAGAAATTCTAATACAAGATGGGGTCCCGCTTCCAAGTACCTGGGATTCAGCGATTTCACAATCAATTGTTCCGCCTTTTTCCGATAAGCTGATGATGTTTCAAACCAACAGTTTGAATGCTATCAGTGTTGGTGGTTACGGAACAGCAATGGGAGCAAGCCTAAGAAAAGATTTAGGCGGAGATTATACAAGACTTGTGACTGAAATCCTTCAATATGCAAATGACGGGATTAAAATAATGATTAATAACAGATGGATGGAACAGCCTCCGCAAAATGTCGATAGGGAAGCATTAAGAAACAGAAGTAATTAGTATGAATTGCCATAGTTAGCTTTGTTTTTTCACGTTAACCAATAGATTGGAGAAAAGAAAAGGCCATTTCCGTTTGGAAATGGCCTTTATGTCTATTTCGCTGTAGGTCCGCCTTTTTCTTCGATCACGGATGGTACGTTTGTGAACTTTTTGAAGTTTTCACGGAACTTGCCTGCGAGTTCGTTTGCTTTTGCGTAGTATGATTCTTTGTCGCTCCATGTTTTGACGGGCTGGAGGACATCGTCAGGTACACCAGGTACATGTGCCGGAATATCCAGGCCGAAGATTTCGTCTTTGACGGTTTCGACATTGTTCAGTTCGCCCTCAAGTGCTGCCTGGACCATTGCGCGTGTGTAGGCCAGCTTCATGCGGCTTCCTGTGCCATACTCCCCGCCTGTCCAGCCTGTGTTCACGAGGAAGACCTTCGCATTGTGCTCGTCAATTTTTTCACCGAGCATTTCCGCATATCTTGTTGCTGCAAGCGGAAGGAAAGGTGAACCAAAGCAAGTCGAGAACGTTGCCTGCGGTGAAGTGATCCCGCGCTCAGTTCCAGCGAGCTTTGATGTATATCCGCTCAAGAAATGGTACATTGCCTGTTCCTTCGTCAGCCTGGCGATTGGAGGCAAGACTCCGAAAGCATCAGCAGTCAGGAAGACGATCGCGTTCGGATGACCGGCAATGCTAGGGTCTACGATGTTATCGATTGCCTGGATCGGATAAGCTGCACGAGTGTTTTCAGTCAGGCTGCCGTCATCATAATCCGCAACTCGGGTCTCATCATCGACCACGACATTTTCAAGAACAGATCCGAAGCGGATTGCATCATAAATCTGCGGTTCTTTTTCCTTCGATAAGTTGATGCACTTCGCGTAGCAGCCGCCTTCGATGTTGAAGACACCGTTAGCTGACCAGCCATGCTCATCATCACCAATCAGGCGGCGATTGTTATCAGCTGACAGAGTTGTTTTTCCGGTTCCGGACAAGCCGAAGAACAATGCAACATCTCCTTCGCGTCCCACATTTGCAGAGCAGTGCATGGAAAGGATGCCGTTTTCAGGAAGCAGGTAGTTCATCACGGAGAAAATCGATTTCTTCATTTCGCCCGCATATTCTGTTCCGCCGATCAACACGACGCGCTGTTCAAAGGAAACGATGATGAATGTCTCGGAATTCGTTCCATCAACCTCTGGATCCGCTTTGAAAGTCGGTGCAGATATGACCGTGAATTCAGATTCATGGTCTGCAAGCTCTTCCTCAGTTGGACGGATGAACAATTGATGTGCGAAAAGGTTGTGCCAGGCGTATTCGTTGATGACCTGGATCGGAAGGCGGTATTTCTTGTCAGCGCCAGCGAATCCTTTGAATACAAAAACTTCTTCTTTTTCTTTAAGGAAATTCAATACCTTATTATATAGCTTTGTAAAAGATTCCTCGGAAATCGGCTGGTTGACAGAACCCCAGTCAATTTTATCCTTCACTGACTCTTCTTCGACAATGAATTTATCTTTAGGTGAACGGCCAGTATATTTACCAGTAGTCGCTCTGACTGCACCAGTTGAAGTCAGGAGCCCTTCGTTCCGGTTCAGGACCTTTTCAACAAGCTGGGGAACGGATAACTGCACCTGTACATTGCTTCCTTTTAATAATGCTGAAAGTTCATTTGATATTCCTACAACATTCATCGGAGAATACCTTCCTTTTTTAAAAGATTAATAATTTGTAAGTGTTTACATCTCGTTATTAGTATAACACATTGGTTCAATTAATCTATACTAATGATTCGGAAAATTACCTTGTACCTCACTTGCGTTATATAATTCTTTCTTTATATAGTCAAGCAAAAAGGGTTCATTTAAGTACCTTTTTATTATACAAAAAAACTTTCAACAACAATCGACAAAATTACCGAGAAAATCATTGACATGCAATTATAGTTTCGATATGATTTGTCCTTGAACGGATACTCTCTTATCCCGAGCTGGTGGAGGGACAGGCCCAATGAAACCCAGCAACCTGCAAACGTGAAAAAACAGCCTTTGGAATGCTGATCTTTTTCCGGGCAAAGGTGCTAACCTGACGCAAGGGAACTGCCCTTGAACGATAAGAGCGAAAGGCGCGGATTTAAGCAAAAACCTTTCCTCGTAAATGGAGAGGTTTTTTATATTGCTTTTTTCTGTCCGATGCATGGAAATGCTGCTGGACTGCCTTCTTAGGTGTCATTGCTCCCGTGGGTGAAATTAGGAAAAAAAGACATTCACCATGAATCCTAAACAAATTTTTCTAATAAAAACTCAGCGTTTATTTCATACTACATAGGGAATGAGTACCGTATCAACCCGGGGTCTGTATTGGGACAGCCTCGATCAATTTTTATAAATAAGGGAGGAACTCAGATGTCAAACAAACGCCGTTTGTTCACTTCTGAATCAGTAACAGAAGGCCATCCGGATAAAATCTGCGACCAGATTTCTGACGCGATTTTGGATGCGATCCTTGCAAAAGATGCTAATGCACGTGTTGCTGCTGAAACATCAGTTACAACAGGACTTGTACTTGTTGCAGGGGAAATCACTACATCTACATACGTAGACATTCCGAAAATCGTTCGTGAAACAGTCAAGGAAATTGGCTATACTCGCGCGAAGTACGGTTTCGACTCTGAAACATGCGCTGTATTGACTTCAATTGACGAGCAGTCTGCTGACATCGCAATGGGTGTTGACCAGGCGCTTGAAGCACGTGAAGGCCAAATGTCCGATGCAGAAATCGAAGCAATCGGAGCAGGAGACCAGGGCTTAATGTTCGGGTTTGCCTGCAACGAAACGAAAGAGCTAATGCCGCTTCCGATTTCATTGGCACATAAGATTTCCCGCCGCCTGACTGAAGTGCGCAAGGAAGAAATCCTTCCATACCTTCGTCCAGACGGAAAAACTCAGGTAACAGTAGAGTACGATGAGAACGACAAGCCAGTCCGCATCGATACAATTGTTATCTCCACTCAGCACCACCCGGAAGTTTCGCTCGAGCAAATCCAGCGCAACCTTAAAGAACATGTCATCAAGCCTGTTGTACCAGCGGAATTGATCGACGAAAACACAAAATACTTCATCAATCCAACTGGCCGTTTCGTAATCGGCGGACCACAGGGTGATGCAGGTCTTACTGGCCGCAAGATCATCGTAGATACTTACGGCGGATACGCTCGCCATGGCGGAGGCGCATTCTCTGGTAAGGATCCTACAAAAGTTGACCGTTCAGCTGCATACGCTGCACGTTACGTTGCGAAGAACATTGTAGCTGCCGGCCTTGCTGAAAAAGTTGAAGTTCAGCTTGCATACGCAATCGGTGTTGCTCGTCCGGTATCCATCTCAATCGATACTTTCGGAACAGGCAAAGTAAGCGAAGATGTATTGATCGACGTTGTAGAAAGCAACTTCGACCTTCGTCCTGCTGGAATCATCAATATGCTTGACCTGCGCAAGCCAATTTACAAGCAGACAGCTGCTTATGGACACTTTGGCCGTTCTGACGTTGACCTTCCATGGGAGCGTACAGACAAGGCAGAGACGCTTCGCACCCAAGCACTAGATAAATAAAAAAGTACAAAGGGAGTTGCATAGGAATATGTAACTCCCTTTATTATTTGCCGTCTAATCAGGGAACACTCAAAAACTCGCCTGGTTTGCACCTGGTTCAAAAGGTGTAAAATAGAGTATTACCTTAAATTTCCCTTAGATTTTACTGCAAAAATTTTGCGTTTAATGATAGTATTAGATGGTATGTTTTTAGAAAGATGCATTTCTTTAGGTTCTTTGTTATAAAAATCGCGCCTTGAGCGGAAATCAGCGCAAAACTAAATTTTTTCTGAAATGAAAAACTAAATTTTTTCTGAAATGGAGAAGGTGAAGTACATAATGTGTGGTTTTATCGGTTGTGTACATGAGAATGCACAGGAATTCAGCGGATATAATAAGCAGCTGTTTAAAAATATGAATAATATCATTACCCATCGCGGGCCTGATGATGATGGATATTTCTATGATGAGCATATCCAATTCGGCTTCCGCCGTCTGAGCATCATCGACCTTGAGGCTGGCCATCAGCCCTTGACCTATGAAAATGAGCGTTACTGGATCATTTTCAACGGGGAAATCTACAACTATCTTGAGCTTCGTGAAGAGTTGATTGAAGAAGGGCTTAGCTTCGAAACTCACTCGGATACTGAAGTCATCATTGCTCTATACAGCCATCTTAAAGAGCAGGCTGTCGACAAGCTGCGCGGAATGTTCGCGTTTGTCATCTGGGATAAGCAGGAGCAGGTTCTTTACGGTGCCCGTGACCATTTTGGCATCAAGCCATTTTTCTACTTTGAAGATGGCGACCGCACGTTCTTTGGTTCTGAGAAAAAGAGTATCCTGCTTGCACTGGAAAACGATGTCCTTGATTACAAGGCTCTCCAGCATTATTTGACATATCAGTTCGTACCAGAGCCGAATACAATGTCCGAAGGCATTTACAAGCTTGAACCGGGGCATTATTTTACAAAGAAAATCGGTTCACCGATGGAAATCAAGCGTTACTGGAAAGCGAGCTTTTCGCCAATCCACAAAACGGAGGATGAATTCACGAAGGAGATCAGGGACGTCCTGTTTGAATCCGTAAAAATCCACATGCGCAGTGATGTGCCGGTTGGATCATTCCTTTCTGGCGGAATTGATTCTTCGATCATCGCGTCGATTGCGAAGCAGTACCATCCTGGAATCAAGACATTCTCTGTTGGTTTTGAACAGAATGGCTTCAGCGAAATTGACGTCGCGAAGGAAACAGCCGATCGACTCGGTGTCGAAAACATCAGCTATGTAATCAGTCCGCAGGAATACATGGATGAACTGCCGAAAATCATGTGGCATATGGATGACCCGCTTGCCGACCCGGCAGCGATCCCTTTGTATTTTGTTGCCCGTGAAGCACGGAAGCATGTAACGGTTGTCCTTTCAGGTGAAGGAGCGGATGAACTGTTCGGCGGATACAATATCTACCGTGAACCGCAGGATCTTGAGATGTTCAAAAAAATCCCACAGGCAGGGAAGGTCATGCTAAAAGGCATCGCGAAAATGATGCCAGAGGGAATGAAGGGGAAAAGCTTCATTGAACGCGGCGTGACGCCAATGGAAGAACGTTATATCGGAAATGCGAAGATGTTCACTGAAAAAGAGAAGAGCGAGCTGCTGCACGTATATAACGGCCAATACGATTACAGGGATATCACGAAACCTCTTTACAGGGAGAGCAGAGGATATGACCCGGTTGATACGATGCAATATATCGACATTCATACATGGATGCGCGGCGACATTTTATTAAAAGCTGATAAAATGACGATGGCTCATTCACTGGAGCTTCGTGTTCCGTTCCTGGATAAGATTGTTTTCGAAACAGCTTCGAAGATTCCTACAAGCCTGAAGACGGCTAATAATACAACGAAGTATATCTTACGTAAAGCGGCTGAAGGTGTGGTTCCTGAGCATGTGTTAACCCGCAAGAAGCTGGGCTTCCCGGTGCCGATCCGCCACTGGCTGAAGAATGAAATGAATGAATGGGCAAAGAATATCATCAAGGAAAGCAACACAGAGCATCTCATCAATAAGTCATACCTTTTGAAGCTGCTGGATGACCACTGCCAGAACAAGGCGGATAACAGCCGCAAAATCTGGACGGTATTGATGTTCATGATGTGGCATGATGTGTATGTCGAAAAAAAATACTCCTACCAAAAGGAGTATGAGGCTCAAAAAGTATTGCAGTCTTAATAATCAGGGAAGGTAGGTAATGGCCTGCCTTCCCATTTGCACCCAGGCTTCCACGAAGTCCTTCATGGGTGCTTTTTTATTTTTTTCGCCCGTTAATGGGTCATTGAAGTAAATGAAGTGTTCATCATAGCCTGTAATCAGGACTGAATGCTCCTTCATGGTTACTTTCACGGGTCCATCAGGCGTATACCATGTCTGGAAAAAGCTATCGTCCAGTTTTCTGTATTCGGTGTTCGTGATGATCCAAACCGGCCGGCCATCTGACAGGTGGATTTTCAGCTCCTGTAATTCTGCGCCCGTCAAATCTTTTATTTTGCCGGGAAGATACTGTTCTGCCAGTTCGGCAATCGGCTTGTGATAGACTCCAAGTCCTGGTTCTGTGTAGGTGTACATATTGCCGACAAACCCTTTATTCGGATCGCCAAAATAGATTTTGCCATCACTAAGACGATATTCGGCAGGGTTTTTCTTCACTTCTCTTGCGAGTGTCAGCTTGTCAGCCTCCACCCCTTGATGCTGCAGAAGCATGGCCAGGCTTGTGACCTCACATCCTCTTGGGAGCTCAGGCATTTGCCAGATGATCGGCGCGTCCAGGAGTACCTGTTTTTTAATCGGGATGATATCAGGTTCATAATTTTCTATGATCACAGGTGCCCTTTCGGAAGCCGGTTCAGGCTCTTCAAGCCAGTTTTTCACCGATTGTACGGCCTTGGCAACATGGGAAGCCTGCACATTTTCCATCAGGAAAGCCCCGAGGATCGATGTAAAAACAAACAGGAACATCAGGATAGATTTCATCATGCTATTTTGTTTTCGGATCAACAGAAAAAACAAGAACACCAGCGGGATAATCGCCGCAAGCGGTAAATACAGTTTGTCCACATCCATCACCACGTCCGCATATTTCAAAAATAAAAGGGTATATTATATTATTTAGTATCGGACTGGTGAGGGAGTTTTTTTAGCGGATCATTCACCTTTGTTGCAAACTTTTATAGTATTGTCCTTTTTCAGCGTATTCTCTGGAGATCCGTTCCATGTCGCGGATATCGTCTTCATTCAATTCACGGATGACCTTTGCCGGGCGACCAAAAGCCAGTGTGTTGGGCGGGATTTTCTTTCCCTGCGGAACAAGGCTGCCGGCACCGATAAACGCACCTTCTCCGATTTCAGCCTGGTCAAGGATAATCGAGCCCATCCCGATCAAGGCTTTTTTCCTGATGATGCAGCTGTGAAGGATGACCTGATGTCCGACCGTCACTTCATCTTCGAGGATTAATGGATTGTTCGGACTCTGGTGCAGGACTGAGTTATCCTGGATATTGACTTTATTGCCAATGACCGTCGGAGCTACATCGCCGCGGATCGAGGTATTGAACCAGACACTCGATTCCTCGCCGATTTCGACGTCTCCGGTAATTGTTACATAATCCGCAATAAAAGCAGAATCCACTATTTTAGGTGTTTTTCCTTTGTAAGGGTAAATCATTGCGCACACTCCTGTAATTTATTGATGCTTTCGTTTTTAATTTAGAATTAGAAAGTATAAAATTAACTTTGAGAATTGTCCAGCTCCAGCGCCTAGCCCCTCGAGTCGTTTGTCTAGTGCCGCCTCCTAGAAACTCCGAAACTTCAACTCCGCCGGCAGAAGCAAAAAGCGCTTCTTTGTCGGAGTCTCCAGTTTCTGCGTTTCTGGGCAGTCGGCTATACTTTTCGGTTTCGGTCCGCCCAATGAAGTCAAAGAGCGACTTCACTGTTCGGCCCTCCAGCGCTTTTCGGGGCTGACCGAGGCGCTTCCGCTTTTCTAATTCACTAATTATATATTATAGTTCTTTTAAAGAAAGAAAAAGTATTTGAGTGGGGGAATGGTCATGTGGAAATGGGAAGCTGATGGGGATGCTAAGGCTGTAATCGTGATGATTCATGGTGCGTTGGAGCATCATCGCCGGTATGGCTGGCTGATTGAAGCCTGGCGCTCATCCGGATTTCATGTCATAATGGGTGATTTGCCTGGGCAGGGCATGACGACAAGGGCGAACCGTGGCCATATTGATTCATTTGACGAATATATCATGGAAGTGAAAGAATGGGTTGAAGCTGCGTATGACTTTGATCTCCCAGTATTTTTACTGGGCCACAGCATGGGCGGGCTCGTTGCCATCCGTATGCTGCAGGAGGAGCGGGTCGAAATTGCCGGCCTGATTTTGTCATCGCCTTGCCTCGGATTGGTGAATTATCCTTCGAAAATGCTGGATATGCTGTCGCACGGCTTGAATGTCACTGTGCCGACTTTCAGGATTTCTCCTGGCCTGTCAGTCGAGATGGCCACCAGGAATGAGGATGTCAGGGCAGTCGACGCAAATGATTCACTCTATATCACCAAGGTGTCGGTGCGCTGGTACCGTGAGCTGGTGGCAGCAATGGAGCAGGCGTTTGAAAATATAGATAAAGTACAGGACGTCCCGACTTTGCTAATTCAAGGCGGCGATGATCATATTGTAGATAAACGTTCTGTCAAGGAATGGTTCAATAATGCGCCATTGTCGGAAAAAAGATATAAAGAATGGCCGAAGTGCTATCATGAAGTTTTCAACGAACCTGAACGAGAAGAGGTTTTTGATTATGCACATGATTTTGTCATCAGTCAGCTGAAGGCGATTGGTTATGTGTATTAGCTATGGAGAGGATGAAGCTGCAGCATGATGATCCCATCAATGCCCATCAGTTTGATGTATCGTGTGTACAGGCAAGTCCTGCCTCAGGTACACCGTGAGCTTGCATACTGGAAAAGCAGGGCAGAGGAGATTCCCAATCCGGAATTAAGGAAACAGGCGCTGGCCAGTATCAAGCATAAGACATTTCATTGTGAGGGTGGCTCGATATTAAGCCTGACTGCGAAAAAACAATATAAGCAGGCGATCCGGTTCATTGTCGCATACCAGACAATCAGCGATTATCTTGATAATCTCTGTGATCGCAGCACGTCAATGGATCCCAAGGACTTCTCAGCGCTGCATGAATCAATGTCAGATGCCCTTACTCTTAACAGCCAGCTGAAAAATTACTATCGCGAACGGGAAGACCAGAATGATGGCGGATATCTGATCGAGCTGGTGACCGTTTGCCGAGAAGTCCTTGGAGAACTGGATCATTATCATGAGATCCAGCAGCATTTGCAGGAGCTATGTGACTATTACTGTGATTTGCAGATTCACAAGCACGTTGAGGTCAAAGAGCGAGTCCCGAGACTGCAAACATGGTTCGACGGTCACCGTGAAAATATTCCGGACATGGAGTGGTACGAATTCTCTGCCTGTACCGGCTCGACGCTCGGAATCTTTTGCCTGGTGAGCTACGCGCTTCGCGAGGATTTCAAACCGGAGTATGCTGACAGCATCCGGAATGGCTATTTTCCATACATACAAGGGCTGCACATCCTGCTCGATTATTTCATTGACCAGGAAGAGGACCTTGAAGGCGGGGATTTGAACTTCTGCTTCTATTATGAAAATGAAGAAGCATTATTCGAGCGGCTCCGGCATTTCGTGGAAAATGCCGATCATCACACGGCACGATTGCCGCATCGGAACTTCCACAAACTAATTAATCGCGGACTGCTCGGCGTTTACCTGTCCGATGAAAAAGTAAGGCGCCAGGAGAGAATCAGGAAGCTGGCCAGGGAAATGATCAAAACAGCCGGCCCCGTCAGCTACTTCTTTTATATAAATGGACGAGCATATCGATCATTGCAGAGGTGGATTCCTGCAGGAGTGGTGAAGGCGTTTATAAAGTAAAGTACAGCCAGGAGTTAGATTCCCTGGCTGCTTTTTAGGGTTTGGATAATAAATATGTGCCCGGTTTTTGTCCAAGAGGGAGAAACCGGGAACATAAAAGCGAAATGTATGGCCGACATGGGCAAGGATCTCCCTTCTTGTCCAAAGAAAAAAGCCTCCCGATTCCGGGAAGGCTTCCTATCTCTTCTCAATCGCAATAATAAATGGCGGATTATTTTTCTGGTTCAAGAATTTATATTCCAATACATGTGCTATATTTTGATCCAGTGATTTTACATAACGCAATAAATATTCTCGTTCAACCTTGCCTTCGGGGTGTCCATGGTATATCACAATCACAATGATACCCTCTGGCACCATGATTTCCAGGAGCTGGTCGATGGCCTGGATGGTCGTTTCCGGAACTGTGACAATGTCCTTATTGCCGCCTGGCAGATAGCCGAGGTTGAAAACGGCGCCGGTTATTTTTCCAAAATGCAGCGGGGGAATGCACTCTGTGATGTTTTCATGTCCAGTATGAAACAGGGTCACCTGATCCTGCAGTTCATGTTCACGAAGCTTCGTTTTGCATGACATTAATGCTTCATCCTGAATATCAAAGCCGTAAATCCTGCCGGCAGGGCCAACCAGGTTGGCTAAAAATATGGTATCATGCCCGTTGCCGACGGTGGCATCAACTGCGATGTCACCGGGTTTCACTGCCAGTTCAAGAAGGTTCCTGGCAAAAGGGAGAATCCGTTCAAGCTTCATTTTCAATCACCACTTTGTTCCCAGTATAAAATTTTCCCTGCCAGCTGTCGCGGCGCTTCATCTCTTTGTCAATCGCATTAAGCACTTCCCATTTATTGACGCTCCACATCGGTCCGACCATCAGCTCAATCGGTCCATCCCCGGTAATTCGGTGGATGATCATTTCAGGGGGGAGGATTTCGAGCTGGTCGCAGACCAATTTTACATAGTCCTCAAAGCTAAGGAATTCCAGCAGCCCTTTTTCATATTGCTTGACCATCGGAGTTCCTTTCAGCAAGTGGAGAAGGTGGATCTTGATTCCCTGCACATCGAGCTTCGCGACTTCTTGTGCAGTTTCCATCATCATTTCGGGTGTTTCCTGAGGCAGCCCGTTAATAATATGTGAGCAAACTCTGATGCCGTGCTTCCGGAGCTTGTCCACACCTTCTTTGTACGTTTCATAATCATGAGCACGGTTGATCAGATTGGCTGTTTTTTCGTGAACCGTCTGAAGTCCAAGCTCAACCCATAAATACGTTCGCTCATTGAGTTCAGCCAGATATTCAACAACGTCATCAGGCAGGCAATCTGGCCTTGTTGCGATTGATAGCCCTACGACACCTTCCTCTTTCAGTACCGTTTCGTATTTTTCCCTCAGTACTTCAACCGGTGCATGGGTATTCGTGAAAGCCTGGAAATAGGCCATGTACTTGCCATCTTTCCATTTTGAATGCATTTTTTCTTTTATCTTCGTGAACTGTGTACCGAGATCCTCTACTCTGTCTCCGGCAAAATCTCCTGAACCAGCTGCGCTGCAAAAAGTGCAGCCGCCGTGGGCTACCGTGCCGTCACGGTTCGGACAATCAAATCCGCCATCAAGCGCCACTTTAAAAACCTTATGGCCAAAATGGTTACGTAAATGGTAATTCCATGTATGGTATCGTTTATCGTCTGTTGCGTAGTGAAAAGGGTTGATCTGAATCATGCCAGAAACCTCCTAATAGCCTGTCTGTCAAAAAAATGAATAATAAAAATTGTACCATTTAGAGAACGTGAATCCAATTGCAAAAAGATTACAATATGTCCCCAACGCAATTGCCATCATTAAACATTCGCAAAATCGTGATAGGAAAATGTATTGTGAACAAAATAAAGAAGAAGCAGACTTTGCTTCAGCATCAAGTAAAGGAGGGGCTACTATTGGCAACACGTCAATCGGTTGACCAGTTACTTCAGCAATGTGAGGATGCAATCAATCTTGCCCAGGATCAATACAAGGATGCTGCCACACAGCAGCATTATAATGATGGCAATTTTACTAATGCTCTGCAAGCGCTTGAAGACGCATACAATGATCTTGCCAAGCTTTCCTTCAGCGCTAATTCCCAGCAGCGCGAGCAATTGCACAGAATGAGGCTTCAACTGCAGCAAGTCCAAAACAACATGATTTTGCTTGATCACTAAATACAGGAGGGAAAGCATCTTGAAAAAGCGCTCAAAGCAGAATAATCCTGAACAAAAAACAAGGAACGGTATTAATAACCAGGATCTCGAGCTTGGAATGGATCATGATCCGGTAAAAGAAGCGAAGAAAAAATATGAAAAAAGCGGCGGGCAGCCTGTAAAATCCAAATTCCATCCTGAACCAGAGCAATCTTCATAAATTTGTAACACCCTCACTTCCAAAAGGGAAGTGAGGTTTTTTTATTGGTATTGGAAAAGTCAATTTTGTTTTTGCACCTGTTGATTGTAGTGGAAGGCGCGAAGACTCCTACGGAGCATGGAGCAGGGGAGACCCCGCAGGGGGTTAAACGACGAGGAGGCTTCCCGGGCCACCCGTGGAAAGCGAAGCGCCTGGAACGAAAATCAACAGCCTTGTTTATTCAACCAATACCCCCCGTTCACAAATCGGATAAAACTGATGAAAATTCCGTGATGTAAATCACAGATTGGGGCCATTTAGAAATGGTTTAAATAAGGTAGACCAAAAGGGTCAGGAAAATGATTAAGTTTTAAAATCCTATTAGAAAATAAATCGTTTTTTTCATCTAAGTTGTCTTGTGAAAACATTCACGAATTTGTCACATATAGAAAGGAGTCAATCAAATGAAAATTATGAAGTTAGTATCGGCCATCATTTTATTATTCATTTTCCAGCTTCCGGATAAGGGTAACGCTGAGGCAAAATCCAATGTCCTGAATATGGAGGAGCTTACAATCCAGGTGATGCCGGAATATTCTTATCACCCAAAAGATAAGAAGAAGAATGCCCCGCTTTTGGTGGGCTATCATGGGGCCTTGAAAAACAATGCCGAAGAGGCCCAAAAAGGCCAGGTAGTCATTCCGCTGCCAATGGATGAGAAGAACTTCAGAATTGGCTTTGTGGCCGATTATTCCCGGGACCTTACAGAAATGAATGAAATTGAATATGAGCTGGATAAAGAAAAAGGAACGATTTCCTGGGAAACGAGCGAAGAAATCCAGCCGCAGGAGATCTACAAGTTTGTGGTTGAGTATTATACCGACAGCATCAAGGAAAAAGACGGGAAGAAGTCGATGACCTATGATTTTAAAAACTTCGCTGATATCGGATTATTTAACCTTATTTTCGTCGAGCCGCTCAATACGGAAAGTTTCAAGCTGGAGCCAGCTTCCGAGCAGCACCAGAAAAACTCTTACAACATGAACATGTTCTTGTATCAAAGCCAGGGAATGAAGCCTGGTGATAAAAAGAATATCTCACTTGAATACAAACGGACTGATGAGAGGACTACAGCAGAAATCATGGAAGCGATGGCCGGGGATGCAAAGAAGGCCGGCACTGTAAAACAAAATGATGAAAAAATGCCTCTGTGGCTTGTCATTACAGTCGTTGGCAGTATGACAGTATTGGCAGCGATCCTTTTAATTTTCATCATGAGGAAAAAGAAAGTTCAGCCGGTAAAAAGCGGTGCGTCAAATGAATTTGATGCGAAAAAGGCAAGGCTCCGCGCAATGCTTGTGGAAGAAAGTATAACGGAAGCAGAATACAACGAATTGATCAAAAAGCTGGGAGGTAGAAAGTAATGTCCAAAAATAAAAAAATCGCAGTGGGGCTGAGCCTGGCAGCAGTGGCATTCGTGATTATGATGTTTTCAACAATGCCGAGCGCAGGGAGCAAGGAAATTACGATTGCCGACCTCAGCAAAAATGGTTCGAAATATGAAGGCGATTATATTATGACGCAGGGATTGCTCAATAAAGAATCGGTGAAATGGGATGCCGACAATCTGGAGCTTCGTTTTGAACTTTACGAGGAAGGCCAGGGAACGCTTCAGGTATTCCATAAAGGCATTAAGCCGGATAACTTCTCAGAGGATGTCATCGTCCTCGTAGAAGGTTTTATCCAAAAAGACGGAGTGTTCGAAGCGGAAAAAGTCCAGACGAAATGCCCGACCAAATATGAAGGCGAAGACATGGAGAACTATGATACTGAAATGCATAAGGAAATGTACAAAAATGACAAGCAGGAATAAAACAGATGGGTGGTTATCTGTATGTATCTAATTGGGAACATCTCAATCTACCTTGGAATCGTGATTTCACTTTATGGAATCATTACCAATATCGTCGGGATAAAGAAGAAAAGCAGCAAGTGGATTGAAAGCGCAAGGGGGGCAGTTCTTTCACTTGCTTTCGTAGCGAGCATTGCATCCTTCATGCTGCTCTACTTGCTCGGCACAAGCCAGTTCCAATATAAATATGTGGCTTCCTATACAAATGAAAGCCTGCCCATGGCCTATAAGCTTACAGCCTTTTGGGCGGGTAATGCAGGATCCCTTTTGCTGTGGGCTTTCCTTTTAGCGCTATATGCAGCAATGGTCGTTTTTTCAAAAGAAAAAAAGAACCCGATGATGCCGTATGTATCCAGCATTCTGATGGTCAACATCCTGTTCTTTTTCACAGTGATGGCTCTCAATGCCAACCCGTTTGAAATGACCGATAAAATTCCCGCAGACGGAAAAGGGCTTAACCCGATGCTGCAAAATCCGGGAATGATCCTGCACCCTGTCACACTCTATATGGGTTATGTCGGGCTGGCAGTCCCATTCGCGTTCGGAATTGCGGCTCTGATCCTGAAGAGACTGGATTCAGAGTGGATCAAGCTGACGAGAAGATGGACCTTGCTTGCATGGCTGTTCCTGACACTCGGCAATGTGATTGGCGGCTGGTGGGCCTACCTGGAGTTAGGCTGGGGCGGCTACTGGGCATGGGACCCGGTTGAAAATGCCTCGTTTCTGCCATGGCTGACCGTATCGGCATTCCTGCACTCTGTGATGATCCAGGAACGGAAAAACATGCTGAAGACGTGGAATGTAAGCTTGATTATTCTTTCTTACATCCTGACACTGTTTGGAACCTTCCTTGTCAGGAGCGGAATCCTGACGAGTGTCCATGCGTTCGGGGACAGCAATTTAGGCACCTACTTCCTTGTTTTCATGGCGTTCATGATGCTGTTTTCTCTTTATATCGTCATGACAAGGTACGGACTGATAAAAAAGGACAGCAGTCCAATAGAGGCTTATTTTTCAAAAGAAAGCAGCTTCCTGCTGAACAACCTGATTCTCGTGGCTGCTGCTTTCGCCGTTTTCTGGGGGACGATGTATCCGCTGATTTCGGAAACTTTTACAGGTACAAAGGTCAATGTCGGCGCACCGTATTTCAATAAAGTGATGGCTCCGATCCTGTTGGTGCTGATTGTATTGATGGGCATCTGTCCGCTGATCGCCTGGCAAAAAGCGGTGTTTGAAAAGTTCATGAAGAACATGCTTTGGCCGCTGGCAATGGGTGTCGCCACAGCCATCATCCTGCTCGCTTTTGGCGTCAAGGGAATTTACGCGATTATCGGCTTATCGGCAACAAGCTTCATGTTTGGAACGCACTTGCAGGAATTCGCCAGAGGCATCAGGGCCCGACAGAAAGCGACGAAAGAAAATTTACTGAAGGCGGCGTTCAAGCTGACGGTAAAAAACCAGCGGCGCTATGGCGGTTATATCGTCCATATCGGGATTGCGGTCATCGCGGTAGGTGTCATTTCTTCGCACACTTACTCAACCGAAGTGCTTAAAACGGTAGATGCAGGCAACAGCATCAAGACCGGTGATTACAGCCTTAAATTCAATGAACTGACTGAACATACGAAAAACGGCAATGGAATAGTGGTGGCTGATATTGATGTGACATATAAGGGCAAGGATATCGGCAAAATCAAGCCGGAAAAGATCTTTTACGAAACCTGGCCTGAACCGTCAACAGAGGTAGCGATCAAGACGAACTGGAGCCAGGATTTGTACGTAGTATTAAGCTCCTGGGAGAACAAAGACAAAGTGACATTCATGGTAAAAGTGAATCCATTCGTAAGCTGGATTTGGATGGGCGGCATCATCATGGTGATCGGCACAGCATTCGCCCTCATAGGCGGCAGGCCGGCAACATTCCGCTACCAGATCAATAAAGGCATTTCGAGAGTGGGAGGGTGAAAAAATTGAACAGGAAAATTCTTTTAACAACACTCCTTTTGCTTATCCTGATACCTGGCATGACAACAGCTTTCACTTACAACTCAAAGGAATTCAAGCAAATCATCGGACAGCTTGATATGCAGGGCCATGCGGATCATGAATTGTCCACCTGTTCAGTAAAGAAGATTTATTACGATGAAGTGGTTGAAATGCTGAACGGCGGCAAAACAGAACCGGAAATCATCCAGTCCTATGTTGATGAATACGGGCAGGCGGCTTTGAGAACTCCGGGCGGGGGCACAAGTGGCTGGATTGCCTGGGGAATGCCAGCTGCCGGAGTCGGAATCGGCAGTGTGATTGTCGGTGTCTGGCTAAGGAAGTTAACGGTCAAAAAGGCAGAATCAAAGCTTGAGACGAAGGCTGCATGGAATTCGGAAGTGGAAAAAGAAATTGCGGCAAAAACATTTGACGAAGAGCGCCGGAAGCTTTTCTAGGAGCTGATCAAAATGGATTATGTATTCTTAATAATAGGCACACTCGTGATCATTACTTGCTTTTACTTCATCATCTCTCCTTTCTTCTCGGCTGGCGAGGTGCCTGCCTCGGGAGTGGAGACAGAAAGTGAAAAGCTGACTCTTGAGCAGGTCTACAGCGCTGTGAATGAACTGGAAATGGACTTTTTAATGAAGAAAATCACCCGTGAGGATTTCGAGAAATTGAAAGAGAATTATCATTTGCTCGCGGCTGAAATGTTAAAGGAAGAAACAGAGGGACTCAAGCAAGGAAAGTCAAAACAACTTCCAGAGAGCAAAAAGAAGAAAAAGGATGCCGAAGCAGAAGCAGATATTCTTAGAGAGATTAAGAAGCTTCGCCAGCAGAAGGGGTGATCAGTATGGCGCCAGCCTACCATCCTGAATGGCTTGTGAACTTCTGGCTGACAACACCGGGGTTGAACATGGTGAACCCACACTATTTACTGATTGTTTTAGCTGCTGTCATGGCTGTTGTCTGGTTTCGGCGAAAGCGGAGAAAGGCTGCTGAAGACATCGTGAATGAGGAAGATCAGTTGTTCAAACACCTGTTGGCAAGAAAAAAAGTGATTGAAGCTGAGCTGGCTGGCCTTGAAGCAAGGCTGTCGGCAGCGGAAATCACCGAGGAGAATTTTAACAAGATGAAGTTTGATTACCAGAGCCATCTCGCTGAGGTAAACAAGGAACTGGAACAATACACTTAACGAAAGAGTTGGGGACCATGCTGGAACTGAGGAAAATGACCAAAATGCTGGGAGATAAGCTCGTATTAAGGAACATCACCCTTTCATTGGAAAAAGGGGAGATCTTAGCGGTGATTGGCCCGAATGGAGCAGGGAAGAGCACCTTCTTTAAATGCACAGTCGGACTCCTGCAGCCAACGAGCGGAGAGATTCTCCTGGATGGAAAGCTTGTTAAAAAAAATACGGCTGAGATTAAGCAGCGGATTGGCTTTTTAGGTCATGAATCCTTTTTGTACAATAATCTGTCCCCGCTCGAAAATCTCAAATTTTACGGAAAGCTTTACAAGGTGACGGAACTTGACAGGAAAGCAAATGAACTTTTAAAGGAAGTAGGGCTTTACCTTTTCAGGAATATGCCGATCCGGTCTTTTTCAAGAGGGATGATGCAAAGACTCGCGATTGCCAGGGTACTGCTCCCGAACCCTGATATCCTGATGCTCGATGAGCCGCACACCGGCCTTGATCAGGAGGCTGTTGGGCTTTTGAATCAAATCATTAAACAGAAACGGGACAGCGGGACGTCAATCCTGATCATCTCGCATGATTTTGAGCAGGTTCATGCACTAGCTGACAGGGCGGCCGTATTGAAAAAAGGAAAGATTGTCTCAACAAAGCATCTTGGAGAGGAAGTAACTCTGGCAGAGATGAAAACCTGGTACGAAGCAGAGGTGAAGAGCTCATGATTTCAATCCTTAAAGATGCGTGGAGGATTGCCAGCAAAGACCTGAGCAATGAGATCAAAACTAAGCAGACAATCGGGATGATGGTCATTTTCTCGAGTCTCGTCGTCCTGATCTTCAGCTTTGCGTTCGATCCGACAAATAATATGGTCAAAGCGGTCATTCCAGGGCTTGTCTGGCTGATCACCGTGTTTTCCGGAATTCTGGGACTAAATCGTTCCTTTCTTTCTGAGCACGAAAACGATGCACTGACAGGTTTGCGTTCGGCACCAATCGATCCTTCGAGCATCTATCTTGGCAAGGTGCTGGCGAACTTCATCCTCGTAACGGCAGTACAGCTTGTCAGCATCCCTGTTTTGTTTCTGCTGTTCGACTATCGCTTTTTTGGAAAAGTAAGCTGGTTCATCCTTGTGGTCATCATTGGTACGCTCGGTTTCATCATAGTCGGGACCTTCCTGGCTGCGCTATCGGCGAACGCAAAGAACAGCGAGATGCTTTTGCCGGTGTTGCTGCTGCCGCTTCTAAGCCCGCTGCTGATCGCCGGGGTCCAGGCGACAAGAATCATTCTTGAAAATGAAATGATTGCGGATGCATCTTCCTGGATCAGATTGATGGCTGCTTACGATTTATTGTTCCTGGCTGCATGCTTTTTCTTATTCGAATTTATTATGGAGGGGTCATGATGAGAAAGAATACTGGCATTATCGACCGGTTGTTGCTATTCACGTTAATTCCATCATTTTTCATAGCACTATATCTTATTTTTATTTGGTCTCCGGTTGAAAAGGTGATGGGCGCTGCACAAAAAATATTCTACTTCCATGTTGGCAGTGCCTGGGTCGCCTTCCTCGCATTCGGTGTCGTGGGTTATTACAGCGTGAGAGTGCTGATCAAGCCGAGACTCCAGCATCATATCAATGCGGGAATCTCCGCAGAAATTGGCGTTCTTTTTACAACAATCACACTGATCACCGGGATGATCTGGGGAAAATCAAGCTGGAATACATGGTGGACATGGGAGCCGCGCCTCGCGACAACCCTTATTCTATGGTTCATCTATGTTGCTTATCTGTTCGTCCGCAAGATGGATGGGTCGATGGACAAAATCGCAAGGCTGTCAGCTGTTTTTGGCATTATTGGCGTCATCAATGTCCCGATCGTCTTCATGGCCATCCGCTGGTGGAACACGAAGCTTCATCCAGTTGTCTTCGGTGAAGGCAAAAACCAGTCGGGCGGCGGAATCGAACCAGATATGCTGGTCGCATTGCTGTTCTCTATTTTTACGATTACCGTGCTGTACGCGTTCTTGATGCGCAAAGGAATCGAAATTGAAAAAATGCGGCATATCGTCAAAAAGGCAAAGTCAAAAGCAATTGAAAAGCTTGCAGGATAATCACTAAGGAGGAGTTTAAAATGACTTACTTATTCATGGCTTACTCAGTTATTTGGACGTTGATCGCTGGTTATGTAATAGTGCTTGGGCGCCGCCAGAAGCAGCTGAAGAAAGAGCTCGAACTACTTGAAGAATGGAACTCAGATTTTTAAAAGCGGGTGAATAGAATGGGCAAAAAGATAGTTCCGGTCATTGTCATCGCTGCCGTCATCGGAGTTCTCGGCTTTTTGGTCAGCGGACTGGGAGGGAAAGCATCGGCCCAGCCTGGTGACCAGTCCATCGAGTTTGAGCTGCAGGATATCGAAGGCAACACTTATAAATTATCGGATTTTAAAGGCCAGCCAGTGGTCCTTAACTTTTTCGCAACCTGGTGCGCACCGTGCATTGACGAAGCTCCTGAACTGGAAGCGTTCGGCAAAGAGTATAAGGATGCAAAGCTGCTGATCCTTGCTAAAGGCGAATCGAAGAAACGGATGGAAAAATACATCTCGAAAAGCGGCTCTGAGCTTACGTATCTTTTAGACACAAAAGAAGACATATCAAAGGATTACAATGTCATCGGCCAGCCTGAAACCATCATCATCGACGGAAACGGCGTCATTGTTGAACGTTTCTCCGGCCCGACAACGAAAGACGATTTAATCAAAATGATCCAGGAAAAAGTTTCACCATAACCTTGGTTAAAGCACATCCGTGTTTTAATAAAGCTGTTTTCGGTTGAACCATGCGAATACAGCTTTTAGTAGATAGCGAGAATCCGCTTTAAGGGAGGTGAAAAAGATGCTGAAAAAGCTACTGGGAATAGACAAAAAGATGCTGTTATTCATTGGCGTATTTGCTGGAATCATTGTTTCTGTCGTCACTGTCAAAACGCTTGCTTATACGGATTCACCTGAATTTTGCTCGAGCTGCCATATCATGACAGAGGTCCATGACTCGTTCTCTGATTCCAACCACGCCGGTCTGTCCTGCGGCGACTGCCATTTACCGCACGATAGTATGGTTAATAAATACACCTATAAGGCAAAGGCCGGGATGACGCATGTGTATTTCAATACACTGGGCGAGGCAAAAATCCCAAAGGTACTGCATGCAACGGAAGGTTCTGAAGAAGTCATAAATGAGAACTGCATCAGTTGCCATGAGAATACACTGGACAACGTTTCACATGATGCGAAAGACAGCTGTTCAAGCTGCCACCAGGCAGTGCCGCACGGCAAAGGCTTCAAAACAGAGGATTATTTTAAACCGCCGAAACCAGGCGAGCTTTTAGAAAATAAAGGAGGTACGATGAACAATGGCTAGAAATTTCCGCTGGGCATTTTTGCTCCTTGCGGCTGTCATGCTCATCATAACAGGCTGCTCCAGCTCGGAAGAAGAAGCAACTTCCGCAAGCGAGCTGAAAACGGGGCTGAGCAAAGACGAAATCAGCAATGAGGCCTTCAAGGACCTTTTCCCGCTGCAATATGACAGCTACAAGCAAAATGAAAAAATGGAGGATACGAAGTACAGCGGTTCCGTCAAACGAAGCAAGTTCGACCATGATAAGGAACCTTATCTGCCAGTCCTTTTTAACGGCTATGGCTTTGCGACTGAGTATAATGAGGACCGCGGCCATATCTATGCAAATGAGGATGTTCGGGCGATTGCGCGTATCACTGACAAATCAATCGGATCATGCTTAACCTGTAAGTCGACTGCTGTTCCTCACATGATTGAGGAAATGGGCGACGATTACTGGGGCGGCAATTTTAACGAAGACATTTGGCCAAAGGCAGAAGCAATGGGCCATTCACCGATCGGCTGCTCGGACTGCCATGACCCGCAGACAATGGATTTGCGCGTCACACGTCCTAGCTTCATTAAGGCAATGGAGTCACAGGGAATCGACATGTCCAACCCAACGAAGAATGACATGAGAAACTATGTTTGCGGACAGTGCCACGTAGAGTACTATTTTGCCGCAGACAACGGAGAAGTAACTTACCCTTGGGCAAACGGCTTTGAGCCGGAAGATATGTACGAATACTACGAAACTACTGCTAAGGAGCAAGGTTTTGAGAAGGACTGGGTCCACAATGTCTCAGGAACGCCAATGCTAAAAGCGCAGCACCCTGATTTTGAGACTCATATCGAAGGTCCGCATGGTGAAGCAGGGGTTACATGTTCAGACTGCCACATGCCATATGACAGGGTTGACGGCAAAAAGAAAATCAGCTCACACTGGTGGACATCACCGCTTAAGACAATGGATCAGTCATGTGCAACCTGCCATACCAACAGGGATATGGATGAGCTGAAGGACCGAGTAATCGGTATCCAGGATAAACATATGGAAGCACTTCATAAAGCTGAGGATATTTCGATCACCTCACACTATTACGTGAATAAGATGATCACTTCTGGAGTAAGCGAGGAGAAAATCAAGCAGGCTCAGGAGCATATCAGGAAAGGTCAATGGTTCTGGGATATTGTTGCAGCTGAAAGTGCTGCAGGATTCCATAATCCGCAGGGAGCAATGGATTCACTGAGAGTATCGATAGAAGAATCAAATGAGGCAATCAATCTTGCCATCGAAGAGTTGATCAAGAAGGGTGTAAATCTGGAAGAGGTCAAAGAAGAGATTGAAAAAGTGAAGAAGGCTGTTTTCGACGAAAAAGATAACTTCAAGAAGAAAGAGAAAGCAGTGAACAGTTACTTCCCGGCACAACAGCCAGCTCCAAAAAAATAGAGAATAGTAAATTTAGAGAAAAGATAAATACGAAAACACTGTGCAAATGGTAGTTTGTACGGTGTTTTCTTTAGTTTTGCAGAAATTTCTGTAAGTGTCAAGGAGGGAGATGGAGAAATCATCATAGCGTTCCAGGAAGATTGTTTTAGGCCATATGTTGCCACGACTTGTGACGGTGCCTCGTTAGAAAGATTGACTTCGGGCACCTGTTTGTTTAACTTGTGCCCGTGATTCGATTGGAAGATTGATTTCGGGCACATGTTTGCTCAACAATCACAATTATATTCGCGGAAACGAAGGTAATTTGCCAACAGGAAAAACAGCGGAATTTTTCCATTTAAACCTAAAAAACCTCCCCGAAAAAAATAGAAAATTTCAACTTCATATCCCTGCTTAAATTCCTATTGCAACCAATTGTGAAAACCTCTAAAATTACTTTGGTATTCGAAATTTATTTGTGAAAGAAGGCGTTGAATGATGCCTAGAGCCTTATGGCTTTTAATTATCGGGATGGCAGTCAATGTTACTGGTTCCTCTTTTTTATGGCCTTTGAACACTATCTATATACATGAGCACCTTGGCAAATCCTTGTCTGTTGCCGGCATCGTATTGATGCTTAATTCTGCAGCAAGCGTTATTGGCAATCTTTTTGGCGGCAGTCTTTTTGATAAAATTGGCGGATATAAGTCTATCATTCTTGGAATCAGCATTACCATCCTGGCGCTGCTTGGCCTAACCCTATGGCCAGGCTGGCCGCAATATATTTTCTTTTTGACAGTGGTTGGTTTTGGATCTGGAATCGTCTTTCCGGCTATGTATGCAATGGCGGGTTCGGTGTGGAAGGAAGGCGGCCGTAAAGCGTTCAACGCCATTTATGTGGCACAGAACCTCGGAGTTGCAGTGGGAGCCGCGCTTGGCGGGCTTGTCGCATCTTATTCATTCCAGCTGATTTTCATGGCCAACGCAGCCATGTACCTGATATTTATGATGATCGCTATTTTTGGCTATCGCAGCATCGACACCCGGGCAGCGAAGCAGACGAATGTACTCCAGGAGAATGGTGCGGTCAAAAGCCATACAAAGCTGTATGCACTTCTTATCCTTGCTGTTGGCTACTTGCTTTGCTGGGTTGGTTACGTCCAATGGCAAACAACGATTGCCGCTTATACTCAGGAATTGAACATTTCCCTGAATCAATACAGCATCCTCTGGACAATCAACGGTGCTTTGATCGTTCTTGGCCAGCCAATTGTGAACAGGCTGATCAAGCCGTTCCAGAATAAATTGAAGCTCCAAATCATCATCGGCATGGTTATCTTCATGGTTTCCTATGCAGTTGCTGCAGGAGCCAATGCATTCTCAGGCTTCGTGGCCGGTATGGTGATCCTGACGATTGGGGAAATGCTAATCTGGCCGGCTGTACCGACAATCGCAAATGACCTGGCGCCAAAAGGCCGGGAAGGCTTTTACCAGGGGATTGTCAACAGCACCGCAACTGGCGGCAGGATGATCGGCCCGCTTATGGGCGGGATTCTTGTCGACCTATACGGTATGCCAATGTTATTCGCAATCCTGATTGCGCTCATGTTTGTCGGTATTTTCACTACTGTCATCTACGACCGGAAAATAAGGGAATCACATAATGTTGCTGCACAAGCATAGAAAATCAGCAAAGAGCTGGGCCAGGGTGCCCGGCTCTTTTTTTAAACTTTGGAGATTGTCCGGTACCAGAGTTTTCTGGATTGAACAAGACGCCTGTACCCCTTTGCAATCAGTCACAAAATATGCATTTTTTCTCGATAGAAAATGCATATTTTACTTCTAATATAGGACTGTGAGTTTATGATATAATCATTTTTGAAAGACAAGGGGGTGAATGGGTTGAAGTTTAAACTCCTCGGAATTGCGTTTTTGGCTGCCGGTATATTAACTGGCTGTAGTGGTGAAGAAGAAAAATCTGCTCAACCTGAAAAACAACAAGAGAACATCAAGGAATTGGTGAGTGATTACAGCACGGGCGAAATTAAGGGCCATAAAGCTTCCATCACCTCACAAGAAGTGACAATTGATGACAGTGAAGGGGACAAGCAAGTCTATGACATATCAGACGAAGACTTCTTCGTCTCAATCGCGCCTTACGAAAATCAAACCCATCCTTGAACGAATCATAGCTTGACAGGTTGTCAAGGTGAACTGGCAGAAAAAGAGTTTGATGTATATATTGAGGATGAAGACGGTAACGTGGTCGTTGATGAGAAAATGACGTCCCATCAGAATGGTTTCATCGATTTGTGGCTCCCGCGTGATAAAAAGTTCAATACAAAGATTGGATATAACGGCAAAACGGTTGAATCAGAAATATCCACTTTTCAGAATGACGCCACTTGCATTACCACAATGCAGCTTATGTAGACTAAAGCACCTATTTTCAGGTGCTTTTTTTATGTTATCTATAGTTTTCAGAAAAATATGATAAAATCGAAAGAAAAACCAGGTGGCGGATTATGAAAACGAATCTTTTACATATCCCGGCAGATATTATTGAAACCATTGTCGAGAATGCGTTTGAATGGCTTGTTGTTGTTGATCGAGAAGGAAGGATTATCTATATCAATCATAATTACTGTGAATTCCTTGAAGTCAATCGTGAAGAGACGATAGGCAGGCATGTGACTGAAGTGATCGAGAATACAAGGATGCATATTGTGGCCCAGACTGGAAAAGAGGAGCTGGCTGACCTGCAATTCATCAAGGGCAACTATATGATTGCCAACCGGGTGCCCATCATTAAAAATGGCGAAGTAATTGCAGCATTTGGAACGGTGTTTTTCAGGGATACACAAGAATGGATGAAAATGGACAGCCATGTAAAAAGCCTGCTGACCAGGATGCAGCCATACATCCAGAAGATTGATTCTGGCGTGAAGTATACTCTTGATGACATCCTTGGCGAGTCCCAGCAGATTATCAGTTTAAAAGAAAAAGTAAAAATGGTATCCAACAGCGATATTTCCATTCTGATCAGGGGAGAGAGCGGAACGGGCAAGGAATTGTTCGCCCACAGCATTCACCAGTTAAGCGGCAGAAGCCGGAAGCCGTTCATTAAGGTGAACTGCGGAGCAATCCCTGAAAACCTGCTTGAATCAGAGTTGTTTGGTTATGAAGAAGGAGCGTTTACAGGTGCGAAAAAAGGAGGCAAAAAGGGAAAGTTCCAATTGGCTGATGGCGGGACCCTTTTCCTGGATGAAATTGGAGACATGCCGCTAAGCATGCAGGTAAAACTTTTGCGTGCCTTACAGGATGGGGAGATAGAACCGATTGGTTCAACAAAATCGATTTCGGTTAATGTCCGGATTATTGCTGCCACAAACAGGCCTCTTGAGAACATGATTGAGGAGAAACGATTCAGGGAGGATTTATTTTATCGGATCAATGTCGTTCCTTTCAGTGTTCCTCCATTAAGAGAACGCGCTGAGGACTTAACGCTGCTGATTGCCTATTTTATTGCCAAGGTCACGAATCGATTAGGCAAGCGGATTGCAGGAATTGATAGTAACGTAATGGAAATTCTTAAATCATACAGCTGGCCTGGAAACATCCGAGAACTTGAAAATGTCATTGAAGCTGCGGTTCATTTGACAAAAGGAGAACAGATTACGCTGGAGTCATTGCCGGATTACCTGCAATCACAAACAGCCATTTACCGATTCAAGAACAAAAAGCTTAAGGATATTGTTGAAGAAACAGAACAATGGGTGTTGAAGCAAAGTCTGGAAAGGAATAAAGACGATAAAGCAAGGGTGGGGAGGGAACTGGGGATCAGCAGGTCGACACTTTATGAAAAGCTAAATAAATACGGCCTCTTGTAGTCCGGGAATTCGGAATGCTGTCCGAGTTTCCGGACTTCTTTTATTTCTAGTAATATTTTAAAGGTTTTTCACTGTATGAATGGTATTAATTTCGGGGAACAGGACAGCTTGAATAACTTTTATTCTATCAAATAAAAACAATGGAAGCATGATAGAGTCCGAAAATCCGGAATTAACTAACTGAAAATTAAGAATAAACATTGATAATTGTACCCTGCAAAGTTGGCACGATAGTTGCAATAAGATAATACAGCAATTTTATTCAATATTTTTTGTAAGCGTTATCATATTTTGAGCAAGGAGGGCAGGGTGCGTTGGTTTTCACTTTAAATTACAAGGGGGAAAAAGAATGCTGAGTATGATTGGGTTGATTGGCGGTCTGGCTTTGTTGATTTATCTGACGATGAGGGGCATGAACCTGCTGATTGTCGGGCCGATTTCTGCGTTGTTTGTTGCTGTGTTCAGCGGAATGCCGCTGTTTCCGCAACTGGTTGAAGAAGGGGCAGCCAACTTTGTCGGTAACTATATGTCTGGGTTTTCTGGATTTGTTACTGCCTGGTACATGATGTTCCTGCTGGGAGCGATTTTTGGAAAGGTAATGGAGGATAGCGGCGCGGCTGACAGTGTATCTGAGTTAATTGTTAATACATTAGGGATGAAATATGCAGTGCTTGCAATTATCGCTGCCTGTGCCGTGTTGACATATGGCGGCGTCAGCTTGTTTGTTGTCGCATTTTCTGTTTATCCAATGGCATTGAGTTTGTTCAGGCAGGCAAATTTGCCTAGGAGATTCATTCCGGCTGCATTGGCCTTCGGGTCGGTCACTTTTACAATGACTTCTGCCGGTTCTCCGGAAATCCAGAACTGGATCCCAATCCAATTCCTGGATACTACCCCTTGGGCAGGCTGGGAGGTCAGTGCCATCGTTGCCGTCTTCATGATGATTTTTGGCTACTGGTGGCTGAAACGAATGATTACAAAAGCGGTTGCAAGAGGCGAGAAGTTCGAAGCCAGGAAGGCAGATCCAATGTTGGAAAAACGGGAGCTGCCTCATCCTTTGATGGGTCTTATTCCTTTGGTCGTGGTACTGGTTATTTCATTCATTTTCCATGATTCATTAAAACAGTCAGCTTTGATCATCGCCCTGCTTGGCGGGGTTGTATCTGCCTATCTATTAAATCGCAAGTACTTTAAAAATTTCTGGGAAGCTCTTTCAGAAGGGACGATGGGTGCCTTGATTGCGATTGGTAACACAGCTGCTGTAGTCGGTTTTGGCGGTGTCGCAAAAGCAGTGCCGGCTTTCCAGACGGCGGTTGATGCGATGACGAATATTCCAGGCAGCCCGTTGATTGGTGCGGCGATTGCTGTCAGTGTCATTGCCGGGATGACTGGTTCTGCATCCGGGGGCCAGGCAATTGCGCTTCCATTGCTTGCACCTCACTACATGGATATGGGCGTCAATACTGAAGCACTGCACAGGGTAGCGGCTATTTCCTCCGGAGCGCTTGATTCACTGCCGCATAACGGGTACGTGGTTACGACTGTCCGGGCGATCTGTGGCGAGTCCCATCAGGATGCATACAATCCAGTGGCGGCTGTTACTGTCATTGTGCCGTTGATTGGTGTAGCAATTGCGATTGTTCTATTCTCTCTAGGATTAGGTATTTAATGAAGGCTCTTTTCTCAAACTTTGTTGCTATTGACTACAAAATAGGATCGTATTACCTAAGTTTCTTTACAAAAATTAACGCTTATTATGAGAAAAGAGCTTGCAAACTTAGTACCGACATATAAAAGGACTTTTTATCACGTTAAAATCGGCTTTAGGATTTTAACAACAATCTTCACGAAAACAGCCCTAACGAAAGGAGATTCCCAATGGTAAAAGATAAAGTTGTGATGATTACCGGTGCCGCCTAGGGAATCGGGTACGAGATCGCCAAGAGCTTTGCTGAGCAGGGCGGAAAGGTATTTCTGACGGATTTACAGGAAGAAGCTGTGGAGAAGGCGGCTGTCAGTCTGCGTGAATTAGGGCTTGAAGCCGCTGGTTTGAAATGTGATGTAACCAGCGAAAATGAAATTGAGGAGGCAGTCGCAAAATGCATTGAGCACTTTGGTCGTGTCGATGTTCTCATCAACAATGCTGGCTTGCAATTTGTATCCATGATCGAAGACTTCCCGACGGAAAAATTTGAACTGTTGATAAAAGTGATGTTGACTGCTCCATTCATAGCCTTGAAGCATGTGCTGCCAGTCATGAAAAAGCAAGGTTCGGGACGGGTGATCAACATGGCATCCATCAATGGGCTTGTCGGGTTTGCCGGTAAAGCAGCATACAACAGTGCCAAGCACGGGGTCATTGGATTGACAAAGGTGGCTGCACTCGAAGCGGCTGAGCATGGCATCACAGTGAACGCTGTCTGCCCGGGATATGTCGACACACCGCTTGTGCGCAACCAGCTTTCACCCCTTGCTGAAACAAGGAATGTTCCGCTTGAAAAAGTGCTTGAAGAAGTCATCTTTCCGCTCATACCGCAAAAGCGGCTGCTGGCTGTCGAGGAAATCGCCAGCTATGTTATGTTCCTAGCCAGTGATGCTGCGAAAGGAATCACTGGCCAGGCGGCGGTCATCGACGGAGGGTATACGATACAATAATCAAGATAAGCTGGCTCCCTTTGGGAAGCCAGCTTATCTTGATTTATAGGATATGGCTCTTTTCTCAAACTTTGTTGCTATTGACTACAAAATAGGATTGGATGATCTATGTTTCTTCACAAAATTAAAGCTTATTATGAGAAAAGAGCTGCACACTTAATACCGAACTACAAAACGGCTTTTTATCACGTTAAAATCGGCTTTAGGATTTTAACAACAATCGTTACGAAAACAGCCTTTGATATAAACTAAATTTTAGCCTGGTTCATATATTTATGGAGAATAATTTCCACATTCTCGATATGGCTGAGCATCATACTTCTTGCTTTTTCAGCATTCTGTTCTTTTATCGCCTCGTAAATAGCATGGTGTTCTTCATAGAGGCGATCTGTTGTAGTTTGTTTTGAGTAAAGCCACAGCCGCCGGGTTTCTTTCATTGTTTCTCCCATCAGGCCGGAAACATGGTTCATCAAGCTGATCAATAATGGATTATGCGAGCTTTCCGCAATGGCCAGATGGAACTGTAAATCAGCTTTTTCACCAAGCTCCTCATTACCACTCGCACGTTTCATTTCCTCGAGCGCCTCTTTTATTGTCTGCACCTGGTGTTCGGTCCGTTTATTTGCAGCGGAAAAAACAGTCCCTGCCTCAAGGATCTTCCTGACTTCCAACAGGTGTGCTGTATCCTGAGCATTCATCAGGATGGCTGTCGATAACGGAAAGCTGATTTGCTCGGACTCGAACTGCTTCACATATGTTCCTTCGCCTTGCCTGATTTCAATGAGCCCTATTGCTCTCAATGCAGTCAATGCTTCCCTGATCGCAGAGCGGCCCACCTGAAAATTCTCCGCCAGCTGCTGGACAGAATCCAGTTTATCCCCTGGCTGCAATTGGCCAGAACTGATCATGGCATGGATTGCTTCCGCCACTTCTTCATATATCTTTTTAGGTTTTATTTTATTATATTGCAAGGTAAAACCTCCAAAATTCGTTCTCTAGACTCTCATTATACAGTTTTATCTCAGCTCTATTATAATCCTCGTCATTTAGAAGCGGGAAATTTCATATAAAAAAACGATACTCAACCGTAACAATATTTTACTAAATGTAAATATATATTGAAATTTTCCTAATGAACATCCTATAATTTAAGGTATGGTCATCTGATGACCATATCACCACTTTTGAAAGCGATTTCCCATTTGAGTTTTGGCTTCGGAGAACTCTTCTATCTGCTTAATACTCTCGTGAAAAACCAGAAACTGGACTTTACTTTTTAAACAGCGAGAACTGCAAAGTCTACAAAAAACATTAAAAACTGCAGGTCTAAATGAATGATTCTATTTTACCAATGAAGGGGGAACTATTATGCTTCCAAATATAGTCAAAGATAAATTGATCTCCATCGTAACTGCCGCTGATTTTGATGACTCAAAAACGGGCAGGCTTGTCTATTCATATGATGCAACACCTAACTTTCAATCAATGCCGGATGCGGTTGTAAGTCCGCGGAATAAAGAAGAAGTATCGCAAATTGTTAAGTTGTGCAATGAATATAAAGTTCCTATTGTCCCCCGCGGATCAGGCACGAATCTGTGTGCAGGCACTTGTCCGACAGAAGGAGGGATCGTGCTTCTTTTTAAGCACATGAACAAGATCCTTGAGGTGGACGAAGAGAATTTAACCGTTACTGTACAGCCTGGTGTTGTGACTCTTGATTTAATCCAAGCGGTCGAGCCAAAAGGCCTGTTTTATCCGCCGGATCCAAGCTCTATGAAAATATCAACCATCGGCGGCAATATTAATGAAAACTCTGGCGGTCTCCGCGGATTGAAGTATGGAGTGACAAGGGATTACGTGATCGGGCTTGAGGCTGTGCTCCCAAACGGGGATATCATCCGCACAGGAGGGAAATTGGCTAAGGATGTTGCCGGATATGATTTTACCAGGCTGCTGGTTGGCTCGGAGGGGACATTGGCCATCATTACCGAAGCAACCCTAAAGCTGATACCTATGCCAGAGACAAAACAAACAATGCTGGCTTTATATCAAGATCTTGAAGCAGCAGCTAAATCAGTTTCCAAGATTATCTCTAGCAAAATCATTCCGGCTACGCTGGAATTCCTGGATCAGCCGACCCTGAAGGTTGTGGAGGATTTTGCTAAAATCGGGCTGCCAACAGATGTTAAAGCTGTGCTATTGATTGAACAGGACGGTCCTGTTGAAGTGGTCGAGCGTGATATGGCGAGGATTGCCGAGGTTTGTAAAGAGGAAAAAGCTGTATCTGTGCAACTGGCCCAAACAGAAGCTGAAGCTGAAGCACTGAGGACTGCGCGCAGAAGTGCATTGTCTGCATTGGCGAGGTTAGCGCCGACGACAATATTGGAGGATGCTACTGTTCCAAGGTCGGAGATTGCGAGAATGGTCAATGCAATCAATGAAATTGCGGAAAAGTATGGCTTGAATATCTGTACCTTTGGCCATGCAGGAGATGGAAACCTTCATCCTACTTGTCCGACAGATTCACGGAATCATGATGAAATGGAAAAAGTCGAAAAGGCATTTGCTGAAATCTTTGAAAAGGCTATTGAATTCGGCGGAACGATTACGGGTGAGCACGGCGTCGGTGTCATGAAAGCACCGTACCTAGAGTTGAAATTGGGCAAAGAAGGAGTTGCGGCTATGAAAGCTGTGAAAATGGCCCTTGATCCCAACAACATCATGAATCCTGGTAAGGTTTTCGCGAAGGACAGCAGGAAACGGGTGGTGGTTTCAAAATGACAACGATCCAGGAACAGCAGAGAATCCAGACAGAATTCCAGGAAAAGATGGACCAGGACGAACTATTGAACTGCATGCGCTGCGGTTTCTGCCTGCCTACCTGTCCTACCTATATCGAATCGGGCTATCAGGAATCACATTCACCACGCGGGCGGATTGCTTTAATGAAGGCGGTCGTCGATGGGATTATTGAACCGGATGAGGATTTTGAACGATCACTGGACCTTTGCCTTGGCTGCCGTGCATGTGAGCCTGTCTGCCCATCCGGGGTGAATTATGGACACCTTCTCGAAGATGCCCGTGATATTGTCAATCAAAACAAGAAGTTTTCAATGCCCGTAAAAGTGGTCAGGAATGCAGTCTTCAAAGGGCTTTTTCCGCATCAGGAACGCATGAGGGGGCTGACAGGACTTATTGGATTCTATCAACGTTCTGGCCTGCAAAAAATGGCGCGCGGCACAGGTGTGATGAAGCTGTTCCCTGAATCGCTCGCCACTATGGAGAAAGTCCTTCCAAAGGTACCGACAATGAAGGAGCTGAAAAATCGGCCTGTGCATCTTGAACCAATCGGGACAAAGACTCATAAGGTTGCATTCTTCAGCGGCTGCCTGATGGATACCATGTTCCTGGAAACTAACAATGCGACGATGAAGCTTTTGCAGCTCGCTGGCTGTGAAATAGTCATCCCGAAGGAGCAGGCCTGCTGCGGAGCTCTTCATGGTCATAGTGGTGAAAAAGAAGATGCCAAATCACTTGCTCGCCGCAATATTAAAGCCTTCGAAGAGACCGGGGTCAATTATATCATCACCAATGCAGGGGGATGTGGTGCCTTCCTGGTTGATTATGACCACTTGCTTAAGGACGATCCAGAATGGAGGCTCAGGGCCCAGGGATTTGCCGGTAAAATCAAGGATATCTCACAAATTTTGGTCGAAGTGGGCTTTCATGAAAAAGTGAACCTGGAGCTGCCGCATCAAATCATTACGTATCAGGATTCATGCCATCTGCGCAATGTAATGAAAACAGCTTCAGCACCGAGGACGTTGCTGCAGTCGATCAAAGGAAGCGAATATCGTGAAATGCAAAATGCTGACCGTTGCTGTGGTTCAGCAGGAATCTACAATATAGTTGAGAGTGAGATGTCCATGCAACTCCTTGATTCCAAAATGGTTGAGGCAAAGGTCACCCATGCAACGACGATTGTAACGGCTAATCCAGGCTGTCTTCTTCAAATGAAGCTCGGGATTGAGCGGGAAGGACTTTCTGGCAAAATAAGAGGCGTGCATATTGTCGACCTCCTAATGGAAGCGGCACTAACGGATCAGTAAAGATCGATGGCCCATCTGAATTTACAGATGGGCTTCTTATCTGTCCATGCTGGGTTATGTAAAAGCCTGCACCAGCAGGTAAAACAAGCATATACTACTCACTACCATCAAATATTCCATCCCCGCTTGCATATGGGAGGGAATTTTATTACAATATCTCTATATTCATAACGAAAGACTTCGACAAGGAGTAGTAGTGGTGTAAAACCTGTACTAGAGAACTGGCGGTTGGTGCAAGCCAGACGGGTCCATCATGAACTCGCCTTTGAGTCGCAGACGTGAACATAAGTAGCGTTTGCCGTTTTCCGCGTTAAGGATTGAATGAAGCGAGTGTTGCACACTAATTTGGGTGGTACCGCGGGAGATTATACATAGCCTCTCGTCCCTTTTACAGGGACGGGAGTTTTTTATTTTTTTAAAGAAAATCCCATCCGTAAAATAAATAGAACCTAAACAGGAGGACAAAAACGATGAGTTTTAACCATCAGGAAATCGAAAAAAAATGGCAATCGCATTGGGAACAGAACAAAACGTTCAAAACAACCGAAGATAAAGGGAAAGAGAAGTTCTACGCGCTTGATATGTTCCCGTATCCATCTGGTGCCGGCCTTCACGTTGGACACCCGGAAGGTTACACAGCGACTGACATCCTTTCACGCTTGAAAAGGATGCAGGGCTTCAACGTCCTTCATCCAATGGGCTGGGATGCGTTTGGCCTTCCTGCAGAACAGTATGCGCTTGATACGGGAAATGACCCGGCTGAATTCACGGAGCAGAATATCAATACGTTCCGCCGCCAGATCAAGGCATTAGGTTTTTCATACGATTGGGATCGCGAAGTCAACACGACGGATCCTGAATACTACAAATGGACGCAATGGATTTTCCTTAAGCTTTATGAAAAAGGCCTTGCCTACATTGATGAAGTAGCAGTTAACTGGTGCCCTGCGCTAGGAACTGTTTTAGCGAACGAAGAAGTAATCGACGGAAAAAGTGAGCGCGGAGGCCACCCGGTAGAGCGCCGTCCGATGAGGCAGTGGATGCTTAAAATCACTGCTTATGCGGACCGCCTGCTTGAGGATCTGGATTTGCTTGATTGGCCCGAAAGCCTGAAGGATATGCAGCGCAACTGGATCGGCCGTTCAGAAGGTGCAGAAGTCACTTTCAACATCGAAGGACATGAAGGAACTTTCACTGTGTTCACAACTCGTCCTGATACACTTTTCGGCGCAACTTATGCGGTCCTTGCACCAGAACATCAGCTTGTTGATAAAATCACGACAGCTGACCAGAAGGCTGCAGTCGAAAAATATATCGATGAAATCAAGAGCAAAAGCGACCTTGAGCGTACGGACCTTGCGAAGGACAAAACGGGCGTCTTCACTGGCGCTTACGCAATCAACCCAGCGAACGGCGAAAAAATGCCAATCTGGATCGCTGACTATGTTCTTGCTTCATATGGTACAGGGGCAATCATGGCAGTACCAGGGCATGATGAGCGCGACTATGAGTTTGCCAAAAAATTCGATTTGGAAATCAAGGAAGTCGTTGCCGGCGGAAATATCGAAAAAGAAGCTTACACTGGCGATGGCGAGCACATCAACTCTGAATTCCTTAACGGCTTGAACAAAGAAGAGGGCATCAGCAAGATGATTGAATGGCTTGAGGAAAAAGGCATTGGTACGAAAAAGGTCACTTACCGCCTTCGTGACTGGCTGTTCAGCCGCCAGCGCTACTGGGGCGAGCCGATTCCAATCATCCACTGGGAAGATGGAACGATGTCCGCTGTACCTGAAGACCAACTGCCGCTGATCTTGCCAAAAACAACTGAAATCAAACCATCAGGCACAGGTGAATCCCCACTTGCCAATATTGATGACTGGGTGAACGTTGTTGACCCTGAAACAGGCAAAAAAGGCCGCAGGGAAACGAACACAATGCCGCAATGGGCTGGCAGCTGCTGGTACTATCTGCGCTATATCGATCCGAAGAACAACCAGGCACTTGCCGATGAGGAAAAATTAAAGCAGTGGCTTCCGGTTGATATCTATATCGGTGGAGCGGAGCACGCCGTATTGCACCTGCTTTACGCTCGTTTCTGGCACAAGGTCCTTTACGATGTGGGAGTTGTCCACACGAAGGAGCCTTTCCAAAAGCTTTTCAACCAGGGAATGATTCTTGGTGAAAATAATGAAAAGATGAGCAAATCAAAAGGAAATGTCGTCAACCCGGATGAAATTGTTGAAAGCCACGGTGCGGATACGCTTCGTCTTTATGAAATGTTCATGGGGCCGCTTGAAGCATCCATCGCCTGGTCTACAAATGGACTGGATGGATCACGACGCTTCCTTGACCGCATCTGGCGCCTGTTTGTCAATGAAAACGGCAGCTTGAGTGAGAAAATCAAGGATGTTGAAAACACGAACCTTGAGAAGGTCTACCATCAGACTGTTAAAAAGGTGACGGAAGATTATGAGGGGCTTCGTTTCAATACAGCGATTTCTCAAATGATGGTCTTCATCAATGAAGCATATAAAGCCGAAGAACTTCCAAAAGCATACGTTGAAGGCTTTGTAAAAATGCTGGCGCCGATTACACCGCATATCGCAGAAGAGCTTTGGGCTAAGCTTGGCCACAGTGAGTCAATCACATATGCAGCATGGCCAGCATATGATGAAGCCAAGCTAGTCGACGACGAAGTAGAAATCGTTGTCCAGGTAAACGGTAAAATCAAAGCGAAAATGATGGTACCGGCAGACGCGAACAGAGAAACACTAGAGCAGATCGCGATGGGCGACGATACCGTGAAAGAACAAATCGACGGTAAAACAGTTCGTAAAGTGATTGCTGTACCAGGAAAGCTTGTCAATATTGTTGCAAATTAATATGCACACGCAAAGGATCGCAATGGCGGTCCTTTGTTTTAATATGAACATACCCCATGTGGTTTTTTCTTTGTATTATTAAAAGAGTTTTTATATAATAAATAGGGGAAAATACATTAAGGTATGTAATCCTTTTTTTAGGATAATCTTACTGAAAAAATGGAGGAAACGATGATGAATAAAGTTGAAAACATTACTCCTGAAGAACTTCAAAAGAAACTGGAAGCTGGAGAAAAGCTGGAAATGGTTGATGTACGCGAACAAGATGAAGTTGAATCTGGCATGATCCCGGGAGCTAAGCACGTGCCAATGGGCGAAATCCCTGAAAGACTGAACGAATTTGACAAGGACAAGGAATACATCTTCATCTGCCGTTCAAGCGCACGCAGCGGCAACGTCTGCCACTACATGAACGAACAAGGCTTCAAAGTCCGCAACATGGTTGGCGGCATGATGAGCTGGGGCGGAGAAACTAAGCGTCCATAATTATAAAATTCTGAAAATCTGGCCAGAATGGATGTTAAAAAGGAAGGACGACTTACCTTGATCCAGGTCAGAGTATTTGATCATGAACATGAAAAAGATTTAGAACAGGATATGAACCGCTTTCTGGAGAAGCTTGATGAGAAAAAGCTCCTGGACATTAAATACAATGTCGCGGTCATACCAGAAGAAGAGGACGAAGAACAGATCTACTGTTTTTCAGCCATGGTTGTGTACAGAGCCTGAGTCACTTCACTCAGGCTCTGTTTTGTTTAGGGTAAGGGTCAGAAACAGGTGGAAGATGAGCAAAAGTGGCGGGCATCAAAGGCAGATGGACAGAAATAGATGGAAAACGAGAGAAAATGTCCATCATCAGGGCGATGACGGACAGAAACTGCCGTGAAAAGAGCAAAAGTGTCCGTCATCAAAGGCATGACGGACAGAAATAGATGGAAAACGAGAGAAAATGTCCATCATCAGGGCGATGACGGACAGAAACTGTCATGAAAAGAGCAAAAGTGTCCGTCATCAAAGGCATGACGGACAAAAACCAGCGGAAAAAACGCAAAAGTGTCCGTCATAAAATTATGACGGACATTGATTCATCCACACTATTATTGCAGAGCAAACCCTGCGGCATTTGTCCCGGCGAGACGTCCAGTCACAAGAGCGGAGGTAATATTGTAGCCACCCGTATATCCATGGATATCGAGGATTTCTCCGCAAAAATACAGGCCTTCTGCTTTTTTTGACGCCATTGTTTGCGGTTCGACTTCTTTGACGGACACTCCTCCGCCAGTAACGAAAGCCTTATCAAGCGGCAGCGTGCCGTTGACTTTGAATTCGAACTGTTTGACTGACTTGGCAAAACTCCTGATTTTTTCATGGCCCAGCTGTCCGCCCTGCATCGCCGGGTCAATCTCATTCAGCTCAAGCAGGAACAGTAGATACCGTTCTGGCAGGAGACCCTTCAATAAATTCTTCACCGCTTTTTTCGGCTCGGCTTTGATCAGTTTATTGATCTCCTGGAACAATTCTTCCTCTTTCATATCAGGAAGGGCATCCAGGGACATGACGACTTCTTGAAGACTCCATTTTTGCATCGCTTTGACGACGAACTGGCTGCAGCGCAGAACCGCAGGACCGCTGATGCCAAAATGGGTAAAAATCATATCCATTTTGTGAGTGATCAGTGCTTTCCCTTTTGGATTAAGGACGCTGAGTGCGACTCCCCTCAGCGAAAGCCCCTGGAGGACCTTTTCTTTTATAAAAGGTTCAGCAGACGTAAGTGGCACTTCAGTAGGGAATAGTTGCGTGATTGTATGGCCCGCTTTTTCCGCCCACGCATACCCATCACCAGTGGATCCGGTGTGGGGAACTGATTTTCCGCCGACAGCAATGATGACGCTGCCTGCATAAAACACTTCACCATTTTTCAATTCAACAGACTCAGCCTTGCCATCCTTGTAGTGCACATCGGCAACAGGAGTGTTCGTCTTGATTTCTACCTTTAATTCTTTTAGCTTTGATAAAAGGGCATCAACAACAGATTGAGCTTTATCCGTTACCGGGAACATCCGGCCGTGATCCTCTTCTTTCAGCTGGATGCCAAGCCCTTCGAAAAACGAAATGATATCTTCATTGCTAAAAATGGAGAGCGCGCTGTATAAAAAGCGCCCATTTCCGGGTATATGTTTAATGATTTCATCCACTGGCAGCCGATTGGTCACATTGCAGCGGCCCCCGCCAGATATCGCCAGCTTTCGGCCAAGCTTGTCTCCTTTGTCAATCAGCAGCACCTTTGCGCCTTTCTCACCAGCAGCAATCGCGGCCATCAAGCCAGACGGACCGCCGCCAAGGACGATTACATCATAGTTCATTGCTTCACCAACTTTTCGTTTCACTTTTTTTAATCATTTCAACACCTTTATTATTATAATGCAACTCTTCAGTAAAAACATTTCCTTGAAAGATGTCCTTCAAACGAATTCCCTGGCGGAAAACTGGCAGTCGGGCTGGAGAAGGAGTAAACTAGGGAATGCAGGAAATATCTGCAGCGGGGATGCAGGAAATATCTGCAGCGGGGATGCAGGAAATATCTGCAGCGGGGATGCAGGAAATATCTGCATCCATTGATAAATATCATAGTGTCTAATTGTGTTTATGGTAAAATACAAGTTTGTAATCTGTTTTTAACTTATAGATTGAAAAGTAGGGATTTTATGTCATCAAAGCTTTTAAGAGGGACGTTCATACTGACGCTTGGCACGATTTTATCTAAAGTGCTGGGACTGTTTTATATTATCCCTTTTTATGCAATTATCGATAAATACGGGACGGTACTTTATTCATATTCTTATATTCCTTATACGATTTTTATTAGCGTGGCAACAGCGGGCGTGCCACTTGCAGTCTCTAAATTCATTGCTAAGTATAACGCGCTAGGGGAATATGCTGTCGGCAGGAAACTATTTAAGTCTGGTGTAATAGTCATGCTTGCTACAGGATTTGTTTCCTTCTTGATTATGTATTTTACAGCACCCGGCCTTGCGGACATAGTTATTTCCAGCGGTGATGATGAAGATGTTGTCATCAGTGCGCAGGATGCTACAACCGTTATACGTGCTGTCAGTTTTGCCTTGATTGTTGTTCCATTCATGAGCTTGATCAGAGGTTTCTTCCAGGGGCATCAATCGATGGGGCCATCTGCTGTATCGCAGGTTGTTGAGCAGATCGTCAGGATTGTTTTTTTGCTGTCGGGTGCATATATTGTCCTTTATATCATGAAAGGAAGCATGGTTTCAGCTGTCAGCGTTGCGACCTTTGCTGCTTTCATTGGGGCACTTGGAAGTTTAGGTGTACTTGGCTGGTACTGGTTCAAACGTAAACCTCATCTTGATGAGTTGCTTAAAGAAGACAAGGGGACAATGGATATTTCCTTGAAAGAAATATATAAGGAAATATTAATTTATGCAGCACCGTTTGTTTTTGTTGGAATCGCCAATCCATTATTCCAGTTCGTCGATATGCTGACATTTGAAAGGGCAATGCGTGCTGCTGGCGTAGTACATAAAGAAGCCCAGGCAGCTTTTGGTGTACTGAATTTCCAGACGCATAAATTGGTGATTATCCCAGTTTCATTGGCTACTGCATTTTCTTTAACATTGGTTCCAAGCATTACAAAAGCCTTTACTGATAATGACCGAAAGGGAATGCGGCGCCAGCTGGACCAAACATTCCAGGTACTTATGTATCTGACTGTTCCAGCAGCGTTAGGTATTTCTTTGCTTGCACAGCCAATGTTCACCGTATTCTTTGAAAATGACCCTTTAGGAACTGAAGTGTTAAGAACTTACGCTCCAGTAGCCATTCTATTCGCACTCTTCTCCGTCACCGCTGCCATCCTCCAGGGGATCAATGAGCAGCGATTCACGATTTTGAGTTTGCTGACGGGATTATTGGTGAAGCTATCCTTGAACATCCCGTTGATCAAGCTGCTCGAGACACAAGGAGCTGTCCTTTCGACAGCGTTAGGGTATACAGCGGCAATTATCATTAACATAATTGTCATTAAAAAATATGCCAAATATCCAATGGGCTTTGTGGCAAGAAGAATTAGTTTGATATTGATTTTCTCCGGTTTGATGGCTGGAGTAACGATGGCATTCTATGAAATGCTTGTCCAATTTCTTTCACCGGCTGCAAAGTTCCAGTCGATTGTGCTTATCGGAATCTCAGCACTGGTAGGCGCTGCAGTTTATTTTTACCTTGGATTCCGGACCAAGTTGGTAGACAGGCTATTCGGAGACCGAGTCACCAAATTCAAGCGCAAATTAAGGCTGCCGGTTTAATAGGAAAATGGCCTTCGGTTATGAAGGCCATTTTTAATGGTTAAGGAATTTATAAAAGTTATTGAGTTGTGGATAACTCTCTGAAGTTTTCTTAATCCAGCTCTAGCGCCTAGCCCCTCGAGTCGCTTGTCTAGCTGCGGCTCCTAACTCCTCGAGACGCTTCGTTCCTGCCAATGAAGTCAAAGAACGACTTCACTGTCAGGCCCTCCAGCGCTTGTCGGAGTTGGGCAGTCGCCTCCTCCTTTCGAATTGTCTAGTGTCGCCTCCTAGAAACTCCGAAACTTCAACTCCGCCGGCAGAAGCAAAAAGCGCTTCTTTGTCGGAGTCTCCAGTTTCTGCGTTTCTAAGCAGTCGGCTATACTTTTCGAGTTCGGTCCTGCCAATGAAGTCAAAGAACAACTTCACTGTCAGGCCCTCCGAGGCACACGATGTGCTAGACCCGCCAGCCACAGGATAAGGAAAGCTTCGAAGCGAATCATCGCACGACCGAAAGCGGTAGCTTTTGGGAGGACGTGGCGTCATAGGCGGGCAGCGCTTGTCGGGGCTTAACGAGGCGCTTGCGCTTTTTGTTCTGCAACCTAATAGAACTGCTGGTCGTTATCGCGGATATTGAGGCGGCGTTCAATCCTGTCAACCCTGCGGTCCAGCCGGTCAATCTGGTTGCTCAGTCTTTGAACCTGCCTTTCCAGCCGGTCGAGTCTTTGGTCAAATCCGCCTCCGCCGCCGGGATATCCTCCACCAGGATATCCTCCACCAGGGTAACCACCACCCGGGAAGCCTCCGCCTGGCAGGCCGGGAATAGGGATGTACAAGCCTTGTCCTTGTTGTCTATGGTTCATTCAGGTCATCTCCTCATAATCATGTTAAAGTATGATATTAGTCTATGTAAGGCAGCAAGAAAGGGAATGGGCACCTGCCCATATGAATAAAGGAGGTTCAGCAATGAGAATCGATAAAGTGCTTTCCAACCTTGGATACGGAAGCAGGAAAGACGTGAAGAAACTTTTAAAAGACGGTGATGTAAAAGTAAATAATGCAATTGTCAAAGATGCAAAGCATCATGTGGATCCTGAAAACGATTCGATAACATTAAACGGTGAAGAAATTCATTATAGAGAATTTATTTATTTAATGATGAACAAGCCGCCTGGTGTCATTTCAGCGACAGAGGACAACCATGATGAGACAGTCATCGACCTGCTTGTGATCGAAGACCAGGTATTTGAGCCATTTCCGGTAGGGAGGCTTGATAAGGATACGGAGGGCCTTTTGCTGATCACAAATGATGGACAGCTTTCCCACAGGCTCTTATCGCCAAAAAAACATGTCCCCAAGACATATTTCGCGGTAATTGAGGGTGAGGTGACGGAAGAAGATATCACAGCTTTTAAAAAAGGCGTCACACTCGATGATGGCTATGAAACCAAACCAGGTGAACTTGTTATCTTAAAATCTGGCTTAACGTCTGATATTGAGCTGACGATCACCGAAGGGAAATTCCATCAGGTGAAGCGGATGTTCGAAGCTGTCGGAAAAAGGGTCATTTATCTGAAACGTTTATCGATGGGTCCGCTGAAGCTTGATGAAACGCTGGAGCTCGGCGAATACAGGGAACTTACCGATGAAGAAGTGGAAATGCTGCAAACCTATGAGGTATAAAAAAATCGCCGAGGATCCTCCTCAGGCGATTTCTTTTTTTTTATTATTAGTAAGCATATATTTACTTCGAGACTTGTCCAGCTCCAGCGCCTAGCCCCTCGAGACGCTTCGGTCCTGCCAATGAAGTCAAAGAACGACTTCACTGTCCGGACCTCCAGCGCATGTCGGGGCTGACCAAGGCGCTTGCGCTTTTCGTATTAAGACGACATCTTTACCTTTTTCTGGGTCGTTGTCCATTTACCTCGGCTCGGACTTTTCACTAAGTCGTTATAAGCCAGGACATTCAAATCCCTCTGGATGGTTCGAGGAGTAATTCCGAATTCCTCTACAAGATCTTGAGTTGTGACAGTACCATTCTGACATATATACATGTAGATGGATTTGATGCGGTTTATCATCCGGTTAGTCGAAGGTTTCAAACAACCACTCCCTATCCTTTTTTAAACCCCTTTGTCATATTCCTGCAACCGACTATTGATTGAAGACGAATCCCCAAGTATGTAGTTTTCTTCTTTCCAGACAGCTCCTTTTGAGTCCATTTTAAAAGGCAATCATAAGATGTCTTACCTTTTGGACTATTTTACACTTTAATAATGTAAAATTCCAGATTATTCACTGTTTTTTATAAAAAATTAATAATTAATTAGATAACTGCCTCCCTTCAAATCGTTTATATACTTAACGATATGGTCTTAAACAGGTTAAATATGACAGATGTTTGAAAATTAAGAATAAATCTGAAGTATGACGCTGTTTACGGATTGGGGTTAACAGGAGTAAAATAAAATTCAAGTTTTCAACATAACTTTTGAGGTACAATAATGACATTGCTTGCTTAAGTGTACACCTTAAGGGAAATACATATAGAACTAGATATGGAGGTTTGGAAAAATGACTTCAATCAATTGGACGAAGGAAGTAGAAAAAAGAGAAACAGATTTAATTAAGGATGCTCAGGACCTGCTTAAAATCAAGAGTGTCCTGGACGAGGAAAATGCCACACCTGAAGCACCGCTTGGCGAGGGTGTCAGAGAAGCATTGGATTTCATGCTTCAGCTGGGAGAAAAGGACGGCTTTACAGCTAAAAATGTCGGCAATCTGGCCGGTCACCTTGAATTCGGGCAAGGAGATGAAATCGTCGGAGTCCTCTGCCATGTTGATGTAGTGCCAGAAGGAGACGGCTGGACAAGTGATCCTTACGGTGCAGAAATCCGGGACGGAAAAATCTTTGCCCGCGGAGCGATTGACGACAAAGGGCCAACGATGGCAGCATATTATGCGATGAAAATCGTTAAAGAATTGGGTTTGCCCCTTAATAAGCGTGTCAGGATGATCATTGGTACAGATGAGGAAAGCGACTGGCGCTGTGTAGACCATTATTTTGAACATGAGGAAATGCCAGCGATGGGCTTTGCGCCGGATGCCGATTTTCCGATCATTTACGCTGAAAAAGGGATTGCCGATTATGACTTGGTATCAAAAGGAGACGGTCTTGCAAAGGAAGATTTTGATGCAGAGATAATCGAGTTTTCTTCCGGACGCCGCTATAATATGGTACCTGATTTTGCGAAGGTAGAACTGGCCGTTCAGCAAGGGCAAACAGATGTTGTCCAGCGCTTTGAGGAATTCAAAAGGAACAATGAATTGGATGGCAGAGCTGTCGTAGAAAGCGGCAAGTTAATCCTTGAGCTTGAAGGTATATCAGCACACGGCATGGAGCCTGACAATGGCAAGAACGCAGGTCTGCTCATGGCAAGCTTCCTGTCTGAATTGAATCTGGATGGAAGCAGTGAAAAGTTCTTTCAATTCGTCTCTAAGTACCTGGGCAAAGATTCACGCGGCCGAGAGCTGGGCATCGCTTTTGCGGATGACATTACCGGAGACTTGACGATCAATGTCGGCAAGCTATCTTACTCAAAGGCTAAGGGAGGCCGTGCTGGTTTAAACATGCGCTATCCAGTAACGACCGACCTTGAGAAGACAAAGGGAATTTTAAATCAAGTGTTAGAGGCTGAAGGGCTAACCATCGAGAAATTCTCAAATTCGAATCCGCATCATGTCGATGAGAAAGATTTCCTCGTACAGACCTTGAAAAAGGTATACGAAGAGCAGGTTGGTGAAAAAGCCGAACTTATTTCTATTGGCGGAGGAACCTATGCAAGGTCATTGAAATCTGGTGTGGCATTTGGACCGCTTTTCCCAGGAAGGCCTGACATTGCTCACCAGAAGGATGAATATATGATAATTGAGGACCTCCTGAGAGCAACAGCGATTTATGCGCAGGCAATTTATGAATTGGCAAAATAAAGGAAGAAATTAGGGAGGGAAAAGTGAATGGAATATGTAAATGTTAACGGCGAGATTCTTGACAGAGCGGTCGCCAAGGTAGACATCGAGGACAGAGGGTATCAATTTGGTGATGGTGTATATGAGGTGATCCGGGTTTATAACAGCAAAATGTTCACTGGAAAAGAGCATTTGAACAGGTTAGTAGAAAGTGCAGAAAAAATCAGGATGAAGCTTCCGTACGGCCCAGAGGAGCTTGAGTCAAAAATGGAAGAGCTGATATCAAAAAACGAATTGGACACTGGGATCGTGTATATGCAGTTCACAAGAGGAACTTCACCACGTAACCATATTTTCCCAGGAGAAGATGTGGCACCAACCTTCGTCGCTTATACACGCAAGGTTCCACGCCCTGTCGATCCAATGGAAAAAGGTGTTCGTACCATCCTTGATGAAGACATCCGATGGCTTCGCTGTGACATCAAAAGCCTGAATTTGCTTGGGAATCTGCTGTCGAAGCAAAAGGCAGCAGAGGCCGGCTGTTTTGAGGCCATTCTCCATCGGGGAGAAACAGTCACCGAGGGAAGCCACTCCAACATCTCAATCGTAAAAGACGGCGTGATCATCACGCATCAGGCAGACAATTTGATTCTCAATGGAATCACAAGACAAAAGGTTCTTGAGATTTGCAGAAATGAGAACATTGCTTTTGAGGAGCGGGCATATACGCTTGATGAGTTGTCCTCTGCCGACGAAGTCTTCTCATCTGGCACGACAGTCGAAGTCATGCCAATTGTTGAAGTTGATGGTAAGCCTGTTGGAAACGGAGAGCCAGGACCTGTTACAAAGAATCTGCAAAACCTTTTTAAAGCAGAAATTGAAAGCCAGTGCGGCACGCTTTAATACTCGACCTGCAGCTTTTATCAAAGCTGCAGGTTTTTTCGTTGTGAAGACACTTATTGTAGTCTGAAGGAGGCAGGTTCGGACAAAAAGGCGGGCAAAGTTGAGGAGCTGTCAGATTTGGACAAAGTAAGAAAAGTTGTGCAAGGTTTGGACAAAATGGAGCCTCGAGAAGGAAAAGTTGTCCCAAGGTATAACCAGGTTCGTACTTGCTTTGTTTTTTCTCGGCAGGGAATGGGTATCATAAAAATATTTAAATCATCCGTATACCTGCTTTTGTTCAATTGCAAACACAGTACAGCAGAGTACCGAACAGGGGGAACAGTAATGAAATTCACTTCTGAACAGCATATTGAATTGCATGGATTCAATAATCTTACGAAATCATTAAGTTTTAATATGTATGACATCTGTTATACGAAAACCAAAGAAGAGCGTGAAGCTTATCTTGATTATATTGATGAACAGTATAATGCTGACCGGCTGACTAAAATACTTACTCATGTTTCAGATATCATTGGGGCGCATGTCTTGAATGTGGCCAAGCAGGACTATGTGCCGCAGGGGGCCAGCGTGACCATCCTGGTCTCCGAAGGCCCGGTCGTCGAGGTGCCTGATGAAGCGTATGATGAGTCGCCGGGACCGCTGCCTGACAATGTCGTTTTGCAGCTAGATAAAAGCCATATCACCGTCCATACGTACCCGGAGTTCCATCCTGATGAAGGAATCAGTACGTTCCGTGCCGATATCGATGTCTCAACCTGCGGCGAGATTACACCTTTGAAAGCATTGAATTATCTGATCCATTCTTTCGAAACAGATGTCATGACGATGGATTATAAGGTCAGGGGCTTTACGAGGGATAAAGATGGCAACAAGCTGTTCATTGACCATGACATCAGTTCGATCCAAAACTATATCCCTGAAAATATCAAAAATCAATTTGATATGGTCGACGTCAATGTCTATCAGGAAAACCTCTTCCATACAAAATGCAAGCTAAGAGAATTCGATTTGGATAATTATCTTTTCGGGTATACCAAGGAATCACTTTCACCAGAAGAACGAGAAGAAATCACGGAAAGAATCCAGGCAGAAATGGAAGAAATCGTTTCCGGAGTAACGCTCCATTCGGGAACGATCTTTGAAGATGAAGACGAGGAAACAGAAGAATAACACGAATAAGGTGTGTGACTTCAAAGTCAAAGACTGCAGACGGCCCATGGTTTGTCTGCAGTCTTTTATAGTTTGAGAAAAGAATGGAGATGGCCAGAAAGGTACCCTTATGCAAGAGGAACCGGCGTCATAAGGGTACGAAAGCGTCGGAACGGTACCCTTATGCAAGAGAACTTAGCGTCATAAGGGTAGGAAAACGTCCGAACGGTACCCTTATGCAAGAGGAATTAGCGTCATAAGGGTACGAAAGCGTAGGAACGGTACCCTTATGCAAGAGGAACCGGCGTCATAAGGGTACGAAAACGTCCGAACGGTGCCCTTATGCGAGAGGAATTAGCGTCATAAGGGTACGAAGGCGTAGGAATGGTACCCTTATGCAAGAGGAATCGGCATTATAAGGGTACGAAACCTCCAAAAAGGCACCAATCCCTTATATAATAAAAAAACTCGCCATCACATGGCGAGTCCTCTTAAAGTTTATTCCTCAAACCTGAATAAGTCACTGGATAGGTACCTTTCTCCTGTATCACAGGCAATACAGATGACGACTTCATCGGGATTTAGGTCCTTAGCGACATTGATGGCTGCAAAGCAGGCGGCTCCGGATGATGGACCGACAAGGATGCCTTCTTCTTTGGCCAGTCTTCGAGCTGTTTCATAGGCGTCCTCATCCTCGATTTTATGGATTTTTTCATAAACATCCTGATTGAGGATTTTAGGGATGAAACCTGGGCTTGTGCCGACCAGTTTGTGCTTGCCGGGCTTGCCGCCTGATAGCACTGGGGACCCAGCAGGTTCAACAACGTGAACTGCCAGTCCAGGGAATTCTTCTTTCAGGGCTTCGCCAGTTCCAGTGATCGTTCCGCCAGTTCCAGCGGTAGCGACGAACGCGCTGAGAGGCTTTTTCAGTTCTTCCATCGCCTCGACGATTTCTCTTGCTGTTGTTTGCCTGTGGGCGTCTGGATTCGCTCCATTTTCAAACTGCATTGGCATGAAGCTATCGGGAATTTCCTTTACCAACTCTTCCGCCTTTTTGATTGCTCCTGGCATTTTGTCGTCGCCTGGCGTTAACACGACTTCTGCTCCATATGCTTTTAACAAATTGATTCTCTCTTCGGTCATCGTGTCCGGCATGACCAGGATCGCTTTATAGCCTCTTGCCGCTGCATTCATTGCCAGGCCGATGCCTGTGTTGCCGCTTGTGGGCTCAATGATTGTAGAACCGGGCTTCAGCTTTCCTTCATTTTCAGCTGAAACAATCATGTTGAATGCAGCCCTGTCTTTTACGCTTTTGCTAGGATTGAAGTTTTCAAGCTTGAGGTAAACCGATGCTCCACCCTCGGGTGCCAACTTGTTCAATTTTACAAGCGGCGTTTCGCCAATTAATGACGCGATATTATTAACGACTCTCATATGATAGCCTCCTTTATCGTGATGGACTGCTTTAGTATTCCAATTAAGTGAATAATTGATGATAATCAACTGAAAAATAATTATAGCTTCTTTTTATCATATAAAAAAAGACTATTCCTATCAACTTGTATGGATTAGAAATGTTTATAAGGAAATTCTGCCAATATTACATGCCATTTGCTACAATAAATTCAAGTGGACAAGAAAGGGTGTATTTGATTGCATACGCATTATTTCTATGCTCTCGAACTTCCTGGGAAGACAAAAGGAATACTGGAGGAAACAATCCACAGCATGAAGGAAAAAATGCCTTTTAAAACCTGGGTTCATCCACAGGATTTACACATTACGCTTGCTTTCCTCGGAAATGCACCTGAAGCAATGATAAAGGCAGCGAATGAAGTGCTTGATTTGAATAATACACCAGCTTTTAAACTGGAGATCAATCATTTAGGCACCTTCGGACGAAAGGATTCTCCAAGGATTTTTTGGGCAGGTCTTGAAAAATCCACCGAATTAAATCAAATAAGAGAAATGGTTTTTTCTGCATGCAGTGCCGCTGGTTTTACCCTTGAAACACGCCCATTCAGCCCACATATCACCATGGCAAGGAAGTGGGCAGGCGAGGAAGCCTTTAAAGCTGACCAGCTGGATGCAGTCAACCCTTTTAAGAAAGAACTAACTTTTCAAGCTGAGAGGGTCGTTTTGTACAAGACTCATTTGGGGAAAAGTCCAAAATATGAACCAATTACACTATTCCCGCTTGCTTCCCGTTCTTGATGCGATGGGAAGCCGGATTAAAGGCAGGTCGAATAATGGCACAATTAATCAAGCTCCAGGACTACGTATCACGATATGCCCAGGACATTTACCTTTATCCTTCAAGATATGTCCGTCTGAAGAAAAAACAATGGGAGGGCATAAGGGAGAAATGGGAAAACAGTCCTGAACAAACTATTGGAAATCACTTTGATATCCATCAGGAGGAGGAGCCAAATAATTTCCTTCATAAGCTCAAAAGCATGGTGCGCCAGCCAGAGCCTATGAAGGAGGAGAGCTTCCGGGAAGATCAGGATCAGCTGATGGATGACGGTATGTTGAATTCAATCAGCAACTTACAGTCAATTGAGGAATTAAAACAGCATTTCCTCGACGGATTGCTTCCATTCCAGCTGAAATGGGCCAGCTCGACCTTGACGGAAAGGTCATTCATTGCAAAAGAATTCGTCAGCGATCCGACCCTGAAATTTTTACTGCAGCGATTTCCTGATACCTTTCTCATTTTATATAAGCCTATATTTTTATTAAAAAAAGCGCCGGTCGAGGCAGAGCTGATCATCATCACTCCAGCTGCAGCCATGTGCATTGCGTTCATCGAAGCCGAAGAGAATGCTGCTTATGTCGGGTCCAAGGACCGCTTCTGGATCAAGAAAACGAGGAATAAGGAAAAGAAAATCCTGAATCCGCTGATTGCACTAAACCGGACAGAGAAAATCGTCAAGACTCTTTTCGATATGTACGGTGTTGAGCTTCCGGTGCAAAAGCTGCTGATCAGCAGGAATGGGTTCATCGACTATCCACTGCCGCCATATGGCGTACAATTCATTGAAAAACGAAACTTCGAGGACTGGTTCATGGCCCTAAGAGGCATGAAATCTCCATTGAAGCATATGCAATTAAAAGCAGCACAGGTTCTTTTGCAATATGGCCAGACAACATCAGTCAGAAGGCTTGAGTGGGAAAACAATTCGAAGAGCGAACAATAAAAAGACCTATTAATTAGATAAAGGTTGATCGTATGGAGAAGATCTATTTTATCGTCAATCCCAATGCGAAAAATGGGAGCTGCCGGGAGATTTGGAGAAACATAGAGATAGAGCTGGAGGACCTGGACATTCCGTATCTTGCTTTTTTTACTGAATACCCGGGACATGCGCAGGAGCTGGCAGAGTCTTTAGCCCGAAAAACTGACGGCACACCCGCAGTAATTGCGGCAGTCGGAGGGGACGGAACATTGCATGAAGTGGTGAACGGAGCGGCGTCCTATTCGAACATTACTGTCGGGTTCATCCCAGGCGGTTCAGGGAATGATTTTTCAAGAGGCTTTGAAATACCGAAAAAGTCAGTACATGCCTTAAATTTGATCGTTGATAAAAGTAATGGCCACACCTTGGAAATCGATATCGGAAAAATTCAGCATAATGAATTACAGGAAACCTATTTCATGAATAATATGGGAGTAGGCTTTGATGCTGCTGTCGCAAAGGATTCAAATGACTCCCGGATGAAAGGTCTCCTGAACCGTTTTTCATTAGGAAGGCTGGTCTATGTTTATATCCTTGTTAAAAAACTGCTCACTTTCAGGACGATTCCAGTTGAAGTGACGGTTGATGGCAAAGTGTATAAATATAGCAAAGCCTGGTTTGTCACCGTTTCGAACCAGCCATACTACGGAGGGGGCATGAAGATCGCTCCAGCTGCTCTCCCGGATGACGGGATTCTCGACGTAACGGTCGTGCATCAGATCTCGAGATTGAAGCTGTTAATGGTTTTCATCAGTGTCTTCTGTGGAAAGCATACAAAATTCCGGGAGGTCGAGCAGTTTACCGGTAAATCGATCACCATTGAATCCACTGCCAAAGTTTTAGCTCATGCAGATGGTGAAGCAATCGGACATACACCGCTGAAAATCCAGGCATGTCCAAAAGCCTTGAAAATTCTATCTGGAAAAAGCATTCCAGGGCATACCGAGGAGTTGAAAATGAATGATTGCCATTGAAAGGGAATTTAACGCCTATCTTGATCAAGTGGATGTTATTACCGTATTGCTTCCTTATTCATATTTTGAAGGAACCTCCAATGAGTTCCGCCTAAAAGGAGAAGGCGTTGATTTGCCATTGGCAATCCAGGAGAAGGTATTGCTGGAGGATGCAGTAAAATACATTTGCTTATGCAGTATCAGGCCTGAGTTAGGTAAAACTTATGTGATTTTAGATGAGCATGGCGGACAAACGGATCTGCAAATCGGAGCAGTCATCCGAACGGAGGAATTTGATTCATTATTTTTTTACGGCGGGGATGACCTTGGTGTCAGCCATACAGCTGAAAGGACCATTTTCAAGCTATGGGCTCCGACCGCTACAAAAGTAAAGCTGAGGCTTTTCAAGGAAGATGACGAGACCCCTGAGCTTTTTGATATGAACCGGGCCGATAAGGGCGTATGGCATATTGAGGTAGACCGGAACCTGGAGCTTTACAAGTACTCGTTCATGGTCTGTATCAACCTTGAATGGAGAGAAGCTGTTGACCCATATGCAACTGCTTTAACTGTCAATGGTGAATATGGCGTGGTCATCGACACGGAAAATGCCAAGGCAGCCCATATTGACGTCGCGAAATTAATCCAGCCAGTTGACGCCATCATCTATGAAGTCCATATCAGGGACCTGACGATGCATCCGCACAGTGGAGCTATCAGGAAAGGGACATACCTGGGTGCAGCGGAAGCAGACACAAAAAGTGCTAACGGAATGGAGACTGGACTTTCTTACATTAAAAACCTGGGAGTCACGCATATAGAACTGCTGCCTTTTCACGATTTTGAGGGAGTAGACGAACTGGACCGCGCCAGGGACTATAACTGGGGATATAACCCGGTTCATTATAATGTACCAGATGGGAGCTATGCGTCTGACCCCGAAGATCCCTATAACAGGATCACCGAGCTGAAACAGTTGATTAATGCCATACATTTCCAGGGGATGGGCGTCATTATGGACGTGGTCTATAATCACGTCTACATCCGCGAGGAGTCACCTTTTGAAAAAATCGTTCCCGGCTATTATTTCCGCCACGATGCACACGGCCTTCCTTCAAATGGGACCGGAGTGGGGAACGATATTGCCTCCGAAAGGCTGATGGCGAGAAAATACATTGTTGATTCTGTTATGTATTGGCTGAATGAATATCATGTTGACGGCTTCCGCTTTGATTTAATGGGCATTTTGGATACGGATACAATGACAGCTGTCAGGAATGCGGTAAATACCGTGAGTCCCGATATATTGATCATAGGGGAAGGCTGGGACCTGAATACTCCGCTCCCGCCTGATCGGAAAGCCAATATTTCGAATCAGTCAAAACTGCCTGGAATAGGCCAGTTCAATGATTGGTTCCGGGATTCCATTAAAGGCAGTACCTTTAATATTTATGATAAAGGCTACGCTTTAGGCAATGATCGCTATCTGGAAGCAGCCAAACAGGTGATGGCTGGTAGCGTAGGCATCGGAAAGCGGAAACATGGCCTGTTTTTGCAGCCGGGACAATCCGTGAATTACATTGAATCGCATGATAACCATACATTGTGGGATAAGCTGAAAATAAGTGATCCTGACCAGGATGAAGCTATTTTAAAAAAGCAGCACAGACTGGCGACTTCGATGGTCTTGCTGGCACAGGGGATTCCATTTTTGCACAGCGGCCAGGAATTTTTCAGGTCGAAAAAAGGGATTGGCAACAGCTACCGGTCTCCTGATGAAATAAACTGGCTCGATTGGGACCTGCGTGATGCAAACATGGATAATGTCGAATACATCAAAGGAATTATCGACATTCGCAGATCGAACGAAGTTTTCCGTCTTCCGGACAATGAACAGATCCGCAGGCGGATGGGGTTCTTACAATTGCCAGTTCCGTTGATTGGCTATGCGCTGACGGAAATAGAAGATAGAGGACATTGGGAAAAAATAATCGTGTTCATTAACCCAACAATGGATCAGCATCTTGTGGAACTTACGGAAGATACAAAATGGAGTGTCCTCGCCGACCATGAAAAGGCTTCAGCACAGCCATTTCGCCATATAGATGGAGATAAAGTCCTGCTGGAGCCATGTTCGTTGTTTGTTCTGGCAAAATAGTGAGACTCACTAATACTCCGCAGTCGAGTGCCCTCTCCTGCTAATAAAAGAGCTTTTGCTTTTCTTTTGATAACTTTTTCACAATATTAATTTAAGATCCATGGGGTTGACGTACTCAGCCTCTAGGGGATAAAATTTATAGGATAGCTATTGTGTGTGGATTTTTCTATCAATAGCTGTCTTTTTATTTCCGATAATAAGTACAACAGTGAATTTTGATTTTATAGAATCCATTTCCGGTTTTTTAGCATAAGGGAAATAGTGATAAATGAAGGTGACTAACTTTGGAACATTTATTTGGACAGGATTGGGAGATCGTTCCTGCAGGCGGTGCAACCGGTGCCGCTTATTTTGCGCAGCATGAAGAACAAAGGCTGTTTCTTAAACGTAATTCATCCCCTTTTCTTGCTGTTCTCTCCGCAGAAGGAATTGTACCCAAGCTTGTTTGGACGAAAAGGTTAGAAAACGGAGATGTTATTACGGCACAGCAATGGATGAATGGACGAGAGCTGAAGCCCGGGGATATGAACAATGACTGTGTGGCCAAGCTGTTGAAGAAAATCCATGCGTCAGAACCGCTTCTTGGGATGCTTACCAGGCTGGGAAAAAGCCCGCTGAAACCCGAGATGTTCCTTCATGCCCTGAATGAGGAATTGGATGAGGAGCTTCGTACGAAGCAGGCTGTCATAGATTCGTTTAAGTTTTTAACTGCAAACGTTGGCCATATCGATGTTGACGAAAAGGTTGTCTGCCATTGTGATGTAAATCATAACAACTGGCTGCTTACCGAAGACAACCAGTTGTATTTAATCGACTGGGATGGCGCAATGATCGCCGACCCTGCCATCGACCTTGGACTTCTCTTGTATTCCTATATTCCAGTTGAGGAATGGGAGGACTGGCTGAATAAATACGGCATCATCCTGACCGAAAGTCTTAAGCAACGGATGAAATGGTACGCACTTGCTCAGTCACTGTCAGCGATTCAATGGCATAAAAACCAGAATCGCATTCCAGAAATGGAAAAATGGATTGATTTTTTAAAGGCACTTATTTAATTTCTCTCATGAGAATTGTCCGATGTCATCCACCCATTGGGTTAACTGTCCCCGATTTGTCTGGATATGCTGTTCCAGGTCAGAGGCATTGACACCGTTCTGGCTATACTGATAAACATCCTGCAGAATCGATTTGATGTTGCCGTCAACATTCGTGTTGACCATCAACGATTTGATCAGGCGTTCCAATTGCTGATACTCAGCAACCGAACCGCAGCAGTCAGTCTGCTGGTTGCTTAATATATCTTTTAATAAATTTACCTGGTCATGGTGGCTTAAAGGCACAATGATCACCCTTTCTTTTAAAAGGAATTCACCTATAGATTGTGGATTCCTTTTTGTGTTTATGCAGCCGCGACAAATTTCACCTTGAAAACATATGGGTTGCATGATATTGTTTGAAACGAATGAAAATAGTACAGAGGTGTCAATATGAGACTAAGAAACAAGCCTTGGGCTAAAGATAAATTACTTGAGTATTCGAATTTTGTGATACATGAACCTGAACAGCACCGTGGAAACTGGGGAAAAGTGTTTGAGAAGGATCAACCCCTCCACATTGAGATTGGTACAGGAAAAGGCCAGTTCATCACGGGTATGGCAAAAGCCAATCCGGACATTAACTATATTGGCATTGAATTGCAGGAGAGCGTCATCGTCAGCGCGCTGGACAAGCTGATTGAAGAGGATTTGCCAAACTGCAAGCTGATGAACGTGAATGGAGCAGAGCTTAGCAAGTACTTTGAAAGCGGCGACGTGAGCCGAGTCTATTTGAATTTCTCCGATCCATGGCCAAAAACACGCCATGAAAAGAGAAGATTGACATTCAAGTCATTCCTTGAAGTATACGAATCCATCCTGGTGAAAAATGGTGAAATTCACTTCAAGACAGACAACCAGGGTTTGTTTGAATACTCCCTTGTAAGCTTTTCGCATTATGGCATGAAGCTTAATTATGTAAGCCTCGATCTTCACAACAGTGAGTACGAGGGCAACATCATGACTGAATACGAAGAGAAATTCTCCTCCCGGGGCAGCCGCATTTACCGTTGTGAGGTACAATTTATTTCTGAATAATAAAGACGGACAAACCGGCGATTTTGCATCGGCCGGTTTTTTTATTTGGTAAAAAAGCTCGTTATTTTCCAGTTCGCTAATAAATATGTGAAAATCGCCAATAAAAATAAAATATCGCCAATAAAATTGTGAACTCCGCTAATAAAATAGAATTCCTATTGAATGGAGCTAAAAATATGATCATATCTCAGTCACCGAAATAAAAAAAGAGCAGAATTATTTAAAAATTTAAAATCCGAGTGTTACAATCAAGTAAAAAAGGGGGATGTGTGCGATGGAAAAGCTTGAGCTTCGGAACGTAAAACTGGAGTGGCTGAACGGCGGGGTCACTCATCTTGATGGCGGGGCAATGTTCGGAGTCGTCCCGAAACCATTATGGTCGCGAAAATATGCTGTGAATGAAAAAAATCAGATTGAGCTGCGAACAGATCCGATTTTGATCCAGGCAGTGGGAAAGAATTTCCTTGTTGAAAGCGGCATGGGTAATGGAAAACTGAACGAGAAGCAAAAACGCAATTTTGGAGTTCTAGAGGAATCAAGCCTGATGTCAGAGCTGGAAAAGCGGGGCTTGAAGCCTGAAGATGTCGATTACGTATTGATGACTCATATGCATTTTGACCATGCCTGCGGGTTGACGAAGGATTCAGGCGGGGAACTTGTCTCAGTTTTCCCGAACGCGAAAATCATCACTTCCCAGGTCGAATGGGATGAAATGCGCAATCCGAATATCAGGTCCAAGAGTACATACTGGAAAGAGAACTGGCAAGGAATTGAGCAGCAGGTTGAGACATTTGAGGCGGAATGGTCATTTGGTCCGATTAAAATGATCCACACCGGCGGCCATAGTGACGGACATTCAATCCTCATCATCCAGGATGAAGATGTGACTGTTGTGCATATGGCTGATATCATGCCTACTCACGCTCATCAAAACCCTCTATGGGTAATGGCATACGACGATTTTCCAATGGATTCGATTTTCGCCAAGCAGAAATGGCTTGAATTTGGGATCAGCAAGGACGCCTGGTTCACTTTTTATCATGATGCAGTCTATCGTGCAGTAAAATTTGATCAGGATGGTAAAATAACTCAGACAATTGAGAGAAAAAAATAGACCTGCGCTAAGCAGGTCTTCATTTCAATAGATATTAATCCAGCGGGTATGCATCGAGAATTGCACCTGTTGCTGCGTCGGCGATGAATTCATATTGTTCCACCCTGCCGTCGACATTGCGGGAAATACCACCTTTATATACCTGGTAATCAACAGGTGGTTTTGAATATGGTTCAGCCGTCATATTGATCCATGAGCCGCTGATTGGCCCTGATTTCTTAAATGCTGCCTTCGCATGATTCAGTACTTTATCAGCTGATACGGTTTCTTTTTGTGACGCAAGTTCCTTTACGGCATACGCACCGGCCAGTCCGGCGCCAACGCCAATGAAAAAGGCTTTCCAGTTCATAGTCAAGGACCTCCAAGGTTATATATGGAATTTCAAGTTACCTTCATCATAACAAATCAAACATACGGAGCAAAGAAATAATGCCCGCAAAAAACACGTATGGGACGATTTAGACTGGCAAGCATAATGAATGTTCTGTAAAATGGAATGTATAAATACATAATCTTTAGTAAATCTAAATTTATCGTGAGAAGGAGAAGTTATATGAACGAGCAAACATTGAGTCTGTTTAAGACATTGACAGAACTTCCTGGAGCACCAGGCAACGAGCATGCAGTCCGCAAATTCATGCGCGAGCAATTGGAGCAGTATTCGGATGAACTGATCCAGGATAAACTGGGCAGTGTTTTCGGCGTTAAAAAAGGTGATACGAACGGCCCGAAAATCATGGTTGCCGGACATATGGATGAAGTTGGATTCATGGTCACATCGATCACGAAAAACGGGATGATCCGATTCCAGACCCTTGGCGGCTGGTGGAGCCAGGTACTGCTAGCACAGCGCGTCCAGATCATCACGAAAAATGGACCGGTAACAGGCGTAATTGGCTCGATTCCTCCTCATCTGCTGGATGAGTCGAAGCGCAACAAGCCGATGGAAATCAAGAACATGCTGATTGATATCGGTGCAGACGATAAAGAAGATGCCATCAACATCGGCATCAAACCAGGTCAGCAAATCGTACCGATCTGTCCGTTCACTCCAATGGCAAACGACAAGAAGATTCTTGCTAAAGCTTGGGATAATCGCTATGGCTGCGGCCTGGCTATTGAGCTGTTAAAGGAAACAAAGGACATTCAGCTGCCGAACACGCTTTACTCAGGTGCTACGGTCCAGGAAGAGGTCGGCTTAAGAGGCGCGCAGACTGCTGCGAATATGATCGACCCGGACATCTTCTTCGCATTGGATGCAAGCCCGGCTAATGATATGTCAGGTGATAAGAATGAGTTCGGCCAGCTTGGCAAGGGAACTCTGTTAAGAATCCTTGACCGCTCAATGGTCACGCACAGAGGCATGAGAGAGTTCATCCTTGATATGGCTGAAACTCATGATATTCCTTACCAGTACTTCGTGTCCCAGGGCGGAACGGATGCAGGAAGAGTGCATACTTCCAATCAGGGGATTCCGAGTGCCGTAATCGGCATCTGCTCACGCTACATCCATACCGCAGCATCTATGATCCATGTCGATGACTATGCGGCTGCAAAAGAACTTCTAGTCAAGCTTGTAAAAGCAGCAGATAAAACAACTGTGGAAACAATCAAGAATAATAGCTAATAAAAAGGAAATGAAGGGGGCAGGTAAAAACTGCTCCTTTTTCATGCAAGAAAGGTGGCATAAATTATGCGAGTTGCTATTGGTTCAAAGAATCCGGCTAAAATAAACGCGGTTAAGGGCGCGTTCATGGAGGGTCCATACGAAATCGTTTCTGTTGATGCTGAATCAGGTGTGAGCGAGCAGCCGATGTCTGACGAGGAAACCATCAAAGGGGCAGTCAACAGGGCCATACAGGCGGCCGAAAGAGCTGAAGCTGATATCGGGATTGGACTGGAAGGCGGCGTCCAGCAGACTCCATTTGGACTGATGCTATGCAACTGGGGGGCTTTGGCTGTAAAAGGAATGGAGCCAATCATTGCCGGCGGCGCAAGGATTCCGCTTCCCGAAGAGATTGCCGGGCTGTTATTGAAGGGTGCTGAACTAGGCCCAGTGATGGACGAATATGCAAAAAAACAAAACGTCCGCAAAAACGAAGGAGCAGTCGGGATTTTCACGAATGGACAAATCAACAGAAGTGAAATGTTCACACATGTCATGAAACTGCTTGCCGGACAATATGAATATCAAATAGGGCAAGATAAAAAGACAGTCTAAAAGGCTGTTTTTTTCTTTACTCCTTCTTTCAATTCATTCAGACTCTTGGGAAAAAGCATTTATCCATATTGGTGTCCTGAAAAGCTGATTAGGTCAAATATATAAAATTCATTTGGTGAAGATTGTTGCCAGAGAGAGATCCTAATAAAAGGAAGAAGAAACCCCTAATAACTTCCGGGCTAGCAACTAAAGGTTTATTCCGCAATCGCCTGTAAACTAATATTTCTCGACAAATTTCTGAAAAATACCATAAATTTCACCAAAAAGTGTAAACGAAGCCTTGTCACCCATCATTTAAGAAAGGTATGATAGAAAAGAAGTGGATAAGTCCTTAGCAAGGGGGAAGAAAGTATGATAAAGTTCAGAAGGGCATTTGGGCTTGTTGTAGCAGGGGTATTTCTGCTGAGCGCCTGTTCTGCCTCATTTTCCGAACAAAAGGCTGACATAAAAGAGGAAGTAGCGGCCACCTTCGAAAGCCAACCTGAAAAAACAAACAATAGTACAAAAGACATAGATTATTATTTGCCGACCAGTGTCAAGGTAGATAAAGAAACACCTAATAATGTACTGCTCAAAGATGGAGAAAAAACATATATCCTTTTTTACAACCAGCATGAACTTGAAGATAGTAAAGTCGTCTATGATTCTACTGTGAAGCAGCAGAAGGAATGGGATGCTAATGAGACCTTCAGTAAGGATGGGAAATTTGGCTATTTACTTGTTAAAAAGCTGAAAGAAAACCATTATCAGCTGATTGTCGGGATTGGCGGCGTCAAATTGACTACCGAAACTGAGAACGTAAAAGAAGACGCAGAAGCGATGATGCAAATTGCCAACTCGGTTAAAATGAACTGACGCCATTCAATTTGATGGCGTTTTTTTTTAATTGGGCACTTCCGGAATTGTTGCTTTTCGTACCGATCCTGCACCCTCATTTTGTGAAAGCAACAATGTTTGCGAAAAGAGCCTGTATTTAGAGTGCAGATTAATGCAGCCAGCGGATTGTCTGGCTTCAGCTTTTGCCAAAAAAGCTTAAATCAGATTAGTTTCTTTTTTAAACATGCATGGGTAAAATAAGGGAAGTACAATGAGATTTTTCCGGGAGGATATGTTATGAAAAACTTGGAATCAATGGAACAGTTTGAAGCGTTGAAAAACGATGGCAAGCATATATTTTTATTTACAGCGGGCTGGTGCCCGGATTGCCGTGTAATCGAGCCAGTGTTGCCTGAAATTGAAAGCAAATACAGCGATTACGAATTTGTTTCGGTCGATCGTGATGATTTTATCGATCTTTGCATCCAGCTGGATGTTTTCGGCATTCCTAGCTTCGTCGCTTTTGAAAATGGCAAAGAGCTTGGCCGTTTTGTCAGCAAGAACAGAAAGACACAGACTGAAATCGAAAATTTCATTGAAGGTCTTGCTTAAATCTTTCCCTCCATCTTTTGAGGTGGAGGGAAATTTCATGTAAAATGAGTTGCAGAAACTCCTGAAGAAATGGAGGGTAGTACTATGGATAGCAGAAAAATGCGTAAAGAGCTGGAGAATCGTCTTCAACATCCCGATCGGACTTTTTCCTATGACAGGGAAAAGGATCAGTTGAGAATTGAAAATAAAACGACTGGACGCGGCATCACCATTGCCTTGCCTGGGATTGTCGCCAAGTGGCAGGATCAGAAGGAAAAAGCGATTGATGAGGTGGTCTATTATGTAACGGAAGGCCTCAATGCCATGGAAAGCCAGCTCGAACTGTCAGGAAAGGAAAAGAATATTTTTCCTGTCATCCGTTCGACGTCCTTCCCATCTGAAGCCGAGGAAGGGGTTCCCTTTCTTTATGATGATCATACCGCCGAAACAAGGATCTATTATGCTTTGGATTTAGGCACAACATACAGGCTGATTGATTCGAAGCTTTTGAAAAAAGAAGGATGGTCAGCGGGTCAGGTCCGCGAGACCGCTTTGTTCAATGTCCGTTCCCTCTCCGTAAAAATAAAAGAGGATCGTGTGGCCGAGAACACCTTTTATTTCCTCAATACGAATGACGGTTATGATGCGAGCAGGATTTTGAATACGAGCTTTTTGAATGAAATGAAGAAAAGGATGAAGGGAACCATGACTGTGGCGGTTCCCCATCAAGATGTCTTAATTATCGCCGATGTGGAAAATAACACAGGCTATGATATTTTGGCCCAGATGACAATGAGCTTTTTTGCGAGTGGAAGAGTGCCAATCACTGCTCTGAGTTTCCTGTATGAAGATGGAGAACTTGAACCAATCTTTATTTTAGGAAAAACAAAAAAGGACTAGTAAGGAAAGAAGCGAAAGCCCGGAATTATCGGGCTTTTTTCCATTGTCTAGTTCCAGCGCCTAGCCAGTTTTCATCCCTGAGAGTGTTTCCTCGAGTATCTTGCGAGAAGCGTTAGCTTTGAGCAGCTCGAGTCGCTTGTCTAGCTGCGGCTCCTAACTCCTCGAGACGTTTGTCTAGTGTCGCCTCCTAGAAACTCCGAAACTTCAACTCCGCCGGAAGGGTCGGAGTCTCCAGTTTCTGCGTTTCTGGACAGTCGGCTATACTTTCCGGTTTCAGTCCGCCCAATGAAGTCAAAGAACGACTTCACCGGTCGGCCCTCCGAGGCACACGATGTGCTAGACCCGCCAGCCACAGGATAAGAAATACTTCGAAGCGATGCATCGCACGACCGAAAGCGTTAGCTTTTGGGAGGACGTGGCGTTATAGGCGGGCAGCGCTTGTCGGGGCTGACCAAGGTGCTTGCACTTTCCTTTATGTACATCCGGTGCCATGTTTTGTAAATAACTGAGCCTAAAGTTGATTGTTCCAGAAGATTTCTTCTCGTAAAAAATGCTCATTCTTTCAATTTATCTCGAAAAATATGGATTTACTGTTAAAATAATAATGAAATGCGAAAGAAAGAGTGATTTAAATTGAGTTGGATTAAAAAGATTTTTACCAAGTTCCAAAACGATAACGATGATGAATTTACTGGTATGGATCAGGATCAGCCTGTCTCAAAGCCATTAAAAAGTGAGAAGAGTGAAAAAAGGGATATAGAAGCAAAAGTATTATATCAATATCCAAAAGGTCAGTTTCGTTTCCCGCTGATCCCGGATGAGAACCCAGCCCCTGAAAAAACAAAGCCGAGAAAGGGGCGGCAGGAAAGGGCCAGCCAAATTGATGAAATAAAGCCTTTCATTAAAGAGCACGGTTCGTTGAGGATGAATGAACGTCAATCTGAAAGTGATTCTTTTCACGATCCGCACCAGGATTCCGTCGTGGATGCTCGAAGCACTTTCAGACGTGAACCTAAGAGGAAACCAAATGAAGCATCCAGGCCAAAAAAACCCGAGGAACCTGCAACGAAGTTCCATTATGAAACACGGAAGGACAGCGGACCTAAATTCCGGCAGCCATTCAGGCCAACAGAAATACCGTCACCGATTTATGCGTTTAACAGGCCTCCTAGTAAAAGGCAGACCCAAACAAATCTTGAGGATGTTGAATTTGAACTGACTGGTTTTGAGAGGAGTCAAGCGGGCCTGGTTGAACAATCCAGTCAAACCGATACAAACAGGATGCCGCAAGCACCTGCTGTAGAGGCATTTCCTGATTCAACAAAAGTTCATAATGAGGAACTGACACAAGAAATATACATAGAAGATGATCTTGCTGAAACCCAGGATTTTGAGGTCACTGAAATCGAGGAACGAGTAGAACAGTGGGACCTGGAATCTGAGGCAATTGATATCATTCTCGATAATGAGCCTGAGTTTAGTCATGCAGATCCGCAAATTGAAACGCTGACTGAGGCCGGAAATGAGCTTGTGGTCAAAGAGCCACAAGCATTACGCTATGAACCTGATCAGGAAAAGATAGAATTGATTGATTCGAACCAAGTACCGGAAGAGATAGAAGTGATTGATTCCCACCTTGACCTGACAGAGACCGTCTATCAAGAAAGTCATGTAGAATCAGCAGAGGCCGGTTCTCAGCAAAGCCAGGAAGAAACAAAAGAGACCAGTCTTGTGCCTATTCCTGAAGTATCAGGACAGACCGGCTTACAACATAGTCTAGGAGATTCGGAAGAAACTGACTCCCTACAAAGCCAGGAAGAATCTGAAACCGGATATCAACAAAGCGTGGAAGAGTCAGAAACAATCGGATATCAACAGATCGAGGAAGAGTCAGAAACAATCGGCTATCAGCAAAGCGAGAAAGAGTCAGAAACAATCGGCTATCAGCAAAGCGAGGAAGAGTCAGAAACAACAGACTATCAACCGAAAGCTGAAGATAATTATGGCCAGCCTGTCACTGTTCATAGTGAACAAATCACGGAGACTGTAGATACTAATGAGGAATCAGATGCTGAACCGAGTCATGATGCTGAACCAAAAATAGAGAATAAGCCTTCAGAACACAAAAGGCAGCTTCCATTTAATGTTCTTATGCTTAAGCAGGACAAGAGGAAGTGGGAAGCGCGCAACACGTCTAAATATCCCTCTTTTATGACTGAAGAAAGAAAGACTGGTGGTTCGGAAAAGTCCGAGTCGAAGGAAATTCATACCGATTTTGAAGGATCCTCGTCTGCTCAGAAAAACAAAGCGGCCGAAGAAGAGCTGTCCACGGATCGCCTTCCAGATGTTCATCCAGTACAGGAGAAGGAGCAATCAGCTGGCGAGCATGAAATTTTAACAGTTGTTGAGACTCAAAAACAGCAAGAAGCATTAACTATTATAGCTGGTTCTGAAGAGGATGGAACAAAGGCGGTCACTTTATCAGGAGTTAATCTTGAAGAAGCTCCATCGACATTAAGTGAAGAAAAGTCACAAGCCGAGCCCGCTGCAGCATATTCCTCTTCTATACAAGTGAACGGCCAGTCCGAGCGAGGGGGAATCGGATCACCTGAACATGAATCCACCCTGCAGCACGATGTCCATCCAGCAGCGGTATACGATTTCCCGCCGCTGGAATTGTTGAGCCCTCCTGTGTTCAAAGCACCTGATCCTGAATGGCTTTCAGAACAGGAACAAATGCTCAACGATACCCTGAGGAATTTTAATGTAGGTGCGAGAGTAGTCAATGTGACACAGGGGCCATCTGTTACCCGTTTTGAGGTACAGCCAGAACCTGGTGTTAAAGTCAATAAAATTACCAATCTATCAGATGACATAAAACTAAGCCTTGCTGCGAAGGATATTCGAATCGAGGCTCCAATACCAGGAAAGCACACAATCGGCATTGAAGTGCCGAACCACTCGAGCAGGCCCGTATTATTAAGTGAAATTTTACAGTCAGCAGGTTTTATGGATCTTGAATCACCATTATCGGTGGCTCTGGGTCTTGATATCGCCGGAAATCCAATTGTGACTGATCTGAAAAAGATGCCTCACGGATTGATTGCTGGTGCCACTGGATCGGGGAAGAGTGTCTGCATCAATACGATGCTGGTGAGCCTGCTTTATAAAGCACATCCAGATGAGGTGAAGCTGCTGCTGATTGACCCGAAAATGGTTGAATTGGCACCTTATAACCGCATTCCGCACCTTGTCAGCCCGGTCATCACAGATGTAAAGGCAGCGACAGCCTCGCTCAAGTGGGCAGTAGAGGAAATGGAGCGCCGATATGAGTTGTTCGCTCATACTGGTGTCCGGGATATTGGAAGGTTCAATGAGCTTGCCGAGAAACACCGCAGGTTTTCTGAAAAGCTACCATATATCGTCATTGTGATCGATGAGCTGGCAGATCTGATGATGATGGCACCGGGGGATGTTGAGGAGGCTATTTGCCGGATTGCGCAAAAGGCCCGTGCCTGCGGAATCCATTTGATAATCGCGACGCAGCGTCCTTCTGTGGATGTTATTACAGGCTTGATTAAAGCAAATGTTCCTACAAGAATTGCCTTCTCTGTTTCCTCGCAAGTGGATTCCAGGACAATCATTGATATCAGTGGAGCGGAGAAGCTGCTGGGCCGCGGGGATATGCTGTTCCTGGAAAATGGATCATCAAAGCCATTCCGTCTGCAGGGAACCTACGTGACAGACAATGAGATTGATGACATCGTTGCATTTGTCAGGGAGCAGAGGAATCCACAATATTTGTTTGAACAGGAGGAACTTCTCAAGAAGGCTCAGGTGACGGAAGACGAAGACGAGCTTTTCTATGAAGCCTGTGAATTTGTCATCGATCAGGGCGGCGCTTCCACATCAAGCGTCCAGCGCCGTTTTAAAATCGGCTATAACCGTGCGGCCCGACTTATTGAAATGATGGAGCAGCATGGGTTCATTTCTGAGGGAAAGGGCAGCAAGCCAAGGGATGTCCTGATTACTGCCGCTGACCTTGAGGCCTTCCAGGAAACTAGTGCATTCAATTAATAAGTGGTATTCTTTATCTGCATGTAATTATAATAAGGATAAATGCCTATAGACGTTGGGTTGTTATTGAAGGAGCTTTTTGGATGAAAGAAATAGAATTGAAAATGCAGGGGAAAATCCGCCGCCTGACCAATCATACATTTAAATTTGATGAAAGGATCCGGGACGGCTGGTTTTCAGCTGTGTATTTCCTTAAGACTCGGGAGCTCGTAAAGAAATACCAAGAAGACAATATCATCACCATGCAGTTTTTCCAGAAGGACGAAGCTGTTTTGTGTGGTACGGATGAAGTGATCGCCCTGGTAAAAACATTTGCGGACCACCCTGAGGAACTGGAGATCCATTCACTTAAGGATGGGGATAAAATCTCTCCGTTTGAAACGGTCTTGACCATTACAGGTCCTTACCAGAGTTTTGGTTATCTTGAGGGAATTATCGATGGCATCCTGGCGAGAAGAACTTCTGTCTCGACGAATGTTTACAATGTTGTGAAGGCAGCGAGTTATTCAGGTAAGCAAAAGCCGGTCATTTTCATGGGAGACCGTGATGACCATTATACAACACAGGCTGGTGATGGTTATGCTGCCTATATTGGAGGCGCCACGGCCCAGGCCACCCATGCGATGAATGAATGGTGGGGAAAGCATGGTATTGGAACGATGCCGCATGCATTGATCCAAATGTTCAACGGAGATATCGTCGCAGCAACCCGGGCTTACCACGAAACCTTTCCGAATGATGATTTGATCGCTCTTGTTGATTATAATAATGATGCGATTACTGACTCTTTGAAGGTCGCAAGAGAATTTGGGGAAAAGCTGAAGGGTGTCAGGGTAGATACTTCCCGAACACTAATCGACCAGTACTTCCTGCGCAATCAGCACTTGCTGGGAACATTCGACCCACGCGGAGTGAACGCTGAATTGATTTTCGCATTAAGAAAAGCACTTGATGATGAAGGCTTTGACCATGTTAAAATTGTTGTCAGCGGAGGCTTCAGCGAAAAAAGGATACTGGAGTTTGAAAAGCATGATGTGCCCGTCGATATGTATGGCGTAGGCGGCAGCCTGTTAAAATTGCAAATAGGTTTTACTGGCGACAATGTCATGTTGAATGGAAAGCATCAGGCAAAGTCAGGCAGAAGGTTCAGGCCGAATCCCCGTCTTGAAAGAGTCGAATTTTAACAAGTTTGAAAGCAACTAACTAAGGGAATATGTACTTTTATTCATGATGGCATTTTTAACAGAGAGAATCATTGGGCAGGCACTGCCTTTTGGATATGGGTTTTGGCGAAAAAGCCAATCCTCTTGGAAGCGGTCCTAATGAAACTGTGTTATTTACCGTAATGATGTTATAATGATTCAATACATGAAAGACAGACACATCCGTCTTGCATTTTGCACTGTGTGATACAGTGTACAGGCGAAATGAGCAAATCGGGATATCTGTCATATACTGTGTTACATACAGACGTTGTTGGAGGTTCTTTATATGACTATTTACCATTTTGTAGGTATAAAGGGGTCTGGAATGAGTGCGTTAGCTCAAGTTCTCCATGATATGGATTATCAGGTACAGGGCTCCGATTATGATAAGCACTTTTTTACCCAGGTAGCCCTTGAGAAATCTGGAATAAAGATCCTTCCGTTTAATAAGGAAAATATACAGCCTGGAATGACGGTTATCGCCGGTAATGCCTATCCGGATACTCACGAGGAGATTCAGGAGGCAATGGAGCTTGGCCTTCCAATCATCAGATATCACCGATTCCTTGGTGATTTCATGCAAAACTTTACAAGTGTTGCGATTACAGGGGCTCATGGAAAAACTTCGACTACGGGATTGCTGGCGCACGTGATGAGAGGTGCAAAACCTACATCATTCCTGATCGGTGATGGCACTGGTAAGGGTGACAAGGATGCTCAATACTTTGTGTTTGAAGCTTGTGAGTATCGCCGTCATTTCCTTTCCTATTTCCCGGATTACGCCATCATGACGAATATCGACTTTGACCACCCGGATTACTTTGCCAATATCGAGGATGTCTTCTCTGCATTCCAGGAGATGTCATGGCAAGTCAAAAAGGGTATTTTCGCATGTGGTGACGATGAGCAGCTGCAAAAAATCCAGGCCAAGGTACCTGTCGTATTTTATGGTTTTGGCGAGGAAAATGACTTCCAGGCTCGCAATATCGTCAAGTCCACTGAGGGCACGACGTTCGATGTTTTTGTCCGAAATAATTTCTATGAAACGTTTTCGATCCCGGCCTATGGTGACCATAATGTCCTGAACTCGCTGGCTGTCATCGCTTTATGCCATTACGAAAATATCGAATCCAAAGTGATCCAGGCCCAGCTTGAGACATTCGAAGGCGTGAAAAGGAGATTTTCCGAAAAGAAAATTGCAGACCAGGTAATTATTGATGACTACGCACATCATCCTACAGAAATCAAAGTAACAATTGAAGCTGCAAAGCAGAAGTACCCTGATCGTGAAATCGTCGCGGTTTTCCAGCCGCACACCTTTACAAGGACCCAAGCCTTCCTGAATGAATTTGCAGAAAGCTTGAATAAAGCGGATAAGGTGTATTTATGCGAAATCTTTGGTTCAGCCCGTGAAAATCATGGGAAGCTATCGATTACTGATCTAAAAGAAAAAATCGACGACGCGGAAATCATCGCTGAGGACGATACCTCGCTTCTGAAAGAGCATAGCAAAGGCGTCATCCTGTTCATGGGCGCTGGTGATATTCAGAAGTTCCAGGAAGCATATGAGAAACAATTACAGGAATAAATAAAAAGGATGCGGCCAATTGGTCCGCATCCTTTTCGTATTTTATGCCCTTGAGTTCTATCGTTATTTTAAATTCTCAGGGTTCAAGCCTTCGAGCTCAGGGATGACAAATCGTCCATCTTTACGAATCAGAACGTCATCGAAATAAATCTCGCCGCCGCCATATTCTGGGCGCTGGATGTTGACCATATCCCAGTGAATATTCGAATGGTTGCCATTGAATGCATTGTCATAGCACTGTCCAGGTGTGAAATGGAAGCTTCCGTCGATTTTTTCATCGAACAGGATATCCTGCATTGGATGGAGGATATATGGATTCACGCCAATCGCAAATTCTCCGACATAACGAGCTCCTTCATCTGTGTCAAAAATCTTGTTGATGCGCTCTGAATCATTTGCAGATGCTTCAACGATTTTTCCATCCTTAAAAGTCAGCTTAACATTTTCGAAAGTGAATCCCTGGTAAGGTGACGGCGTATTGTAGGTGATCACGCCATTGACTGAATCACGAACAGGAGCAGTATAAACTTCGCCATCAGGTATATTCAGCTCACCCGCACATTTTACAGCAGGGATATCTTTGATGGAGAAGGTCAAGTCGGTTCCGTCTCCGGTGATTCGTACCTTATCTGTACGGTTCATCAAGTCTGCCAGGCTGTCCATTGCCTTATCCATTTTTCCGTAATCGAGGTTACAGACGTCGAAGTAGAAATCTTCGAAGGCTTCAGTACTCATCTTCGCCAGCTGTGCCATAGCCGAGTTAGGGTAACGAAGAACAACCCATCTCGTTTTTGGAACGCGAATGTCCCTATGAACTTTCTTGCCAACCGTATTGCCATGAATCTTCATTTTGTCTGCTGGAACATCAGCATGTTCATTGATGTTATCTCCAGAACGAAGGCCGATGTATGCATCCATTTTACTCATCACATTAGCTTCAAACTCAGCAATCATGTCGAATTGCTCCTGCTGGGCACCCATGAGCAATGAACGATCCACCTGGTGGTCCTTCAATGATACAAATGGATAACCTCCAGCTTCGTATGCTTCTTTCACGAGAGCCGTAACAAGCTCCCGCTGAAGCCCGAAGTTCTCAATCAGGACTTTTTCCCCTTTTTGAAGCTTGACCGAATAATTGATCAGGTTCTTTGCCAGTTTTTGAATACGAGGGTCTTTCACCGAAATCACTCCTATGTATAAAAATAAAACACATAATCATATTGTAACCGAAACGCAGAACTTTGTGCTCATTCTATGGAATGCTGGATTTTTAAATTGCAGAAAGATATTCTTAATCAGGAAGGAAAAGGGTATGCTTTTATTGAAATACATATTAGACAAGGTGGTTTATGTCGTATTCTGCGGGGTAAAATGTACATATGCTAACGGAGGTGTTCAACAGTGGAAATTATTTTGTATCTAAGTGTTGCTGTTATAGCAATCGCGTTTTTGGTTTTGGTAGTCTCTTTATCCAAGACACTTAAATCATTACAATCAACTTTAGACAGTGTATCAGGCACACTTGATGGCCTGGAGAAGCAGTTGGATGGAGTGACTCGTGAAACGACGGAGCTTCTGCACAAAACAAACAATTTGGCAGACGATATTTCCAGAAAGTCTGAGAGCTTGAACGGTGTTGTTAATGCTGTGAGGGATGTAGGAAATTCTGTTCAGAGATTCAATCAATCTATTCACAATGTTCAGTCCATGGTTGATCTTCAGATTGACAAGAATAAGGACAAGATTTCACAGGTTGTTCAGTGGAGTAATGTATTCCTTGAACTGAAGGACAAGTGGCAATCAAAAAAAACAGCCAAGATTGACCATCAGCTTGAGAGCGAAGAGATGGTAACGAAGCAGCGTGAACGTGTTCGGTATTAATGAAAGGTGGAGATAGAATGAACAGGGAACAAAGCCAGTATGATGTAAACGGATCAATGAGGGAGACAGACAGCAATTCCAGAGATTTTGTGACTGGAGCTATTGTTGGGGGGCTTGCCGGGGCACTGGCGGCACTATTGCTTGCTCCTAAATCAGGAAAAGAGTTAAGAGGCTCTCTAAATGAGCAAACTTCTTCCCTGAAGAACAAGAGTGCTGATCTTGCAACTGCAGCGAAGGAGAAGGCAAGCGGCTTGAAAGAAACGGTTTCGCAGCAGTCTTCAACCATTGTGAACAAGGTGAAGGATATGAAGAACAAGGGCGAAGATCCATCACAGAATACAGATGGCGACGAGGGAGAACTTCAAGAAGTGCCTACTTCAATGGCAGAGACAAGCTCAATGGAAAACACGCATACTGCCACTGGAGAAGAAATCCAAAAGAAGCTTGAAGAAACACAAAAAGCTTTCGATGATACAGAAAACAAGCTGAATCAGTAAAATTGTCAATGAAACGGTGAAGTGGTAAGATAACTTCACCGTTTTATTTTTTATAAAAAGCCTTTTCGCAGAAATTGCGACAATGGTATCGTAAAAAGCTAATAAAAGGAGAGAGTAGGATGAAAAAGCTTGATTCAATTGAACAATTTGACAAACTTGTCGATTCTGGAGAAACATTCTTCATGCTGAAGCACAGCACGACTTGCCCGATTAGCGCGGCTGGTTACGATGAATTCGCGAAGTTCGAAAACAATGGCAGCGATAACTTATATTATCTGACAGTCCAGGAATCTCGTGATCTGTCCAACCATATAGCTGAGAAATTTCATGTTAAACATGAATCACCGCAAGCTATCCTATTTGTGAATTCAGATGTTGCCTGGCATGCTTCCCATTTTAAAATTACTGCGAAATCATTGGCTGGCGCTAAAGAAGAAAATACAAAGTAAAAAACATCCGTGCTGGATGTTTTTTTACTTTGCTGCTATAGGGGTCTCAAAGGTTATTTTCAGCTCATCACCAGGTGCCAGACGATCGTCAAACGCCGCTTTTTTCCCATTTTTTAATAAGGTGAATCCTCGGCTGTCCTTTGGGATTTCAAACTGTATAAAGTTGAATAAATCCTGGAAGATGAAGTGCTGCACATCCTTTTGCTTAGTGGTTAAAAGGTCTCCGCTATGTATGCGTTCGTCCATTCCCAGTTTATTTTCCCCGCGGAAGAATTCGATTAATTCCTGCTTGAGCTGGACCTGTTGGCCGTTGAAAAAAATCGGCATGGATTCAGAAGCAGGGAGCCCCAATTTTTCTACTAGTCTTCCCAGGGAAGGTTCCTTCCCTTTTTCAAAACGGATATCATCTAGATGGTCAATTTTAGTTTGTAATTTTGCTTCCAGTCCATTAACATACATTTTTCCCATGAACTCTGTGACCTTGTGCTCGATTCCGTCAATCTTTATCAAAAATGGGCGAGTGTCATTAAGCAATTCTGCAAGGTTAAGTTCCTTCAGTATACTTTCGATCGTATCTGGCATTTCAAAAATGATCTCATCCCTGTCCTCAACTGGGTTGGACATCGATGCGGGGAGATTATTGCAGGTCATCTTCGCGCTGACTTCATACCTTTGGCCATTCATTATAACTATCTTGGATGGGAGCTCGCCGATTAAGTCGCCAAGACTCAATTCTGGTCTGACTCCATCCTCTCCCTTTTGGATAATGAGTTGATCTCCTCCATCCACTTGATCATCGAACGAGCAGGAAATCCCATTTTTCAGTAACACAGGCTGCTGCCCATGCTTACCTGGTATCGTCACATTTTTGCCGTTCAGGCTGACAATCATGGCGAGGCCCGGCCTGCCGTAAAGCTTATTCATCTTTATCCCGGCAGCCAGCAGACAGTCGCCCACTGTCAATTTGTTCACTTCGAAAAGCCTTACCGGCTGTCCATTCACATAAACAGTATGATATTGGACAGGAGATTGCTTGGCAGCAATGGCGATTCCAATTGGTGTGACAAGTTCTGGACCTTTCGTAATATGTGCTGCAAAGGAAACAGAGTTGATGGCATCGAGACCACGGATGGCAACCCTGTTTTCCGGGAGGTTTAAAATAGCGGCGAGCCTTCTGGGTAAATCGGGCGTAAGACTTCCACCGCCAACAAGCATGACTGCTTTTGGCGATTTATTGCCATTCAACTTCAGGATTTCCTCCCCGATCGTTCCTGCCAAACGGTCAATCGCAGGACCAATTCGTTCAACGGCTTCATCCTTGCTGACCTCTGTTTCAAAGCCAAGTATGTCTGTGATCGAGATTGCTTGATTTACAAGCAAGTCCCGCTTTGCTTTTTCAGCAAGAGGGAAATCAAGCAGAAATTCATCACTAACAGCTTCCGTAATTTCATCTCCTGCCACTGGGACCATTCCATAGGCAATTACTGTCCCTGAGTCAGTGAGCGCGATGTCGGAAGTCCCTGCGCCTATATCAACAAGAGCGACATTCAATCTCCTCATTGAGGCAGGAATCAGCACGTTGATCGCGGCAATCGGTTCCAAAGTAAGTGCGTCCATTTTCAAGTCCTGCCCTGTCCAGTGCAGCAAGCAAAGATTCAACGACAACTTTTGGCAGGAAGGTTGCAATGATTTCCACAGAGGCTTCATTTCCCCGCTGGTCAATCAGGCTGCCGATTCCTTCTCCATCAAGCTGGTAATAAAGAACGGAGTATCCGACACAATAATAGTGATGCTCATTGTTTTTTTCACCAGCAACAGCTGCTTGTGCCTGTTGGACTGCACTTAATTCAAGGTGGAGGATATCCTGCTTTGAAAACATCGGCTTGCCGGAAATATCAATTGCCGCTTTTGATTGTTCTGTTTTCAGCGCGCGGCCAGCTGCAGCGACACAGACCTTGGTCAAGGGGCCATGTGAAACTTCCAGTGCTTCTTTAATTTCAGTGATGATTTCGGAAACTGACAGGACATCATGGATTTGGCCGTCCAGCATCGACCTATCCTTGTGTTCCCGGATCATGATGTCGACCGCTTCATAATGACCATCCGTTTCCTCCAGGATTATTCCTACTACAGACCTGGTTCCTATATCTAGCGCAAACAATTTATTATTTACATGCACACCATGCACCCTCTAACTTAAGTTCTCATACGATGCTTTATCACTTAAAAGCGTTTAATTATTAAAGAATTTTGCGTGACAATCCAAATTATTTCAGATATAATTACCATTATCACATTATACAGCTTGATCCATAGTACTTTAACTGCGTTGTTGCACCACGGGCTCCTATACTAATATCGGCTTTATCATGTCATTGCTTTAGGCTGGGAGCCGCAGAAACCTGATTTTATACTTCCTGGTGCAGTAAAGAGATCAGGTTATACACAGCAGCAGTTAAAGAATTTGGTGCCTCTTTGTTTGAAAAGTCTTGGTGTCAGGGCTAAAATGTATTCCGAAAGGACGGGACAGAAAATGAGTAAAAATCTTGACCAGCTAAGAAATCGTGTGGATGAATTGAATTTAGAGCTTCTATCATTAATTAATGAAAGAGCCCTGCTCGTCCAGGAAATTGGCCGTGCAAAGGAAACTCAGGGTGTGTACCGTTATGACCCTGTGCGTGAGAGGGAAATGCTTGATTTGATCAAAGAGCAAAATAACGGCCCTTTTGAAAACTCCACAATTGAACATATTTTCAAAGAAGTTTTCAAGGCAGGACTGGAGCTTCAATCTGATGATCACCGCAAAGCACTTCTCGTTTCCAGGAAGAAAAAGCCGGAGGATACCATCATTGATATTAAGGGTTTAAAAATCGGTGATGGAACACCAGACTTTGTTTTTGGTCCTTGTTCAGTTGAATCATATGAACAAGTGGCAACCGTTGCTGAAGCAGTCAAAGCGAAAGGCTTTAAAATGCTGCGCGGCGGGGCTTTCAAGCCTAGGACCTCACCTTATGACTTCCAGGGTTTAGGAGTAGAAGGTCTGAAGATCTTGAAGAGAGTCGCAGATGAATATGATCTGGCAGTCATTAGTGAAATCGTCACACCTGCGGATATCGAAATCGCTGTCGACTACCTTGATGTTATCCAAATCGGCGCACGGAATATGCAAAACTTTGAGCTTCTAAAGGCTGCAGGTGCAGTGAATAAACCTATATTACTAAAGCGTGGACTGGCCGCGACCATTGAAGAATTTATCAATGCGGCGGAATATATCATGGCACAGGGCAATGGCCAGATCATCCTGTGTGAGCGGGGGATCCGGACGTACGAAAGAGCTACAAGGAACACACTTGATATCTCAGCAGTGCCAATTTTGAAAAAAGAAACACATTTACCAGTCATGGTTGATGTTACCCACTCTACAGGCAGGAGAGACCTGCTGCTGCCGGCAGCCAAAGCTGCACTTGCAATCGGGGCAGATGGAGTAATGGCAGAAGTTCACCCAGATCCAGCAGTAGCATTATCCGACAATGCCCAGCAAATGGATCTGAAACAGTTTGATGAGTTTTTAGAAGGATTAAAATCCACTCCGTTCGTGAGAGTATAGAGTTCTTGAAACCTTCCTTTTTTTAGGAAGGTTTTTTTATTGTAGGTTTTAGGGTAACGTAAAAAGAAGCGATTTTAACAGAAATAGTGTTAAAAATGCATTAAATTAAGTTGTTCACATTGCGGGATTGATAAGGATGTCGTATGATTAATAACATAATTATGCTTGTACATATAATCACAAACTTAAAATATGATTATTGTGGCAATTTTTGCTGTAAACTAACTGAAAAGCGCCGTTTATTACCTGAAGGAGTGAAATAGATGAATATTACAATATATGATGTTGCACGGGAAGCGAACGTTTCAATGGCAACGGTTTCACGTGTTGTCAATGGAAACCCGAATGTAAAGCCAGCAACAAGGAAGAAAGTCATGGAGGTCATTGACCGTCTGGGCTACCGACCGAATGCTGTTGCCAGGGGACTGGCAAGCAAAAAGACGACGACTGTCGGTGTCATCATCCCTGATATTGCAAGCCCGTTTTTTGCTGAGCTGGCAAGGGGAATCGAAGATATTGCCACGATGTACAAATACAACATTATCTTGAGCAACTCAGACCAGAATATTGAAAAAGAACTGCATCTGTTAAACACAATGCTCGGCAAACAAGTAGACGGAATTGTTTTCATGGGCGGCAATATTAAGGCCGAGCATGTTGAAGAATTCAAGAAATCCCCGGTCCCGATTGTCCTTGCAGGCTCAATTGAGGAAACGGGTGAAATTCCATCAGTCAATATTGATTATGAGCAGGCAACTTTCGATGCTGTATCAACTTTTGTTGAAAAAGGCCACAAAGAAATCGCATTCGTCATTGGGCCTCAGATTGAGCCAATCAATAAGGATAAGAAGCTTGAAGGATATAAGCGAGCTTTAAAAGATGCAGGAATTCAGTATAACGAAGAGCTTGTTGTCGAAGGGGATTATACGTATGATTCAGGCCTCGAGGCAATTGAAAGAATCCTCGAGCTTAATCAGAAACCAACAGCAATCCTTGTCGGCTCGGATGAAATGGCCCTTGGGGTTATCCATGGGGCATTTGACCGCGGCTACAGCGTCCCTGATGATTTCGAAGTCATCAGTTCGGATAACACAAGGCTAACTCTTATGGTACGTCCGCAGCTTACAACAATTGTCCAGCCTTTATACGATATTGGAGCAGTTGCCATGCGCTTACTGACGAAGTATATGAACAAAGAAAACGTAGATGAGAATATCGTCGTCCTTCCGCACCGGATTGAGAACAGGAAATCAACGAAATAACAGAAGAGCCCCTTGCAGTTGATGCGAGGGGCTCTTTTCAGACAAAATCCCGAGTGGAAGCCGTAATTTTGTCTGAACTTGAGGTCACTTCAGACAAAATCGGGAGGAGAAGCCGCAATGGTTGTCTGAACCTGAGGTCACTTCAGACAAAATCGGGAGGAGAAGCCACAACTTTGTCTGAACCTGAGGTCACTTCAGACAAAATCGGGAGTGGAAGCCGTAATTTTGTCTGAACCTGAGGTCACTTCAGACAAAGTCAGGAGGGGAAGCCGCAACTTTGTCTGAACCTGAGGTCACTTCGGACAAAATCGGGAGTGGAAGCCGTAATTTTGTCTGAACCTGAGGTTACTTCAGACAGAATCCGGAGTGGAAGCCGTAATTTTGTCTGAACCTGGGGTCACTTCAGACAAAATCGGGAGTGGAAGCCGCAACTTTGTCTGAACCTGAGGTCACTTCGGACAAAATCGGGAGTGGAAGCCGCAATTTTGTCTGAACCTGAGGTTACTTCAGACAAAATCGGGAGGAGAAGCCACAATGTTGTCTGAACCTGAGGTCACTTCAGACAAAATCGGGAGTGGAAGCGGTATTTCTGTCTGAACCTGAGGTCACTTCAGACAAAATCGGGAGTGGAAGCCGTAGTTTTGTCTGAACCTGAGGTCACTTCAGACAAAATCGGGAGGAGAAGCCTTAATTTTGTCTGAACCTGAGGTCACTTCAGACAAAGTCAGGAGGAGAAGCCTTAATTTTGTCTGAACCTAGAGGCTCTTCGGACAAAATCCAGAGTGGAAGCCGCAACTTTGTCTGAACCTGGGGTCACTTTAGACAAAGTCAGGAGGGGAAGCCGCAACTTTGTCTGAACCTGTACTAATTTACTGACCTTTTTAAAAACAAACAAAAAAAACCGGGAACACAAATCTCCCGGTTACCGTACTTATACAGTTTCAGATTTTTTGTTGGACCTGATTGGATACAAGGCCTTCTCCACTGTTTGGGCATTTTTTTCCGTGATTTCCGGCTTTCGCGGAATTGGCGGATATAAATCTTCAGGATCGTCCCACTCTTGTGGCAATTTCACAGGGGCTGAATCCTTCCATTCTTCTATCCATTCCTGCGGCAAGCTGCCATAAGAGTTTGAGTTTTCAATCATTTCAAGCCAGATCAGTGACCAGGCTCTTGGTACCACGCGCCAAATATCGTAGCCTCCGCCGCCTACAGCAATCCATTTGCCTCCGCAATATTTATGGGCGACTTCATGCGCAAGCTTTGGGATTTCCCGGTAGATTTTCATCGTAGCGGATAAATGAGTCAATGGGTCAAGATAATGCGCATCTGCACCATTTTGGGTAAGAATGACATCCGGTTTAAAAAACTCGGCCACTTCCATCAGAGCATGTCTATAGGCATCAAGCCAAGAGTCGTCTTCTGTGAAGGCATCGACAGGGATATTGAAAGAATATCCATAGCCTTTGCCCTGGCCGCGTTCATTCACATTTCCTGTACCTGGGAATAGGTAGCGTCCCGTTTCATGAATCGATAGAGTGCATACATCAGGATCATCGTAAAATGACCATTGTACGCCATCACCATGGTGGGCATCAGTATCGACATATAACACGCGGGCATTGTATTTTTTCTGCAGGTATTTTATCGCTACAGAACTGTCGTTGTAAATACAGAAGCCGGATGCTTTCCCACGGAAGCCATGATGAAGGCCGCCGCCAAGATTCAGTGCGTGGCTGGCTTTGCCGTTCATGACATAATCCACAGCTGTCAGGGTGCCCCCAACAAGCAGAGCACTCGCTTCATGCATATTTTCAAAAATCGGTGTGTCCTCCGTTCCCAGTCCATATCCTTCCGCGGATTCTCCCTTAAGCTTTCCCTGGCCAGCAAGCTTAACAGCGTTTACAAAATTGGGATCATGAACGAGTTGAAGTTCCTCATCCGTTGCCATCCGGGGCGCAACTATATGTTCTTTATCAATGGCGCCCACTTTACGCAGCAAATCCAGCGTAAGCTTCAACCTAATCTGGTTGAAAGGATGGTGGCTGCTGAAGCGATAGTTCAGCAGCTCCTCTGAAAAGACGAATACAGAGCGATCGCTCATGATGAAACACCCGGCAGGTTTGGCCAGAGTACGTGATGTCCGGCCTTTTTCAAGTCCTCGATCACTGCGATCGGATTCATCGTCTGTATTCTTACAACAAGGATTTTATAACCTTCATCCTTTGGGTCAGGGTATACTAGCACGCTCTGGATATTGGCTTTCCTCAAGCTGATAACAGATGCAATTTCACAAAGCATGCCCGCTTTGTTTGGTACTTTCACTTCAATTTGCGATCCTGGCTGATGGGCACCTGTAAGCTCAACAAGTGTATGGAGCAAGTCCGTTTCAGTGACGATACCTACAAGTTTTTTATCCTTGGTGATCGGCAGGCAGCTGATATTATGTTCATAAAAGATTGCAGAAATTTCCTCGACAAAATCGAGGGGATGTCCAGTGATCACATTAGTCGTCATAATTGATTTGACAGGATTGTCAAGTTCACCCTTGTGCTCATCCCAATGAAAAACGGACGGAGCTGCATCTTTGATATCCCTGTCGGATACCAGGCCGATCACACCTTGGTCCTTATTCACGATCGGGATGTGGCGGATTTTTTTATCCGCCATTAGCTTAATTGCTTCGGCAATTGTATTTTCAGGAAAAAGTGTCGTGACATCCCTTTTCATAATTTCCTCGACGATCATGGTTCCTTCCTCCTTGCATGATGAGGCTTCTTATTAATCATCAATACATAAAACGGTTCATGAACCGCAGCTGGTCAAATTTCTGGATCGATTCCGGCCCAATCCTCTTGCCGATTCGCGCCATCAAACAGTTTGCTGGATGGGAGCTGATTTCCGGATCATCTGTCGCGTACCAGGTCAGGCCGCCGGCATTCATCATTTTTTCCATGACTTTGCGGTATTCCCAAACATTCAAGCCGGTTCCTTTCAGGTCCCAATGCCAGTAGTATTCAGTTGTGATAATGATATAATCTTCCATCGCGTCATCCATCATGGAAACCATCAGCAAATTCTTGCCGACTCGGCTGCCGCGGAATTCAGGAATGACCTCGATTGCACCAAGTTCTATTAAATCTTCCATTTTTCCTTCAGACCATCTTTCAAGAGGGTCAGGATAGAGATAAGTAACATAGCCGACAATCATATGGCCTGAGCGGGCTACGATGATACGTCCCTCCGGCAGACCGGCAATCTCAACCAATGCCTTGTGCTGCTGGGCAGGTGGACGAAAAGCCACTAAATCTTCATGGAATTCATAGCTTGCAAGTTTTTCCGGAGAAATCGGGCCTTCAATGATCAAACGGCCATGAGGAGTTTTTAATTCTGTTGCGTTATAAGTCTTTTTATGTTCCATTCAGTCACCACCAGTCAACAATTCAAACGATAATTCTATTATACATAAAATCTAACATATAAAAGCGCTTTCACAAAATTTTCTGTATTTAGTTTAAGACTTTTCTTGACGGAATCGCACTTCAAAGAGGAATGTTTTTATATTCTATTAATATTTTAAAAATTGAGAAAATCGAATTTTTATACTATAATGGATTTTAAATATAAAGCCAAGGGGGATGGATACATGAAAGTGGAAGCGCTACCAGTTACACAAGGGAATCATAACCTGAAAAATTATCAAGAGCTTCATGGCCAGTTTGATTGGACTGAAGCGGAGAAAGAGTTTTCCTGGTCTGAGACAGGCAGGGTCAATATGGCTTATGAAGCGATCGACCGCCATGCTGAAGGATTCAGGAAAAATAAAATTGCGCTTTATTATCAGGATGGGGTGCGCAAGGAAAAATATACTTTTAAAGAAATGAAGGAGCTTTCAAATAAAGCAGGCAATGTCTTTAAAACTTATGGTGATGTAGAAAAGGGGGACCGCGTGTTTATCTTCATGCCTCGTTCTCCAGAACTGTATTTCGCAGTTCTCGGGGCGGTCAAGCTGGGCGCGATTGTTGGCCCGCTTTTTGAAGCATTCATGGAAGGTGCTGTCCGTGACAGACTGCAGGACAGCGGGGCAAAGGTATTGGTGACAACACCTGAGCTGCTTGAGCGTGTTCCTGTTGATGAACTTCCTGACCTGAAGCACATTCTTCTTGTCGGCGATAATATTGAGGAGAATGACAAGTGCGTTGATTTCAAGCAAAAACTAGCTGAAGCCAGCAAAAAGCTTGAAATCGAGTGGGTTGACCGTACAGATGGGCTGATTTTGCATTATACTTCCGGTTCGACTGGAAAACCTAAAGGCGTCCTCCATGTCCATAATGCGATGATCCAGCATTATCAGACTGCTAAATGGGTACTTGACCTTAAAGAAGAAGATGTCTACTGGTGCACAGCAGATCCAGGCTGGGTAACAGGAACATCGTACGGAATTTTCGGTCCATGGCTTGCAGGAACGTCCAATGTCATCATTGGCGGACGTTTCAATCCAGAGACATGGTATAAGATGATCGAAGAGTACGGAGTGTCAGTCTGGTACAGTGCCCCAACAGCTTTCAGGATGCTGATGGGTGCGGGTGATGAGGTTGTAAAGAAGTTCGACCTTGGCTCACTTCGCCATATCCTGAGTGTCGGCGAACCGCTGAACCCTGAGGTAGTAAGATGGGGAATGAAGGTGTTCAGCCTGCGCATCCATGATACATGGTGGATGACGGAGACGGGGGCTCAATTGATCTGTAACTATCCAAGCATGGAAATCAAGCCTGGATCAATGGGTAAGCCAATCCCAGGCGTAAAAGCCGCAATTGTCGATGACCAGGGGAATGAATTGCCGCCATACAGAATGGGCAATTTAGCGATTAAGAAGGGCTGGCCATCGATGATGCATACAATCTGGAACAATCCTCAGAAGTATGAGTCCTACTTCATGCCTGGTGACTGGTACGTTTCCGGTGACTCAGCCTATATGGATGAAGATGGCTACTTCTGGTTCCAGGGACGAATTGATGATGTCATCATGACTTCCGGTGAGCGTGTAGGGCCATTTGAAGTAGAAAGCAAACTTGTGGAACACCCAGCAGTTGCTGAAGCGGGTGTCATTGGCAAGCCAGACCCGGTCCGCGGTGAAATCATCAAGGCGTTCATCGCCTTGCGTGACGGTTATGAGCAATCTGATGAATTGATCGAAGAGATTCGCCAATTCGTTAAAAAGGGCCTTGCTGCACATGCTGCACCAAGAGAAATTGAATTCCGCGACAAGCTTCCTAAGACACGAAGCGGTAAAATCATGCGCCGTGTATTGAAAGCCTGGGAACTTGATCTCCCAACTGGCGATTTGTCCACAATGGAAGACTAATAGAATCATACTGATGAGCGTGAAGCTGGGCTTCACGCTCTTTAGTATTCACAGAAAAAAGAAACACCGCATCCGACAAGATGCGGTGTTTCTACTTATATTCAATTGCTAGTTTCCATTCCCATTCCCATTTCCATTTCCGTTACCATTCCCATTTCCATTTCCATCGCCGTCACCATCTCCAGGTGGCGGCTCAGGAGGGTCATCCGGTTCAGGATCGGTTGGAGGAGGGTCTTTCGGTTTTGGATCCTTTGGTTTGTCTTCCGGAGGATCCTTAGGCTCTGGCTTCTGTCCGATTTCAATGATATTGGATGGAGCTGATTCTTTCCCGGCAATATCGACTGCCGTAACATAGAATGAACCGTCCCCTGCGTTGAAGCTCAAGGCTTCTCCTGCTTTAATGCTGCCGACCTTTTTCTTGTTGTTATAGATTCGGTAGCCGACAATATCATTTTCAGGGTGCTTGCCCCAGGTGATCGTTTTTCCGGAAAGCTTGATACCAAAAGCTGCTGGGGTCTTTCCGTTTTCACTCAGCTTATCATCCGCAACGAGAATATTATTCCAGGCATCATTTTTAGGGATCAGCTGCTGCGGATCTCTGATTTTATGCCCGATGATGCTTTCCATATACTCTGGATTCAATATTACTCCAGTATCCGTAAATTCAGCCGGAGTTGAATCAAGTGCTATATAGCGCTTATCGCCAACAGTAACGAATTTGTTTTCTACGAGACTGTCATCTACCTTGGTTGGTGCATACTTCGCAATGAAGTAATCCGATTCAACAAGTCCTGCTTTCGAGCAAGCGCTTGAAGGCAGCAAGCCGGATACTGCACAATAAGATCTCTTGACGATTCCGCCAGGCATCTTGAAGCGTTCTTCAGGATCGACTAGCTGAGGAGCGACATCATAAGCATCATTCATTAGGTCAGCCCAGATATATTGGGTCCGGACTCCATAAGATAGCCCCTTGTAACTTCTCTCTAGTGATTTGTTATGGTCATAACCGAGCCACACCCCGAAAGATACATTAGGGTTGGTGGCTACAAACCATGAATCATAATAATCATGACCTGTACCTGTTTTGCCGGCCCAGTCAGAGCCGAATTTCAACCGGCCTTTTAAGGCAGTAGCCGTTCCTCGGTTGATAACATCACGCATCATATCGATAGTCAAATATGAAGCTTGAGGACTAAATACATCTACAGGCTCGGCTTTATGCTGGAAAATGACATTTCCATTTTTATCGACAATTTTATCGATTAAATAGGCATCAACGAATTTCCCCATATTGCCGAAAGTTGCAAATGCATTGGTGTTTTCCTCAACGGTAACACCACCATCGATAGAGCCAATTGAAGCTGCCAGAATACCATAGTCACTTTTAACAAGGGAAGAGAATCCCATTTTATCTAAATAAGAAGCGGGTCTTTGACCCAATACGTTTTTGTATGCCAAAACAGCGGGAACGTTATATGACTTGGTTAACGCATGCCTAACTGAGGTTAAGCCCCTGTACTCTTTATCATAGTTGGTCGGCCAAGGTTTTCCCGGGCTTGCTGGGTTTAAACGAACCTCTACGTCTGGCAACACTGAACCAGGGTGCAATTTCCCCATGTCGATCGCTGGTGCATAGGCGAGTAATGGTTTCATAGTGGAACCATTCTGTCTTGGTGAATCGGTGGCGTGGTTTCTTTGTTGGATGTCAAAGTCACGTCCGCCAACAAAACTGATGATTTTACCAGTTTTGTTTTCGATCAACACAGCACCAATTTCAACCTGCTCGGAGATTGTGATTGTTTTGCTTGGATCATCCGGGTCAGGAACTTCCTGTGGTTTGTTCCTTCCATAATAAGGGTACTTATTCGCTGTTTCCTGGTGTTTTTCATAAATCTCTTTATTGATGGTCGTGTAAATCTTATAGCCATTCTGGCGGATGTCGCGGTCGGCCAGCGCGTGATACTCATCCATAAGTTTCTTATCTTTTTTCAGATCTTCAGGTTCATAGCCATCACGCTGAGCAAGAATTTCCGCCAGGATGTTAACCGAACGTTTCTCTATTTCAAACGTTAAGAATGGATATTCCTCAACAGTATTGTCACTTGGAACTTCTTTTACAAAGTCCTTTGTAATATCGTAGCTAATCGCTTCCTTGAACTCTTCATCAGAAATGAAACCAGCTCCATGCATCCTTGTGATGACTGTCTTGTATCTGGACAGGCCAGGCTCAAGTCCTTTCGGATCCTTCAGCTTGCCGCGGTCGCTGCTGAATGGAGTATAGCCGAACGGGCTTTGCGGAAGTCCGGCGATAAAAGCGGCCTGTGGCAATGTCAGGTCTTTCGCTTCCTTCCCAAAGATTCCTTTTGCTGCGGCCTGGACACCGGCAATGTTGCTGCCGTTAGCGTTACGTCCGAAGGTAGCTACATTTAAATAGGCTTCAAGAATTTCCTTTTTATCAAAGAATTTTTCGAGACGAAGGGCGAGAAGGATTTCTTTCGCTTTCCGCTCGAACGAAATTTCATTGGTCAGGATCTGGTTCTTGATGAGCTGCTGTGTTAGTGTACTTCCCCCTGAGGATGTCGCTGAATTTGTGACCTCCTGGAAAAGTGCACGCATGATTGCTTTTGGAACCACGCCGTCATGCTCGTAAAAGTACTCATCTTCGGTTGCGACTACTGCATTTACCAAATGCTTCGACATATCGTCAAGCTTCACTTCCTCACGGTAAAGGTCCGTTCGGAGCTTGCCAAGATAAACATCGTTATCAAAATATAAATCCGAGGTTTCTTCATAGTTGTATATATCTTTCCTCATATTTTCATAAGGTCGGATTTGTTCATCTTTGACAAGGGATGCGAAGTACCCGGCACCTGTGCCTGCGGCGAAGCCACCGCCGAGAACTAATACAATGATCAATAACAACAGCATGTTCCAGACAACCGAATAAGTAATCCGGGCTCCTTTTACGGTTTTTTTATTCGTAAAAAAAGCACCAAAGGATTTAAGCTTCTCTTTCCAAGCCTGTTTTCCTTCATGCATTCATATCATTCCCCCTAAAATCACATACATTATAGCATAAACAGGCTGTCGAATAGATGCTAATGTTAATTTTTCTGAAAATTACTGTCGAATTTGACAACAAGTAACGCTTTATGGTAAAAATGCTTTATTAACTTTATAGCAAAAAGCTGTGAAGGGAATGAGTAGTGCTTCTGTCACTGTTCCAGAAAGCCGGCGGCTGCTGTGAGCCGGTACAAACAGAAGGATGAATTACCTCCCCGAGCGCCGCAGTGAACTGTATACATAGTAGCCGCGGACGGTTTAACCGTTATTTTATTGAGTGGAAGACATTTTTTTGTTTTGTTTTCAAGCCGGGTGGTACCGCGCATACAGCGCCCCTGCATTTATTGCAGGGGCGTTTTTTATTGGTTCAAATCCGGTTGCGAAATATATTTTTGAATGGAGGAAGAAGAAATGGAATTACTAAAAGATCTCGAATGGCGCGGGATTATTTACCAGCAGACAGATGAAGAGGGAATGAAGGATTTGCTTTCAAAGGAGAAAATCTCTCTCTACTGTGGTGTCGATCCAACCGCGGACAGCATGCATATCGGACACCTTCTTCCGTTCCTGACGCTGCGCCGTTTCCAGAATGCGGGGCATCGTCCGATTGTTCTTGTTGGAGGAGCGACTGGCTTAATTGGCGATCCAAGCGGCAAGAGTGAGGAGCGTAAACTGCAGACGCTTGAACAAGTACAGGTAAATGTAGACGGAATCAGAAAGCAGCTGGAGCAAATTTTCAGCGTAGAAGGTGAAAACGGAGCGATGATGGTCAACAACTACGACTGGGCCGGTTCCATGGATGTCGTTACATTCCTGCGTGACTTCGGAAAGCATGTTGGCGTGAATTACATGCTGGCAAAGGATACAATCGCTTCAAGACTTGAAACAGGTATCTCGTTCACAGAATTCACTTACACAATCCTGCAAGCGATGGATTTCTTCCATTTATACGAAAAGCACGACTGCAAGCTCCAGATTGGCGGAAGTGACCAGTGGGGCAATATTACGACAGGTCTCGAATTGATCCGTAAAATGTCTGCAGAAGGGTCCAAGGCTTTTGGACTGACAATTCCGCTTGTCACAAAAGCAGACGGAACTAAATTCGGAAAGTCAGAAAGCGGAGCTGTATGGCTTGATCCAGAAAAAACGTCACCATACGAGTTCTACCAGTTTTGGATCAACACTGCTGATGCCGATGTAGTGAAGTACTTGAAATTCTTCACTTTCCTAGTTAAAGAAGAAATCGAAGCGTTGGAAAAGGCGGTTGAGGAAGAGCCGCATCTACGCAAAGCACAAAAAGCCCTTGCTGAAGAAATGACACGAATGATCCACGGCGAAGAATCCCTTCAGCAGGCAATCAGGATCTCAGCGGCACTTTTCAGCGGCGATATCAAAAATCTTAGCGCTGACGAAATCAAGCAAGGCTTCAAGGACGTTCCTTCTTTTACAGTAGAGGGGGGAGAAGAACAAGGGTTAGTCGACTTGCTGGTTGCAGCAAAAATCTCGCCTTCTAAGCGCCAGGCACGTGAAGATGTTGCAAACGGCGCTGTCTCCCTGAACGGAGAACGCGTCACGGACACTGCTTACGTACTAAGCGATGCAGACAAAATCGAAGGCCAGTTCACGATCGTCCGCCGCGGCAAAAAGAAGTACTTTATGATTAAGTACTAGAATGGACCGAAGTTAGGGCTATTCCAGGTATGAGGGACAAAAATCGCTGGTGGAACGAGAAAACTGTCCGTCATCAGGGTATGACGGACAAAAATCACTGGTGAAACGAGAAAAACTGTCCGTCATCCAGGTTATGACGGACAAAAATTGCGGGTGGAACGAGAAAAACTGTCCGTCATCCAGGTTATGACGGACAAAAATCGATGATGAAACGGAAAAATTGTCCGTCATCAGGCTTACCACCGGATATAAGATTAATAAAACGGCCTTCCTGGTAAAACAGGGGGCCGTATTTTAGTTAAGTTATGAAGAATGCGAGATCAGAAAAAGAATATTTATAAAACAAAAACCCCAGCCAAGTCGGCTGGGGTTCTTTAAGCACTTTATTAACGAGAGTAGAATTCAACGATAAGAGCTTCGTTGATTTCAGCTGGAAGTTCAGAACGCTCAGGCATGCGAGTGAAAGTTCCTTCTAGCTTGTCTGCGTCGAAAGTCAAGAAGTCAGGTACGAAGTTGTTTACTTCGATTGCTTCTTTAACTACATCAAGGTTGCGAGACTTTTCACGAAGTGTGATTGTCTGGCCAGGAGCTACGCGGTAAGATGGGATATCTACACGTGCGCCATCAACCATGATGTGGCCGTGGTTTACTAACTGGCGAGCTGCACGACGAGTGCGAGCAAGACCAAGACGGTAAACAACGTTGTCAAGGCGTGCTTCAAGAAGAATCATGAAGTTTTCGCCGTGCTTACCAGGCATTTTGCCTGCTTTGTCGAACAAGTTACGGAACTGGCGCTCAGTAACTCCGTACATGTGGCGAAGCTTTTGCTTCTCTTGAAGTTGCAATCCGTATTCGGAAAGCTTTTTACGCTGGTTAGGACCATGAGGACCTGGTGCGTAAGGGCGTTTTTCTAATTCTTTACCTGTACCGCTTAGTGAAATTCCAAGACGGCGGGATAGTTTCCAGCTTGGGCCGGTATAACGAGCCATGAATGACTCCTCCTTAGTTTTTATTTTGTAAAATAAAAACAGATTGTGATTAAACATTTATGGGTATTTTGTTTTCATGTACCTTCGCCCTAGCAGCAGCGGGTTACGAGATACACCATCAAACCTTGTTTGAGGAACAAAATACATACATAATGTAGACCACATAGGCTGCGATATTTTACACAAAGAGTATTATATAATTTATTTTGTATTGAAGTCAAGTCTATATTGAAAATAAAGCCTCTTATTATCGATCTTTTCCTCTGAAAAGATTGTCTTTTATATCATACTATTTTACTAGGCCTATGGTATAATGAATAGTAATTGTTTTATTTTGGATATTACCTTGCCACGTGATGAATCATTTTAGTTTATTCAGGCTGCTGCCTGTCAAAACAGCTACTTACAAATCGCTGTTAAGTGATTTTAAAACAGGTGATATATATGGAAGAATTATTAGAACGGGAAATTATATTAGAACTGAAAAGCAAATTTTTCGATTTGATCAGCACAGGCAGATTATCTTTTTCTTCCTCAGATGTTCTCTCGCAAATGACGTCTATTTTAAAAGAACTCCTGCAAGCGGATGTGGTCGACTTTTACACCTGCCAGGAATGGAAGCAAAGGATGTTCCTGGAGGCTACAACCCGTCTCTCGACTAATGACGGTGAGTTGAAGACTATTCCTAATTGTCTGGTGAATGAACTGGCAGCGAAACCCTATGCCTTCATTAGATATCCAGAGTCCATGCCTCAGCATGAACTGTTGCTGGTTTTGACAGCGAATGAAAAACCAAAGGGCCTGTTTGGATTCCAAATGAACAGTGACTTTCTAAACCGATTATCAGACCGCTTCTTCAACAAACTATCTTATGAATGCAATGTGTTCGTTGAGAAAGTGCGCAGCCTGGCGGAAACAATGGAAGAAGAAAAAAGGTATAAGCAATTATTCCGGGTGACGAAGAAATTTCACTCAACTATGGACATGGATGCAGTGCTCGGTGAAATCATTTCCACCCTGAGGGAAGTTTATCCTTCCTTCACCTATTATCTGCTGTTGTCTCATGACCACAAGGGATATGGAGGGTTACCGGTTAGAGACCTTGAATACGATAGCGATAACCTGACTGCGATGCAGTCGTATGTAAGCGGGCAGATTCAGTTTGAGGACTCTGTTTTAGAGAAGAATTCAATCATGTACGCTCCTTTGAAAGGAAAACAGGGTGTTTACGGTGTTTTGCAGGTCATAGCTCCAAACTCACTGGTTTTTCCGCAAAATGAAGTAGAGTTCATCAAGCTGCTCGCCTATACTGCAGGTAGTGCGCTGGAAAATGCCAAGCTTTATGAGCAATCCAGGAAATTAATCGCTGATTTGCAGTTGATCAATGAAACTTCCCATCAGTTGAATACGAGTTTGCGCCTGACAGATACAATGAAATTTATCTGCGGGCAAATCATCAAGTCCTTTAATGCCCAGGAAGTCGGTTTCATTATGCTTGACGAGGAACATGATGATTACTCCGTCCTTCAGGGCAGCACAAGCTTTTTCTTTTCAAAGGATGCTTCCAACTATATATTGAACGTTGCCCATCGAATCCGACAGGATATGGAGCCATTGTTCCTGGGAGATATTTCTTCAGAGCGTGAGGACGCTCCCTTGCATTTCCACTCGATAATGGGTGTTCCGATGATCCAAAGCGGTGAACTAAAGGGATTTGCGCTTGTCATGCATGAAGAGCCTTATCACTTTGCGTTTGATACATTCAAGCTGCTCCAGTCTCTTATTCACCATTCAACTTTGGCTTTTACCAATTCGATGCTTCGAGAAGAGCTGGAGAAAATGGTTGTGACGGATCATTTGACGAAGCTGTATTCCCGAGGGTATTTGGATGAAAAGATGAATCTTTCCATGCTTGAAGATCAACAGGGAACCTTTATTTTGATTGATGTCGATAATTTTAAAAGTGTTAATGATCAATATGGCCACCAGGTTGGAGACGAAGTACTAATCCAGCTGGCTCGCCAGATTGCCAAAAATATCCGCGGAACAGACATAGGTGCAAGATGGGGCGGTGAGGAGCTGGCGATTTATTTGCCAGGTACCCCTCTCGAGACTGGTGTCAAAATCGCGAATAGGCTGGTAGATAAAGTTGAAAAAAATACGAGCCCAAATGTAACTGTTTCATGCGGTGTCTCCACATGGATCAAGGGACAGGATGACACTACCAAGACAGTGTTCAAAAGGGCCGACCAGGCTTTATATCTGGCAAAGGGATCAGGTAAAAATAAAGTAGTCGTCCAGAATGAAGAACAATTTACTTTTAACAGCACTCAGGAATGAGTGCTTTTTTCGTGGTTAAGGCATTTATAAAATTACTAAGTTGTTGACAACTCTATGAAGTTTTCTTAATCCAGCTCCAGCGCTTTTTGTTCTTTAATGAACCACAGGACTTTTTGTCGATGTGTGAGAGAAATTACTTTCAATAAAGGGGTAAATGTCATATCCTGATAATGGGGGTAAATTGTAAGCGTTTACAGAATATATAGGAGGAATCATAATGGGAGAGAAAAGATTCGAAACAGAAGTGATCCATTCCGGATATAAATCGGACGAATTCAGGGGCAGCCTTGCGCCTCCATTATTTCAGACTAGTACCTTCACTTTCGATACTGCTGAACAGGGAGAAAGGCGCTTTGCCGGGGAAGAGGAAGGATTCATCTATTCACGTCTTGGAAACCCTACGGTTGCGATGCTTGAAGAAAGGATGGCGACGATTGAAAAAGGGGAAAAAGCCCTTGCGTTCGCTTCAGGGATGGCTGCTGTCTCTGCGATACTGGTATCGCTGACACGCACAGGGGACCATATTCTCTGCTCACAGGGAGTGTATGGGTGTACGTTTGGACTTCTCCAGCTCATGAAAGAAAAATATAAGATCAACCATGATTTTTCGATGATGTCGACGAGAGAAGAAGTATTGGCTGCCATTACCCCAGAGACAAGAGTCATCTATATCGAGACGCCGATTAATCCAACAATGAGACTGGTTGACCTGGAGATGGTCGCGGACGTCGCCAGGGAAAAGGGAATTCCGGTAGTTGTTGATAACACATTCAGCTCACCTTATCTTCAGAATCCAATCGAGCTTGGCTGTGATTTCGTCATCCACAGCGCAACGAAGTATATTTGCGGACATGGTGATGTCATAGCGGGTGTAGCAGTCGGCCCGAAGGAAATTATGTCTAAAATCGCCATGACAACGCAAAAGGACATTGGCGGCGTAATATCGCCATTTGATGCGTGGTTATTGCTTCGCGGGTTGAAAACACTGCCGGTCAGGATGGACCGCCATTGTGACAATGCCGAAAAACTGGCAGCCTATCTTTCTGATCATCCCGCAGTCGAAGAAGTCATTTTCCCAGGCGACCCAAAACATCCTGATTACGCAATTGCGAAAAAGCAAATGCGCAAGCCGGGCGGTCTTATTTCCTTCAATATAAAGGGAGGCCAAAAGGAAGCTCAGGCATTCATCAACAAGTTAAAGCTCATTAAAATTGCGGTTAGCCTTGGAGATGCAGAAACATTGATCCAGCACCCGGCGACAATGACTCATGCCGTAGTGCCAAAAGAAGCAAGAGAAAAAATGGGCATCAAAGACAATATGCTAAGGCTTTCAGTCGGATTGGAAGCATGGCAGGATATCAGAGATGACCTTGAAGCAGCATTCGAAGCTGTAAGGAAAGAAAGTACCATGGAGACTGGATTGATTTAAGAGATTCATTACAAAAACCCTCCCGTGAATGGGAGGGTTTTTCAATGTCAGCTTATATACTGTAACAGCATGTCAACGAATTCCTCGAGTTTTTGCTGGTCCAATTCATCAAAGCGATTTTTTTCCGGTGAATCAATATCAAGAACGCCGATGACTTGACCGTCTTTGACCATCGGAACGACGATTTCTGATTGTGACGCGGCATCACATGCGATGTGGCCCGGGAAGGCATGGACATCTTCAACTCTTAATGTTTCCTGGCTCGATGCGGCTGTACCGCAGACGCCTTTGCCAAGCGGGATTCTCACACAGGCTGGAAGGCCCTGGAATGGTCCGAGGACAAGCTCTCCATCCTCCATCAGATAAAAGCCGACCCAGTTGACGCGATCGAGAAATTGGTTCAATAAAGCTGATGCGTTGCTGAAATTTGCTATCGCATTTTTTTCATCCTCCACCAATGCTTTAAGCTGCTTTATCAACAAATCATAATCTTTTTCACGGTTGTCGCTGTATGTTTCGACTTTAAACACAGTTTTTCCCCCTCTTTCTTGAAGTTTTAATCTACATTGTATCAAAAATCGGCGAAACAATGGAGACTTTGTCGAGCTTTTTTTAAAGGAAATTTAAATGATTTCCAGAAAGGTAAACAGTAAGGTTAATTGCGGAAAGTGAGGGGCGGAGCAATGAGAAAAAATTCAAAAGCTGCGATTATTGATGCGGCCATCTACTTATTCAATACGAAGGGGTTCAATGGGACATCAGTAAGGGATATTGCAGCAAAGGCAGACGTAAATGCAGCGAATATCTCATACTACTTCCGGAACAAAAATGGACTCCTCGAAAATTGTTTTACCGTTTTTTTCGAAAGCTATATGGAAGAATTGGAAAAAGGCTTTTCATTGCTGGAATACGGTGCAGAATTATGCCTGAACGCAATGGTTGACAATGTATTGAGATACCAATGCCAGAACATCCAATTGACAAGGTTCATTTTAAGAGAAATGACGATCGATTCTCAGGTTGTCAGGGAGATTATGTCCACCTATCATGTAAAAGAACGCTATATGTTTAAAAAGGTGCTTGAGGCTGGGATGGAGAATGGGGAATTCAAAAAGCATTCCATCCAGTTCAGCATTTTACAGTTAAAAGGGCTGCTGTCGATGCCGTTTCTGAATACCCATTATGTGACAGAGGTTCTGCATGTACAGCCGCATGAAAAATACTTTGCTGACAAGTACAACCATGAGATCTCACAATGGATCAAGGGAACCCTTGGTAAAGGCCATCAAATGCATGAAAAAATGTTGATTAATATATAGGAAACCGGTCAAACTGCCGGTTTCCTTATTTTGTCACCATCATCAAATCAAGTCCCTGTCCCAATTCCTTCGCCTGATGCGCATCAGAGCCGTACACAAGCCTGATCCCGAGCTTTTTGGCTTCGCTGACTACCCAATCCGGCGGATATGGCTCACGGCATAAAGGCTTTGCGGTTCCCGCCCCGTTATAATCCAGCTCATAGCCATGCTTCGAAACGGTCTCCAGTATTTCAATGATTTCGTCAGCACATTCCTGCGCAATTGGATATTTTAAGCGGAATTTATTCGCAAGGGTAATATGCCCGATTCGTTTAGGCTTATATGGCCCCAGATCAGCATGAATGGATTTTAAGACGGTCTGATAGTAGTGTCGATGGATCAGTTCCGCAGAACCATACTCTTTAACCATCTTCCCGAAGTTATCTGGGCTGTAATCAAGACAATCATATTCCCCGGCAGGACTTTTCAAAAAATGCACCGATAGAACGGCATCGTCTAGCCGAGGTCCGAATTCACTGAGGAAATTGGCCGTTTGAACCTCGTATCCTTCGATAAAATCAATCTCGAAACCAGTATTGATTTTTATTTTTCCGCGATATCTTTCCTTTGCTTCTTCGATACTCTGAAAATATGCTTCCAAATCCTCAAAACGCATTGCGCTATCCTGTAATGGTGTAGGATCTGTGAATCCTTCTGGTAAAGGGGCGTGCTCGGCAAAGGTGATTTCCTTGCAGCCAAGCTCAAGTGCTCTCTGGACGTAGTCATCTAACGAATCTTTCGTTCCATGCGGGCAAAAAGATGTGTGGACGTGGCCATCCCTCATGATTCCCGACCTCCTAAAGTAATATCTAAGGCAAAATTTCAAGTTAAATCGGCTTATTTCGGATAATTTCAACAAAAAATATGAATTTATTAGTCAAAAATTGTCGGTTACATGGTAATATAAATACATTATACACGCATTTATAAATTCATTTTAAATAGAAGGATTCAGAACTTGGAAATTGTGAGGCCAGGGGGATAACAATGGAGTACATAATTGGCGGAATAGCTTTATTAATAATTCTTTTTTTAAGCGGATATTTTATGAAACGCAAGTATTACAGTGAGGTCGACAGGTATGAATCATGGAAAATTGATATCATGAACCGTCCTGTACTTGATGAAATGTCAAAGGTGAAACAGTTGAACATGACTGGCCAGACAGAGGAGCTTTTCGAGCGCTGGCGGCAGGAGTGGGATGAACTTGTGACATCCAAGCTGCCCGGCATCGAAGATTATTTATTTGACGCTGAAGAGTATATCGATAAGTACCGGTTCAAGAAGGCGAAGGAATCTCTGGCAGTCATTGAGCGAAGGCTTACGGAGACAGAGGATAAGATTAAAAAGATCCTCGGCGAATTAAATGAACTTGTTGGAAGTGAAGAAAAGAACCGTGAGGAAATCGATGGCCTCAAGGAGCAATACAGGGATAACAAGAAAAACCTTCTTTCGCACCGTCACAGCTTCGGAAGCGCTGAGGCAAGTCTTGAGGCGATGCTTGAAAACATCCAGGTAAAGTTCGTTGAGTTTGATGAAAAAACAGAGAATGGCAACTACCTTGAAGCAAGGGAAATTGTGCTGTCCATCCAGGCAATGCTTGAACAGGTATCCAGTAAAATGGAATCGATTCCCGTGCTGCTGCATGACTGTCAATCAGTCATACCTTCCCAGGTCAGCGAGCTGAAGGACGGAGTCAGAGAAATGACTGTACAAGGATATGTTCTTGACCATCTGAACGCTGATAAAGAGGTTGAGGAAATCAGCAAAGAATTGACTGAATATATAGCTTATCTGGAAAAAGGCGATGTTGAAGCCGCTGAACAGGGTATCCAGGGGTTGAAGGAACGTGTCGAGAACCTATTCGATATCCTTGAAGAGGAAGTCATGGCTAAACAATACATTACGAAGACGGAACATGAAGCGAAGGAAATCCTCGTAAAAGCAATAACAGAAAGCAAGACGTTAAAAGAAGAGACAAAGCATATACAGGAGAGCTACCACCTTAATGATAAAGAGCTCTCAGCACAAACGAATGTAGAGCAGCAGCTCAAGGGCCTGTTAAAGCGGTTCGAGCTGATCGATCACAGAATCACCGAAAACGATACAGCGCAAAGCCTGATTAAACAGGAGCTTGAAGAAGCGAAAGAGCAGCTTGATAAGCTGGTCGAAGAGCAAAAAGTATTGATGGAGAAGCTGAGTGCCCTCAGGAAGGACGAAATGGCGGCAAGGGAAAAAGTCAGGGACCTTTCCAAAAAGATTTCTGAGCTGATCCGCACCGTCTCAAAAAGCAATATGCCTGGTCTATCACAGGAATATAAATACCTTCTTGAAGATGCCAATGAGAGCATCAAACAAGTCAATGAAAAGCTTGAGCAAAAGCCGCTTGATATTCCTGTTGTCCAACAGTATCTTGAAATCTCTGTGCTGACAGTTGAAAAGCTGGAAGCATCGACTGAAGAAATCGTTGAGACCGTCATGCTGGCCGAACGGGTCATCCAATATGGCAACAGATACCGAAGCCGATATCCTTCGGTTGACCGCGGACTTCGGGAAGCAGAAGAACATTTCCGCAATTACGATTATCGTGAAGCCCTTGAACAGGCGGCCACTTCAATCGAAGAAGTGGATCCTGGTGCCTTGAATAGAATTGAACAAATGATATCTGAAAAAGAGTGATGGGTCTCCGGATGGAGGCCTGTTTTTTTGGGTGACAACTGCTTCAGGGCATACTAAGAAAATGTCCATTCCATTTATTTTTCAAGGCTGTTTTCGTATAGATTGTTGTACGTGACAAAAAGCCAATTTGTAGAAGTTTGCAAGCTCTTTTCTTATAATAAGCTTTAATTTTATAGAGAAACATTGGTCATTCAATCCTATTTTGTAGTCACTAGCAACAAAGTTTGAGAAAAGAGCGTTTTTCAATGATTACTTCTTATGATAAGATTTTTAGTTAGCATGAACGACAAGGGGGATACGATGATTTACTTAGACAATAGTGCCACAACGAAACCCTATAAAGAAGTATTGGACTCATTTGTAAAGGTCTCAGAGGAATTTTTTGGGAATCCTTCATCACTCCATAAAATCGGCGGCCAGTCGGAAAAGCTGCTGCAGCAGGCACGTTCCCAGGTCGCCAGGCTGCTGAATGTAAAAGAAGCAGAAATCCTGTTCACATCCGGAGGAACGGAAAGCAATAATCTAGCGGTAAAAGGAATCGCTATGGCCCACCGCGAAAGAGGAAGGCATATCATTACCACAAGCATTGAACATGCTTCAATCCAAAATGCCATGGGACAGCTAGAATCGCTCGGCTTTGAGATCACGTATGTGAAACCCGATGGCAATGGCTTTATCAGCGCGGATTCCATCGAGAGAGAAATTCGTGATGATACCATCCTCGTTTCCGTGATCCATGTCAATAATGAAGTCGGCACAATTCAGCCTATAGAGGAAATTGGAAGCTTGCTTAAAAAGTATCCAAAAGCATTTTTCCATGTTGACTATGTTCAGGGAGCAGGGAAGGTGCCATTAAACTTTTACGAAGCCGGGATCCATTTGTCCACCATCTCTGGCCATAAATTCCATGGCCTGAAAGGGACAGGCGCTTTGTTCATCAAAGAAGGGGTCACCCTCTCCCCACTATTTTCCGGCGGGAATCAGGAATGGAAGCAGCGGAGCGGCACAGAAAATGTAGCTGGCATTGTTGCGATGTCAAAGGCACTAAGAATGACATTTGAACATAGAAAAGAAAATCTGAATCAAATGGTTGCGGCAATGGAAACATTAAGAAGTGGCATCAGCCAGATCAAGGAAATAACCATTCACACTCCAAAAGAAAATAGCGCGCCCCATATCCTTAACTTTTCAATCCATGGATTGAAGGCAGAAACATTTGTGCATGCGCTGGAAGAAAAGAATATTTATGTATCGACAACAAGCGCTTGCTCTTCTAAGAAGAAAGCTGCAAGCAAGACTTTGCTGGCAATGGGGGTGCCGCTGGCGGAAGCGGAGAGCGCGATCAGGGTCAGCCTGACATACAGCAATACAGTGGAAGAAGCAGAAATAGCCGCAAAGGCAATTGCTGATACAGTAAAACATTTAAGCGAGGTAGTAAAGAAATGATGTATGACCGTATTTTAGTTCGGTATGGAGAAATATCGACAAAAGGAAGAAACAGGAATAAATTCATCGATCGTCTCAGAAAAAATGTCAAGAGAGCTTTAAGTGACTATCCGAATGCAGCCATCAAGGCAGAACGCGACCGCATGTTCATCCTTCTGCACGGTGAAGATAGCGATGGGATTGGCGAGAAACTGAAAGGGATATTCGGAATCCAATCCTTCAGCCCGGCAATTAAAGTTGAAAAAGATCTCGAAAAAATGAAAGATGCGGCGCTGGGACTTTTCAGAAAAATCCATAAGCCTGGCATGACTTTTAAAATAACCGCTAAACGGTCGGACAAGACATTCGAATTGGACACAAACGGGATCAACTTTGAATTTGGAGGTCATATCTTAAGGAATGTTGAAGACTTGAAGGTGGACGTACGAAAGCCTGATATAAATCTCCAAATCGAAATCAGGAAAGAAGCTGCCTATATCTCTGCCGAAACGATCAAGGGTGCCGGGGGTCTTCCTGCTGCATCGGGCGGGAAAGGTATGCTGATGCTTTCCGGCGGGATTGACAGCCCTGTTGCAGGCTATCTGACGATGAAAAGAGGACTCGAAGTGGAAGGTGTCCATTTTTTCAGCCCGCCTTTTACAAGTGAACGCGCCAAGCAGAAGGTGATCGACCTTTCTGAGAAGCTTGCCGAGGTTAATGGCCACTTTGCGCTTCATATTGTGCCATTCACTGAAATCCAACAGGCCATCCATAAGCAAATACCGGAAAACTATACGATGACTACTACAAGAAGATTGATGTTGCGAATCACGGATGCCATCCGTGAAAAGCAGGGCGGCCTTGCGATCATCACTGGTGAAAGTCTAGGCCAGGTTGCCAGCCAGACGCTTGAAAGCATGTATGCCATCAATGAAGTGACAACTACGCCAATCATCCGGCCATTAATAACAATGGACAAGCTGCAGATCATGGATATCGCCCATGAAATCGATACCCACGACATTTCAATCCGCCCGTATGAGGATTGCTGTACGGTCTTTGTTCCTTCATCGCCTAAAACAAAGCCGAAGCTTGATAAAGTCCAGAACTTTGAAAGCTTTTTCGACTTCGAGGAAATGATCCAGAGAGCAGTTGAAGGAACTGAGCGTATGGTTCTCAAACCCGCTTCGGAACGAGTGGATGATGCAATGGATGACCTATTTTAGATTATGATAAATTTGTGAACAATTACCAATTAAAGTTTTGAATTAAGCCATGTGTTTCTACACACTCTATACTCACAAGGAGGTGAAACACATGGCAAACAACAACAGCTCAAATCAACTTCTAGTACCTGGAGTATCACAAGCTCTTGACCAAATGAAGTACGAAATCGCTTCTGAATTTGGTGTACAGCTAGGCGGAGAAACTACTTCTCGCGCTAATGGTTCTGTAGGAGGAGAGATCACTAAGCGTTTGGTTCAAATGGCTGAACAGCAACTTGGTGGCGGATTCTCTCGCTAATTAAAAATGAATAATATGGCTACAAAGAGTAGGGCAGATGCCCTGCTCTTTTTTGTGTGCGAAATCATTATATTAAAAAAGTGTTATCATATAATTTAAAATTTTTAAATAATTTTGTATAATGAAAAGTGGGGATAGACAGGCAATGATTCGCTATGCGGAACAGCCTAAAAAACATGATTAGGGGGAAGAGTATGAACAGGGAACAATTGATTGCACCGCAAAAGTATAATCTGGTATCTGAAATGGAGCGTTACGCACAGGATCAGGAAAGAAAAGCGATTCTCTGGGAAAATGAGGAAGGCAGTACAAAAGAGATTACATACCGTGAACTTCTTAATAATGCGAATAGAATTGGAAACGTTTTCTTGAAACATGGTTTGCATCAGGGGGATGTCGTGCTGGTTGTAGTGCCAAGATTGATTGAGGCCTACCAGGTATATATTGCGTCGTTGAAAATGGGATTGGTCGTCATTCCTAGTTCGGAAATGCTAAGAACGAAAGATTTTCAATATCGAATCAACCATGGTGATGTAAAAGCAATTGTCAGCTATGCACCTTTTACAAATGAATTCGCTGGAATCGAGGAAGCCGATAGCCTGCCAAAGTTCGTGATTGGAGACGAGAAAGAAGGCTGGATCCATCTCGATGGAGAAATGAAAACAGCATCCGAAGAGCTTCAACTGGCAAATACAGAACGAGATGACATGGCATTCCTCAGTTACACCTCCGGAACAACCGGCAATCCAAAGGGAGTCGTCCATACACATGGATGGGCATATGCGCATCTTCGCACAGCAGCAACAAACTGGCTCGGTATCCAGGATGGTGACACGGTCTGGGCCACTGCGGGTCCTGGCTGGCAAAAGTGGATCTGGAGCCCGTTTTTATCCGTTATGGGGACAGGAGCAACCGGCCTGGTTTACCAGGGCAAGTTCGAGCCCCAAAAATACTTATCACTTCTACAAAAATACAATGTGAATGTCCTCTGCTGTACACCGACGGAATACCGTCTGATGGCGAAGGTAGAAAACTTAAGTGACTTTAATCTGCCAGGGCTCCACAGTGCGGTTTCTGCAGGAGAACCACTTAACCGTGAAGTAATTGATACATTTAAAAAACATTTCAATGTCGATGTTCGCGATGGATATGGACAGACGGAGAACACTCTGCTTGTCGGCGTAACTAAAGGCATGGAACTAAGACCGGGTTCGATGGGCAAGCCAACGCCTGGAAACCGAGTCGAAATTATCAATGAAAACGGTGAGCCTTGTCCTCCAGGAGAAGTAGGGGATATCGCTGTCCATGTTGAAACACCAGCGTTATTCAAGAACTATTACAAGGATCCAGAGCGAACGGCAATGCAGTTCCGCGGCGATTACTATGTAACAGGGGACAAAGCGAGCAAAGATGAAGAAGGCTATTTCTGGTTTGAGGGACGCGGCGATGACATCATCATCAGCTCTGGTTATACGATCGGGCCATTCGAAGTTGAGGATGCACTTGTAAAACACCCTTATGTAAAAGAATGTGCTGTAGTCGCATCACCTGATGAGATTCGCGGCCATATCGTCAAAGCCTTTGTTGTCCTGCGTGACGGCGTCAGTCCTGAACAGGAGAACCTTGTTGCTGAGCTGCAGCAGCACGTGAAGGAATTGACCGCACCATATAAGTATCCTCGGAAGATTGAGTTCCTTGAAGAGCTCCCTAAGACAACTTCCGGTAAAATTCGCCGCATAGAATTACGCAAGAAGGAATTGGAAGGCGCAAAATAAAGAGTGAAAACAAAGGGCAGGCCGATATGGTCTGCTTTTTGTAATTCATTATGTGTTTATTCCGTGCGCATAAAAATCAAGTATGCGTTGGAAATGAAAATTTGGGTATATTTATTTTAGAAAGGGTGGTTCATAATGAAAATTGAAATCAGGGAGGCTGCATTGGAAGAGTTACGTAAGGTCCAATTCGGCAATGGTGAAGGAATAAGAATTCTGGCAGAATTTGTTGGAACATGTTCGATCGCGACGGACATCCAACTGCAAATAGAGGAAAAGAAGGCTAGTGATGAAGTGATGACAGAAAGCGGCATAAACTTTTTCGTGCCGGAAAAATCACTGGAGTCCCTCCCAGATAAAATATTCCTGGATTTTAAGCCAGGGTTTGGCTATAAAATTTCCTCTGCTGAAGAGACATTTGGCTATAACTTCAAGCTGAAGCCGCGAAACGAAAAATAACCCAGTCATTTAGGGTTATTTTTTTTATGTCATAACAGATCAGAAACCATCGCCCTAATGGAGACAGAATAAGAAGCGAAACCAGAAAAAGCGTCATCCATTGGAATTATGGAGGCGCAGGATCAGAAGAAAGCGTCATTCATTACCCTTATGGAGACACAAAAAGAAGCTATGTCCGCAAATTTTGTCTGCAATTAAACCCAAAAAATGATTGTCAGTCCTGGCTTCCGCCTTTATAATGATATTATTTCGAGTCTAGAAAGATTAGGGGGCTGTTCGGATGGATAAAAGGACCGAACAACAAGCTGGAGTTTTGTACGCAGCTTTTTCTTATATATTATGGGGTGTCCTTCCTGTTTATTGGAAGCTGTTGAATCATGTAAATGCTGATGAAATCCTGGCTAACCGTGTGTTTTGGTCGTTTTTCTTCATTGCTGTCATTTTAATCCTTAACAAGAAATGGGGACTTTTCACTGGGACATTGCTTGGGTTGGCCCAAAATAAGAAGCAGCTTGCCGCCCTGGCTGTGGCATCGATGCTAATTAGTATTAACTGGTTCATGTATATCTGGGCAGTCAATACAGACCAGATGATCGAAGCAAGCCTTGGTTATTATATCAATCCGCTCGTAAGCGTCCTACTGGGAATGGTATTCCTGAAGGAACGTCTTTCTATGCTGCAATATATATCATTTGCGCTTGCAGGAATCGGTGTGCTGATCATGACAATTTCCTACGGACAATTCCCATGGATCGCTTTAACACTTGCAATCTCCTTTGGCCTGTACGGATTGGCTAAGAAGCTGATAAAGGTGGATTCTGCTGTCGGTCTCGCTCTCGAAACACTGGTCGTTATGCCGCTCGCAGCTATCTACATTGGCTACCTTATTACCCAGGGAACGAACTCCCTGTTTGCGGGTTCATTGCCGACTACCCTGCTGCTTGCAGGTGCAGGGGCGGCTACGGCAGTTCCTTTGCTGTTTTTCTCGAAAGGAGCGCAAAGGATTCCACTCGCAACACTGGGGATTTTGCAGTATATTGCTCCAACATTGACGCTCATTCTCGGAGTTTTCGTCTATCACGAAACTTTCTCGTCTGTCCACCTGCTGGCCTTTACCTTTATCTGGTCGGCATTGATTCTCTACTCCTTATCAAGGACTAAGATGGCCGCAGCATTGACGGTTAAGTGGAAAAAAGAAAAAGGAATGCCTATGTAAAAAAGAGAGCTGCGGAAAATTCTGCAGCTCTTTTCTCATTGTAAAAGACGGCATATTCAAATTAAGGTAAAATATGTTAAAATATTTACAGGATAGATTGCTGAGTCAGGAGTGATGGAATGAAGGAGAATTTAAGGTTTGCCTGGATTGCTACTTGGTTTGCGCTTGTTGGACAGCTTGTTTTCTTTCTTGGTGTCTCTGTTTTCACAGGAGAATGGAGATATGTAATGTGGAGTTTTATGGTGAGTTTATTAGCCGGAGTTCCAAGCCTGGTCAATACCTGGCAGGCTCAGAAAAGAATGAATCTCAGTAAAGCGGATCAATAGTTTGTCGCTAATGTTTAACAAAAAGCCCAGAGTTCACTCTGGGCTTTCTTGGTCTCTGCGGCTTGCCGCTTATAAAAAGGTCCTCTTCACTTTTTCCCAGAAAGAGTTGTCCTTGAGTTTGACAGTCTTGATGATTTTGTTGCTCAGCTGCACATCGAATTTTTCGACATGCTGGATGCTCACCGCTTCGTTGTCTATTCCCATGATTGGATAATCATTGCCGTCCTGGGCAACCTTGAAGGTAAGCTTGCGGTCACCGCCTAGGATGAAAGATGAGCCGAGTGTACGGTAATGATTGTTGTTGACTGAAGCGAGCTCGCTCACCTGCATGCAAGGAAGCAGCGGATCGACTACCGCTCCATTGACCGACTTGTTATAAGCTGTACTTCCCGTAGGAGTAGCGACGATCATCCCGTCCCCGCGGAATGTTTCAAAATGCTTGTCGTCGATGAATACATCCATCACAAAAGCTTTGATGATCGCTGACCGGACACTGAACTCATTCAGGCAGCCAAATGTTGTTTCCTCATCGATTGTTACCTCGATGGTCGGGTAACGCCTGACCTCGATTTGTGCAGTTGTGATGGCTTCAATCATTTTATCTGTGTCTTCAAGATGGAAATCGCAGTACATATTCAGGGAGCCGGTAACCGAAATGCCGGCATAAAGACAATCATCACGGAAGCCTGTCTTTCTGACAGCCTGAAGGAATGTACCGTCATCCCCAATGCTTACGATGATATTTGCGGTACGATGGTCAGTCACGATATTGAATTCATAGCGGCGAGCCAGCTCATATAAAGGCTCAACTTTTTCCAGCATGGTTGTGTCTGGTGTGTGGTGAAAATAAATATTACGGCGATCTGGCATATAAATTCCTCCAAACATTATGTAATTCTTCCATATTTTTACCCACTTTTAAAAACTTTTGCTAAAATAAATGTTATTGACATCAGTTTATCATTTTTTCATAAGGTTTTGAAAGTGCAGAAACTTACAAGGGGGCTTCAACATGAATGGTAAAAGGTGGGCGGCTTTAGGGATTGCCGTCGGATTATTCATTGCATCAACAGTTATCAATCTTCTGTCTACATTCGCTTTCAGTGACGCAGAAAGTGCTTTTACGGATATGTTTGCAGTATCGGAGGAAATGTTTGCGGAAGAAATTATCGAAGAAGGTGACATGCTCTCTAAAATAGCAGTATTGTCGATCAATGGAGTGATCCAGGATACCGGGGATGCTGAATCATTTTTTGAAAGTCCGCTCTATAATCACAGGGCGTTCATGGAGCAGCTTGATTATGTCAAAGAAGCAGATGATGTTAAGGCAATCATCCTGCAAGTGAACTCTCCTGGCGGCGGCGTCGTGGAAAGTGCTCAAATCCATGATAAAATCAAAGAAATCCAGAAGGAAACGAAAAAGCCAGTTTATGTGTCGATGGGGTCAATGGCCGCTTCTGGAGGTTATTATGTTTCTGCGCCTGCAGATAAAATTTTTGCCAGCCCTGAAACACTTACTGGATCGCTGGGTGTCATCATGCAGGGAGTGAATTATGCCGGTCTTGCAGAAAAGTATGGAGTCGAATTCACAACAATTAAAAGCGGGCCATACAAGGATATCATGAGCCCGTCTAGACCGATGACAGAGGAGGAGCGTGAAATCCTCCAATCGATGATCGACAACTCCTATGAGGGATTCGTAAAAGTCATTTCGGAAGGACGCGATATGTCTGTGGCACGGGTCAAGGAAATTGCCGATGGCCGGATTTATGATGGACGCCAGGCAAAGCAGCTGAATTTGATCGACGGATTTGGTTATCTTGAGGATGTCATCGAAAGTGTCAGGAAAGACAAAAAACTTGGCGATGCTACTGTCGTTAAATACACAGAAAGCATGGGCTTTGGTTCATTTTTCAGCATGGGTGCTCAAAAGATCATGGGGAAAGATGCAGAAATGGCCGGCTTAATGAAGATATTGTCCCAGCCTAATTCTCCACGCCTCATGTATTTATATGCAGAATAAGGAGGGAGAAAAATGAATTCTGATGACTTTAAAGATCAGGAAAATGTACCATCTCAAACGGAAGATGGTAACGATATCATGGATAGTTCTGAACCCTCTGATAACAGGTCGGGTTATCAAAAAGAGACCGCCCGTCCAATACTACAGTCTGATCCGGGCAATTTACCTGGTCAGGGAAATCCCGAAGCTGACACTTATGAAAAAGGCAGGATTGAACCGGAGAATCATATATATGCCGGTCTCTATGCCGGTTTCTGGACACGTTTTTGGGCGTATTTGCTTGATTTGATTGTAATCGGAAGCGTCAACCGGATGATCATCAATCCTGTATTCCGGGCATTGGATTTATCGTTGATTGAGGATGGAATTTTTTCGCCAATGGCCATCGCGACTGCAGTCGTATTCTATTTGTATTTTGTGTTAATGACAAAATTCTTCGGCCAAACTCTTGGAAAAATGGTCTTTGGTTTGAAAGTAGTCGAGCTGGATGGAAAGGGCCTTACATGGGGAACCGTTATTTTCCGCGAGTGGGTCGGCCGCTTCATTTCAGCGACTATCATGATTTTGTATGTGGTCGTTGCTTTTACGAAAAAGAAACAGGGGCTGCATGACCTGTTCGCAGATACAACTGTCATATATGAACCACGTTAGAGTGAACCTGCTGCGGCAGGTTTATTTTTTTGCCTTTTTGTTGATAATAATAAGCTGAAAGGTTGTGGAGGACGATGAAATGGGTGCTGCTTGCCATACTGCTTCTCACGGTGCTTGTACTTATAATCCTTTTTACAAAAGTTAAGATTTTTTTAGATTATTTCCACGGCAATGATAATGATCATTTTAAGGTAACAATTAAAGCGTGGGGCGGCTTAATCAAGTTCAAGATAGAGGTGTCGGTTGTAAAAATCGATGATAATTCTCCCACTATCGTTGCTGAGCAAAAAGTCAAAGCAGGTCCCGATGAAAATATGAAACAACAAAAAACCACTCAGGTTGATAAAAAGGATTTACTTGATAGCCTGCATGATTTTAAGCAGCTGATCACCCATATCGCCGGTCTCCATAATATCGTACGGAATTTTTTAAAGAAGGTAACGATACGTAATATTGAGTGGCACACAATGGTTGGAGTATCGGATGCAGCAGCCACAGGAGTCATTACAGGTGCCTTTTGGGCAGTCAAAGGCGGAGTGATCGGGCTTCTGAGCAACAATATGAAAATGAAAGAGATGCCTGTCATGACAATCACACCGAGCTTTCAGCAAACCGTATCAATTACTAGTTTTAAATGTATGATACAAGTCCGAGTCGGGCATGCTATTTTAGCAGGAATAAAGCTGGTTAAATATTGGAGAGGCGGCTGGCCTGAATTTAAATCAAAGCCATTATCCGCTCTTTCCGGTGATAATTCTAATTCTGTCTAAAATAAGGAGGAAACAGGAATGTCCGACCATCCAATTCAAGGACTAATGACAACTGCCATGGAAAGCTTGAAAGAAATGATTGATGTCAACACAATCATTGGGGACCCCGTAGAAACACCGGATGGAAGTGTAATCCTGACAGTTTCAAAGGTAGGTTTCGGTTTTGCTGCCGGTGGAAGTGAATTTGTTCTGGAAAGCTCAAAGGGAGGATCTGGCGGATCTGGCGGCTCTGGGGGACAATCCGGAGGAGCACAGCACCCGTTCGGAGGAGGAAGCGGCGGCGGTGTGTCGATCACACCAATTGCTTTCTTGATCGTCAACTCAAAGGGTGTTAAAATGCTTCATCTTGACGAAAATACACATTTGTATGAGAAGATACTGGACCTTGCCCCTCAGGCAGTGGAAAAAATCCAGCAAATGATGTCAAAGAAAGACCAGAACAGCCAGGATAGCAGCCAGAACAAAAACCAGGGCCAATCTCAGTCACAATCTCAGTCACAGTCTGAATACAACGGTCCAAAAACAGATCTTGAATTTTAAGCAGATCGATGTCACAGTTTCATTTCACGAAAATTTCCATCACCAATGATCAGTGGGAAGCTGTCTTTTCGAACGGAAAGGCAGCTTATCTATGTAAGTTTGGTACGCTGTCCTTTAGTAAAATAATTGCAAAAAGATTCTTTAAAAGATATATTTACACTGTACATATAATGGACAAGGAGGATGAGCAGGTATGGCATCTGTTACATTTAAGGGGAACCCAGTTACATTGCTAGGAAATGAAGTAAAGGTTGGAGACCAGGCACCAGATTTTAAAGTGCTTGCAAACGACCTTTCAGAAGTGACACTTCAGGATTCAAAGGGACAAGTACGTTTGATCAGTGTTGTTCCTTCACTGGACACAGGAGTTTGTGACGCGCAGACTCGCCGTTTCAATGAGGAAGCTGCCAACCTTGATAACGTTAAAATTCTGACAGTCAGCGTTGACCTTCCATTCGCTCAAAAGCGCTGGTGCGGAGCGGCTGGAATCGAGAATGTCCAGACTCTATCTGACCACCGCGAGCTTTCATTCGGAGAAGCTTACGGAGTAGCAATCAAGGAACTACGCCTGCTCGCTCGTGCAGTATTTGTTGTTGATTCAAACGACAAAGTAACATACGTCGAGTATGTAAGCGAAGCAACTGACCACCCGAATTACGAAGCAGCAGTGGAAGCTGCAAAGCAAGCAAACTAAAACACACAACATTAGGACAAGCCGCAGAAAGGAACTGCGGCTTGTTTTACTTTGAATACAGGTTTCTTTTATGCCCCGCTTCGCTTCCTATCGGACAAACGGGAAGCGGAAAGCGGAGAAAGTGCCCGATAGGAGAGCTTTATCGGACAAACAGAAGGCGGAGAACGGGAAAAGTGTCCGATAAAATTTCTGTTCACATGCATGGATCGCAAGGTTGCCCAATTGCTTTCCAGTCATATGCCTTGTACCCAATGCGAAACACGGCTAAAATATATAAATATCTATTCAAATCAGGAGGAAGAAAAGTGAGTATGACTCCGGTCGAACAATTATTTACTGCATTCAATACAACAGCAGATATTTTAAAAGAAGAGTTATCTTGTACATATTTAGAGGCGCTTGCGGAAAGCGGGGAAAACATGTTCCAGGGCACAGTGCTCCAGGACGAACTGAATGAAGTCACAACAAAACGGCTTGAAAAAGTATATAAGGAGACTAACCTTGATTCTTTTAGCAAAGAAGAAATCCGCAAAGGCTTCCAGCTTGCGATTTTGAAAGGAATGAAGGAGCATGTTCAGCCGAATCATCAAATGACACCTGATTCTGTCGGCATGTTCATTGGCTACCTGGTCAATAAGTTTGTCGACAAGAAGTCATTTAGGCTGCTTGACCCTGCGGTCGGAACTGGGAACTTGCTGGCGACGGTATTGAACCAGCAGACGGATAAGGAAATCGAGTCTGTCGGTGTTGAAATTGATGACCTGCTGATCCGGCTGGCTTTTGTAAATGCCAATCTCCAAAAGCATCCGGTCGAGTTTTTCAATCAGGACAGCCTTGAACCATTGTTTGTTGATCCGGCGGATGCAGTCATTTGTGACCTTCCAGTCGGTTACTACCCGAATGACCTTCGAGCGGAGCAATATGAGGTAAAAGCAAAAGATGGCCATACATACTCTCATCACATGTTCATTGAGCAAAGTACGAAGCATGTAAAAGAAGGCGGATATTTGTTCTTCATGATACCCAATGGCCTTTTCGAAAGTGAACAAGCCCCAATGCTGCATGAGTTCATTAAAAACAATCTGATTGTCCAGGGTATTTTACAGCTTCCGGCTTCTCTGTTTAAAAACAAGCAGGCAGCTAAAAGTATCCTTATTCTGCAAAAGAATGGTGAAGAAGTGAAAGCGCCAAAGCAGGCACTCCTTGCCGAGCTTCCAAAGCTATCCGACGGCCCAGCGGTGAACAGGATGCTGAATAAAATCGATCAATGGTTTAAAGATAATAAAACGGAACAGCAATAGAACCGGATCAATACCCGGTTCTTTTTTCATTTGTTTGTGGTATATAAAACATGGCAATGTTTTTTTCTAATCCTTAGAAGTGTCTGAATAAAAACTCATTTCTCCTTTGGAAAAGCTTTGCTTGAAATGTGAAAAAGACAGTGTTTAAATGAGAAAATGAGAGATATAATTGCGGCCTGTGGCACACAATAAATGTGTACTATTTCACTGTATTTTTAACCAGGTTGTTATATAAAAGGAGCGGTACAAATGTCTAAAATAATTGCAATCAATGCCGGCAGTTCGTCACTAAAGTTTCAATTGTTCGAAATGCCCAGCGAAGAAGTGATCACTAAAGGAATCGTGGAAAGAATCGGCCTTAAAGATTCTATTTTCACTATCTCAGTAAATGGAGAAAAGAATAAGGAAGTTACTGATATCCCGAATCATGACGTTGCGGTAAAAATCCTTCTTGATAAACTTACTTCATTGGGAATCATTCAGTCACTTGATGAAATCGAAGGAATCGGCCACCGTGTCGTTCACGGCGGTGAAGAATTCAGTGATTCCGTATTGATCACCGATGCGGTTTTAGAAAAAATCGAGGAACTTTCTGAGCTTGCGCCACTGCACAATCCAGCTAACTTAACTGGTATCCGCGCATTCCAGCAGGTGCTTCCAAATGTTCCTGCGGTTGCTGTATTTGATACAGCTTTCCACCAGACAATGCCAGAGAACTCTTTCCTTTACAGCCTTCCATACGACTACTACAAGAAGTACGGAATCCGTAAATATGGCTTCCATGGTACTTCACATAAGTATGTTTCCCAGCGTGCAGCTGAAATGCTTGGCCGCCCGGTTGAGCACCTCCGCTTGATTTCATGTCACCTTGGAAACGGTGCAAGTATCGCGGCTATCGAAGGCGGAAAATCAATAGATACATCCATGGGCTTCACTCCACTTGCGGGTGTGACGATGGGGACTCGTTCAGGTAACATTGATCCGGCCTTGATTCCATATATCATGGAAAAAACAGATAAGAACGCTGATGAAGTTTTAGATGTCCTCAATAAAGAGAGCGGTATGCTTGGTGTATCTGGTTTCTCCAGCGACCTTCGTGACATCGAAGACGAAGCAGAAAAAGGGAATGACCGAGCTGAGCTTGCTTTGAAAGTTTTTGCGGACAGAATCCATAAATACATCGGTTCATATGCAGCACGCATGTGCGGTGTCGACGCTATCATCTTTACGGCAGGCATCGGGGAAAACAGTTCAGCAATCCGTGCCCGCGTCCTGCAGGGCCTTGAGTTCATGGGCATCTACTGGGATCCAGCTTTGAACAAAGTGCGCGGCGAAGAAGCTTTCATCAGCTACCCGCACTCTCCTGTAAAAGTAATGGTTATCCCGACAGATGAAGAAGTCATGATCGCCCGTGATGTCGTGCGTTTGGCTCAATAAATCATACTTTTTAAGGCAGAAGCGAAGATGCTTCTGCCTTTTTGTATAGTGGGAGTTTTGATCGTGTCCAGCTAGTCGCTTCGCTCCTCCCAATGAAGTCAAAGAACGACGCCCTCTAAGGCACAGGACGTGCAAATCCGCAAGCCGCACGATGTGGCGTTTTAAGCGGACAGCGCTTGTCGGGGCTGACCGAGGCGCTTCCGCTTTTCTTGTGCTATACTGGAAGAAAATTCAGATATGCTGGAGGTTTTTCAATGCCTTTGACTCAACGGGAACAAAAGGTGCTGGACGAATTAAGTGCTTGGGAAAACAATCTCTACGATTATGAACCGAATGATTTTGAATTGGCGTATGACCGATATCTTGAACGGTCTTTTTCGCTTTTGCCAGAAGAGGTACAGGAACGCTTTTTCACTTTATTCGACGGCTGGCTTTTCCATCTCCACTCTCTAATTCAGGGTTCACAGCTGCAGATGGATGCCAAGGAACGTATTCTTTCTGCCGGGCGGGTTTTCCAGCCTGACCTTGAAACGATTGAGGATTTAAGGGAGCTGCCGATTGAACAACTTGAATTCATTGCCAGACAGCAAATTGCCCGCCACAGACTCTATTCCTTCGTCCAGGGCGGCATGTCGGGAAGCGGTGGAAACCTTGTACTAGGGGCAGATATCCCGGCGATGGCTGTCATAAATTTGCGGATTGTCCAGCTGGTTGCGATGACGTATGGATTTGAAGTAAATACTCCATTTGAAATGATGGTCGCTTTGAAGGTTTTCCATACGGCGACAATGCCTTCAAGGATGCAGAGCGCTGGCTGGGAAGAGTTGAAAAATGACCTCGAACAGGCAGACGACTATTATTTCTATGAAGGCAATGATGACCTGACAGACGTAACATGGCTGGAACAGCCAATCAAACAGATTTTCAAGGGTATGGCGATCCTGATGTTCCGCAAAAAGCATGTCCAGGGCATGCCGGTGATCAGCATGGCGATTGGAGCAGGAGCAAACTATCAATTGACGAGAAGGGTCACTGACTTCGCCCATAAATTTTACCAAATGAGATATTTCAAAGAAAAAGGAGCTCTGTAGGGGTATGAGTACTCAGGAACACAAGCAGGCTGCACCGAGCCAGGTCCGCTGCAAAGTCATAACAGTAAGCGATACAAGAACGCCGGAAACAGATAAAAGCGGCAAGCTGATGATGGAAATGCTCGAGGCCGCAGGTCATAAGATCGTCGATTATGTGATTGTTAAAGATGAGGCAGAACCGATTAAGTCTGAAGTGCTGAAGGGCTGTAGCCAATCTGATGTGGATGTCGTGCTTACCAATGGAGGCACAGGGATCGCCAAACGTGACGTCACAATCGAAACAGTCCAGGCCCTCTTCGAAAAAGAAATACCTGGATTTGGCGAGATTTTCCGCATGCTCAGCTATACCGAGGATATTGGTTCGGCTGCCCTGCTATCGCGTGCCGCAGCCGGAGTCGTGAATGATCGCGCTGTCTTCTCAACACCAGGATCAACAGGTGCTGTACGCCTGGCAATGGAAAAGCTGATCATTCCAGAGATTGGGCATGTGGTAAGAGAATTGACGAAGGATTTATAACGAATTGTGGATGGAATCTTAACAGATTTCATCTTTTTTTGTTTTTTAAAAGAATCTGGGGTGATTGCTCGAATAAGATGTATTGGTTTTTTAGTAGCAGCATCAAGTTCAGACAGGTTTGAGTGGGAAACAAGGAAAAGTTGTCAAGAAAACAACGGAATCGTGACAGATTTGGTAAACACAGGAAAAGCTGTCAAAATACCAGTGGAGCTTAACCAGGAATGGCCGGAATAAATTTAATCATAAAGCAGACAAACAAAAAATAGCCCGGAGCAGCTCCAGGCTATTTTTTATGCAAATGAAAGTATTATCGATGGATCTTCTCTGATGAAATGTCCTGCTGGGTGCGATACCAGAGCCAGAGATCGTTGATGATGGACGCAAGCTCGGAAATTTCGCTGTTCAGTTTACAGGAGCGGATGAAGTCGCTTTCATCGGAAAGCTGGGCTTGCTTCAGGTTGATTGTTTTTTCAAGCTCTGCGATCCGGTCAGGTATGCTGCCGCGAATTTTTTCCCAATGGAGGAGAATCGCGTGCCGTGTATCAAGGTCGTAATCTTCCCAGTTTCCTTGCAGGTCTGGCAGGGGAATGCCCAGTCGGCTGTTAAAAAGAAAAAATTGTTCCATTTCTGATGGTGCCCCCATTCCGGTAATCTTGCTTACATTCTACTATACTTTTAATCCTGCTTCCATACCAGTCTGATACATGAGCAGATTCACGGGATCAATTAAAAAAAACATATTTTATCTTGAAATGTGCTCAAAAACCTGTTACCTTTATAAACATGAATAAAAATTTATAAGTATGAATAAATATTCGACTAAAAGGAGCATGAAAAAATGGCTGAAAATAAAGTGGTGCTTGCCTATTCTGGCGGGCTTGATACATCTGTTGCGATCAAATGGCTGAAGGACCAGGGTTACGCGGTAATTGCTTGTTGTCTTGATGTTGGTGAAGGAAAGGATCTTCAATTCATAAAAGAAAAAGCGTTGAAGGTCGGCGCAATCAAATCATATGTTTTGGATGTCAAAGAAGAATTCGCCAATGATTATGCACTGTTCGCCCTGCAGGCCCATGCATTATACGAGGGAAAATATCCGCTGGTATCAGCATTATCGCGTCCCTTGATTTCTAAGAAACTAGTGGAAGTAGCAGAAATGGAGGGTGCAACAGCTGTTGCGCATGGCTGCACAGGAAAAGGAAATGACCAGGTGCGATTTGAGGTATCAATCAAAGCATTGAATCCCGATCTGAAGGTCATTGCTCCTGTCCGTGAGTGGAAATGGTCGCGTGAGGAAGAAATTGCTTATGCAGCCAACAATGGCATTCCGATTCCAATCAATCTAGACAGCCCGTTCTCCATTGACCAGAACCTTTGGGGAAGAAGCAATGAATGCGGAATTCTTGAGGATCCCTGGCAGGCACCTCCAGTAGAGGCTTATGAACTGACAGCAGAGCTTGAAGACACACCGAATTCACCGGATATCATCGAGATTGAATTTGTTGAGGGTGTTCCAACAGCGATTGATGGCAAAACTTATCCTCTTTCAGAATTGATTCTTGAGCTTAACAGTATTGCAGGCAAGCATGGTGTCGGAAGGATTGACCATGTGGAAAACCGTCTGGTCGGCATCAAGTCACGCGAGGTATACGAAGCTCCTGCTGCGATGACTTTAATCAAGGCTCATAAGGAACTGGAGGATATCACGCTTGTTAAAGAGGTAGCCCATTTCAAGCCGGTTATTGAGAAAAAGCTGACCGAATTAATTTACGAAGGGCTCTGGTTTTCACCGCTTCAGGATGCGCTGGCAGCGTTCCTGAAATCAACACAGAAGCATGTGACGGGTACTGTCCGTGTCAAGCTTTTCAAAGGGCATGCAATCATTGAAGGCAGAAAATCTCCATATTCTTTATACAATGAAAAACTGGCGACTTACACTGCTGACGATGAGTTCGACCATAATGCTGCTGTTGGATTCATCAATCTATGGGGACTGCCAACAGTTGTCCACAGCATGGTCCAGGGCAAGAAGGTGACAGTGTGAAGAAATTATGGGGAGGCAGATTCACCGGCTCTGCTGAGGATTGGGTCGATGAATTTGGGGCATCGATCGGTTTTGACCAGGAACTGGCGAAGCAGGATATCGAGGGCAGTATCGCCCATGCAACTATGCTTGCGAAGTGCGGAATCGTAACAGAAGCTGAAGCAGATAATATTATTCAAGGACTAAGGAAACTGGAGCAGCAAGCAAGTAATGGCGAACTCAAATACTCAGCCAAACTCGAGGATATCCATCTGAACCTTGAACATCACCTGACAGAATTGATTGGTCCAGCAGGCGGCAAACTTCACACGGCACGGAGCAGGAACGACCAGGTGGCGACCGATATGCATTTATACCTGAAAGATCAGGTATCTGAAATCATCGAGCTGATTTCTGAGTTCCAAAAAGCTCTGGTTGAACAGGCAGAACAAAATATTGAGACATTGATGCCCGGGTATACTCACTTGCAGAGGGCACAGCCAATTTCTTTTGCCCATCATCTCATGGCATATTATTGGATGCTTGACCGCGATAAACAGCGTTTTATGGATAGCATGAAAAGAATCAATCTATCTCCCCTTGGGGCGGGAGCGCTTGCGGGAACTACTTTTCCGATTGACCGCCATATGACAGCAGAAATTCTGGGGTTTGAGGGCATCTATGAAAACAGTCTGGATGCTGTGAGTGACCGTGATTTTATTCTCGAGTTCCTCTCAGACAGCTCGATTTTAATGATGCATCTGTCACGATTGTGCGAAGAACTTATCCTCTGGTCGAGCGAGGAATTCCAGTTCATTGAGCTTTCAGATGCATTCACGACAGGCAGCAGCATCATGCCGCAAAAGAAGAATCCGGATATGGCTGAACTGATCCGCGGTAAAACAGGCCGTGTCTATGGAAGCCTGATGGGACTCTTGACGGTATTGAAAGGCTTGCCTCTGGCGTATAACAAGGATATGCAGGAAGATAAAGAAGGCATGTTTGATACGGTCAAAACAGTGAAGGGCTCCCTGAAAATTTTCGCTGGCATGGTCAGTTCGATGAAGGTGAGAACGGAGGAAATGGCAGAATCAGTCAAGAAGGATTTTTCGAATGCAACTGAGCTGGCTGATTATCTGGCGGCAAAAGGCGTACCTTTCCGTGAAGCACATGAAATCGTCGGCAAGCTTGTCCTTGATTGCATCCAAAAAGGCTGCTACCTTGCAGACCTGTCATTAGAAGCCTACAAGTCCATGAACCCGTTGTTCGAAGATGATATTTTCGAGGCGTTGAATCCTTATAATGCCGTGAAAAGACGAAACAGTGCTGGAGGCACCGGCTTCTCACAAGTGAAATTTCAGATCGAGAAAGCAAAAATAACATTATAAAAGGCTGTTTTGGCATGGATTGTTGCTATTGTTCTAAAATCGAATAAAGATTGCTTTAGTATGGTTGAGAAAGCAACAAAATTTAAGAAAAGAGCCTTATAAATGGAAAAAAGCACGAAGTATCAATAAAAAGATACTTCGTGCTTTTTGTATGGTGTGTCATTAGATTAATTCTCTTTGTCAGTCCGGACAACCAGGACATCACAAGATGCATAGCGGGTGATATGCTCGGAGACACTTCCGATGAAGAAGCGTTCCACTGCGTTCATTCCTGTTGCTCCGCAAATAATCAGGTCGGCGTTATATTTTTTCGCAACATCTTTCGCAATCTTGACCTTTGGTGAACCATAATCGATGTCATATTCCACGTCTTTGATACCAGCTTCGATTGCCTGCTGTTTGTAGCTTTCCATCAGCTCTGTAGCAAACTGTGTCGCCCGCTCTGAGATGGTGCGGTCATATGCCTCTACAGTAGCAAAGGTGCGTAAATCGATTATGTGGGTCATGACCAGACTCGCGTCGTTTCTTTTTGCGATTTCAATGGCTTTTTTAAAAGCCCATGCTGCTTGTTTAGAACCATCAACGGCAACTAAAATGTTCTTATAATAAAGTGCCATAGTTCTCGCCTCCTTTACCTATATTATACAACAGTTTCATTGGTATAGCTGTGACAATCCAACGAAAACTATAGATGCAAGCATCATATTGAAGGAGGATTTCACATGGATAAAAAGGAACAGCGCGGCCAGTCATTTTATGATTACGATGATCAGGGTGTCATGCAGGTAAGCCAGCAAATCATGGATTCATACAACAGCGGAGTAGTCCCGCAGGATCAGATGAAAGCAGCAGCAGAAAACAATGAGGAACATAGATAAAGCTGTATTCGCATCGTTACAGGCTATAATAATGCCTGCTAACTTCTCTATTAAAAATGAAAAATAATCTGGCTTAATGGATAGGGTGGCTTGCTGAGAACCGTTGCTCGGCAAGCCTTTTTATTTTCCATTCCTACTTCCTGTAAAATTAAAAATATACAGAATAGTATATTTTAGGGAAATTTGTACGAATTGTTTTGCCAAAAGCATTTTTTTCTACTAAAATGAAAGTGTTTTCATCTTGCCGCAATATTTCTTTACTCATTGAAAAAATGATATAGTGATGGCAGGGCTGAAATGGTAGGGCAATTATTATATAGGAGGTATGCAATAATGCGTATCGGTGTACCTAAAGAGATAAAAAATAACGAAAATCGTGTGGCTATGACGCCTGCAGGAGTAGTTAATCTAGTAAATTTCGGGCATGAAGTTTTCATTGAGACTGGAGCTGGAATTGGCTCAAGTTTTACAGATGAAGACTACAAGGCTGCCGGTGCTCTGATCGTTGGAAGTGCAGAAGAAGCATGGGCACAGGATATGGTCATGAAGGTTAAAGAACCTCTCGCAGAAGAATACGGGTATTTCCGTGAAGGCTTAATTTTATTTACATATTTGCATCTTGCACCAGAACCGGAACTGACTAAGGCATTGATCGAGAATAAGGTTGTTGGAATTGCCTATGAAACAGTACAGCTGGCTAACGGTTCGCTTCCATTGCTTACTCCTATGAGTGAGGTTGCTGGCCGTATGTCTACACAAATCGGTGCGCAATTCCTTGAAAAAGTTCACGGAGGAAAAGGAATCCTGCTTGGAGGCGTTCCAGGTGTACAAAGAGGAAAAGTAACAATCATCGGCGGCGGTGTAGCTGGCACGAACGCAGCTAAAATGGCTGTCGGCCTTGGTGCTCAGGTCACAATGATCGACTTGAACCCAGACCGTCTTCGTCAGCTGGATGATATCTTCGGTTCTGACATTACAACGCTAATGTCCAATCCTTTGAACATTGCTGAAGCAGTCAAAGCATCTGACCTGGTTATCGGCGCTGTATTGATTCCAGGCGCGAAGGCGCCAAAGCTTGTGACAGAAGAAATGATCCAGTCGATGAACCCAGGTTCAGTCGTTGTCGATATCGCAATCGACCAGGGTGGCATCTTCGAAACAACAGACAGAATCACAACACATGACAACCCTACTTATGAAAAGCACAGCGTTGTTCACTACGCAGTTGCCAACATGCCAGGTGCAGTTCCTAGAACATCAACAATCGCCTTGACGAACGTGACAGTGCCGTACGCTGTCCAGATTGCGAACAAAGGCTACAAGCAGGCTTGCCTGGACAATGAAGCATTGCTCAAGGGAATCAACACGCTTAATGGCTATGTGACTTACCAGGCAGTAGCAGAAGCGCATAACCTTGTATACTCTGAAACAAAAACATTATTAGAGCAAATTTAATTTTTCTAGATCCGGATGAAATATTCCGGATCTTTTATTGTTGAGATAGGTAAAGCAACTCTAATTAACACAAAGCAGTTTAAAATCTTTCAATTTTAGCGTATATTATTTATGGGATATACGGGTTCTAGTTGCTAGAATGTCCGTGTTAATTTGTTATTGAGGAGTGTCATGATGGAAAAAGTACTTGTTTTTGGACATAAAAATCCTGATACGGATACAATCTGCTCTGCTATTGCCTATGCTAATTTGAAGCAAAAGCTTGGTGTCGATGCGGAAGCGGTACGTTTGGGTCAGGTTAATGGAGAAACTCAGTATGCTCTTGATTACTTCAAAGCTGAAGCGCCACGCCTTGCAGGTAGAGTTTCAGAAGAAGTGGACAAGGTTATCCTTGTTGACCACAACGAACGCCAGCAGAGCGCTGATGACATTACAGATGTTCAAATCGTGGAAGTCATTGACCACCACCGTGTGGCGAATTTCGAGACGAGTGATCCGCTTTATTTCCGTGTTGAGCCAGTAGGCTGCACAGCCACAATCCTAAATAAGATGTACAAAGAAAACAATGTGGAAATCGAAAAGAATATCGCTGGACTAATGCTGTCGGCGATCATCTCTGATTCTTTATTGTTCAAGTCCCCGACTTGCACAGACCAGGATGTTGCAGCTGCACGTGAATTGGCTGAAATCGCAGGAGTGGATGCTGAGGAATACGGTCTTGAAATGCTGAAGGCTGGTGCGGATCTCAGCAGCAAAACAATCGAAGAGCTTATTTCCCTTGACGCGAAGGAATTCCAGATGGGAGAATCCAAGGTTGAAATCGCACAGGTAAACACAGTTGATATCAACGATGTTCTTTTGCGTAAGGTAGAGCTTGAAGAAGCATTGATCAATAAGATAACTGAAAAGAACCTGGATCTGTTCTTGCTGGTCATCACTGATATATTGACGAATGATTCTGCAGCGCTTGCGATTGGTAAAAAGGCTGCAGCTGTTGAGGAAGCGTTCAATGTAACTCTCGAAGATAATACTGCGACACTTAAGGGCGTTGTTTCCCGTAAAAAACAGGTCGTTCCAGTACTGACGAATGTACTTGCGAAATAAATCCTAATAAAGAACCTTCCTGGCCATTTGGGCAGGAAGGTTTTTTGATTTTACGCGAATTTCTCTGTTCGGGCAGAAGATCTTTTCAGCTTTAATGTAATATAAGCAAAGTAGACAAAAGCAGCAATTGAGAAGTAAATCCAGGCATTGACAACCTGGTCTGTTTTCCATAAGCCAGTCATTGACAGGAGTGCCGGGAAGGTCAATGTCAGCCATGACTGGACCATGGCAACTTTCCCGACATATGCATCTATTTTCTTGTTCAATCCCATTGATAAGAAGAACAGGAACCAAAGGTAGGCCCACATCAGCCATGTAAGCGCGTTGACAATATCATCAAAATGGACAAAGGCAACCGCTGCATAAATGATGGCGAGAACAGCAACCCAGAGGGAATACCATCCAAGCCCGGTGCCATCAAGGTTGTTCCACAAGGTCAACCCGACATATAAATAGGTAAAACCAAAGAGAAAGATGCTTGCCAGACTGTAGACCGTCCAATTGCTCTGGTCTGATACGGCAATCAAGTAAAAGGGCACGATCACTTGTAATGCCCCGATGAATAAATTGAATACTGCCACACTTTTAGCGTTTGCCTTTCCTAAAAGCATTAAGCTGTTCAGGAAGAGTGCTGCACCTGATAGTAATAAACCTGCGTCTCCCATGATGTATGCCGCCCAATAATTGGGGCAGCTCTGTCCTCCTTAAACGTTCAAATAAGAAAGAGCAACTCTTTAGGAGTTGCCCCTTGTTAACTTAAATAATCAATTTAGACCATTTTCTTGGACATGTCTACTTTCTCCATGTCTTTGGATGTGAAGTATCCAGGAAGGATTTCGCTGATTGTCGTTTCCTTTACATCGCCATTCAGATTGGCAAGGTAAATTTTTGTATCGTCAGTTGCGAACTCCGCAATCACCTGGCGGCAGGCACCGCAAGGAGAAACAGGACCTTCAGTGTCAGCGACTACTGCAATCGCCTTGATTTCGGTATCCCCTTCAGAGACTGCCTTGAAAATGGCTGTTCTTTCAGCACAGTTTGTCAATCCGTAAGATGCGTTTTCGATATTGCAGCCCAGGAATAGATTATCGTTACTAGTTATGATTGCAGCGCCAACCTGAAATTTAGAATATGGAACGTATGCTGTGCTTCTTGCTTCTATTGCTTTTTCCACAAGCGTGTGTTTATCCATCGTCCATTCCCCATTCCCAATGATATTATTTGAGCCCGTATGAATAATTTAGTATGAAGATTCCGAAGTCAGGCCATTGATAATTGCCACTCCAGAACTTGCGCCAATTCTTGTTGCGCCAGCTTCGATCATGTTCTGTGCATCCTCAAGGCTTCTGACTCCGCCGGAAGCTTTAACCCCAACATCAGGGCCGACGGTTTTTCTCATTAGAGCGATATCTTCTACAGTCGCTCCGCCTGTTGAGAAACCAGTTGAAGTCTTTACGAAATCTGCTCCAGCTTTAACAGAAAGCTTGCATGCGATTTCTTTTTCCTCGTCGTTAAGAAGGCAAGATTCGATGATGACCTTTGTCAGTGCTTTGCCTTTTGCAGCGTCAACTACCGCTTTAATATCCTTTTCAACTAGATCATATTGCTTGTCTTTCAATGCACCGATATTGATGACCATATCGACTTCAGTCGCGCCGTTTTCGATTGCATTCTTTGTTTCGAATGCTTTTGTTTCTGAAGTTGTAGCGCCCAGAGGGAAGCCGATTACTGTGCAAACTTTTACTTCTTCAGCATCCTTAAGAATTTCAGCAGCCTTCTGTACCCACGTCGGGTTAACGCAAACAGAAGCAAATTTATATTCTTTTGCTTCCTCAGCCAGCTTTACAATCTCTGCTTCGGTTGCATTTGCTTTAAGTAATGTGTGGTCGATCATTCTTGCTAAATCGTTTGTCATTTAGTTCAAACCCTTTCCGTATAAAAATAGTTGAAACGCTTTCATTCAGAATAAAAAATATATAACCCAAATTTATTATGTGTCACTTACATGAATAATATATCAGGTAGGTGAACATATGTAAATAACCTCATGAACATATGTAAAAATAAAAAATGGAAATACATGAATTTGTCATATCTTATAACAAAAATTTTCTTTTGACTTTGGAAGGGCATTTCTTTATAGTTGCTATATAAAAATGAATAAATCATCCTGCAATCGCGGGAGAGGTTCATAGCGGACACCCTCTATAAAAAACTATGGCTTTGAAGAATTTCAACCATATCCCAGAGGATATGGTTTTTTATTTGATAAGCAGAGTTCATGGGCCTCAAAAGCGTTTGCAGATCAAATAGGAGGCTTTAAAATGGCTGGAAGAAAAGATGAAGAAATGAAAGATTTGACACTGCTAGGCAATCAGGGAACAAAATACTTGTTTGAGTACTCTCCTGAAATCCTTGAAACGTTTGAAAATAAGCACCCATATCGAGATTATTTTGTTAAATTCAATACCCCCGAATTCACGAGTCTTTGCCCGATCACAGGCCAGCCTGATTTTGCATCGATTTACATCAGCTACATTCCTGACAAATTGATGGTTGAAAGCAAAGCGCTGAAATTATATTTGTTCAGCTTCAGGAACCACGGTGATTTTCACGAAGACTGTATGAACATCATCATGAATGACCTGATCAAACTGATGGATCCAAGGTATATTGAGGTTTGGGGCAAATTCACTCCAAGAGGCGGCATCTCAATTGATCCGTATACTAACTACGGCAAGCCCGGAACGAAGTATGAAGAAATGGCAAACTACCGGATGATGAACCATGATATGTATCCGGAAAAAGTGGATAATCGCTAATTAGAGGAAGAGCAGCTGCTTGTGCTGCTCTTTTTTAACTGGAAAAAAAGATGGATTTTTTCCAATTCGCTATAAAAATGATTTTTTCGCTATAAAAAACTGAAACTCGCTATAAAAAATTAAAACTCGCTATAAAAAAGAAATTACTGCTATAAGAAAGCTGAAGCGGATTGTTTACACCTTTGGAAACTAGCTTTTTCACTAAAACAAACCGCCTGGATCCGGGATCGCAGGCGGTTTTGATTCTTTTTACGATACAAAGACCAATTCTTTAGGGAATTTCGTTAGGATTTCGATTCCATCCTCGGTGATAACGACATCATCTTCAATTCTCACTCCCGCAACGCCAGGTACATATATTCCAGGCTCAGCGGTGAACACCATTCCTTTTTCCATTAATAAAGGATTCGTGCTGGTCAATGATGGATATTCGTGGACGCTGACTCCGAGTCCGTGCCCAAGGCGGTGAGGGAAGTAGTCGCCGTATCCAGCTTCTTCTATCACATTGCGTGCAGCAAGGTCGACCTCTGAGCAGGCAACACCAGCCCGTGCAGTATCCAGGGCTTTAAGCTGTGCTTTTAAAACGGTGTTATAAATTTCTTCCTGCTGTTTATTGATCTCACCGTACGCAACGGTCCGTGTGATATCAGAGCAGTAGCCATCCATCACAACGCCAAGGTCGAACAGGACGAGGTCACCTTTCTTGATCTTCGTCAGCCCAGGTGTCCCGTGCGGTGCTGCTGCATTTTTACCAGTAAGGACCATCGTTGAAAACGACATTTCCGTTACGCCCTTTTTCTTCAATTCAAATTCAATTGCTGCAAGGACATCTAGCTCGGTTTTGCCTTCCTGGATTTCATTTACCCCTGTCTCTATGGCAAAGTCGGCCAGCTCACACGCTTTTCTCAGTTTCTGCAATTCAGCTTCTGTTTTGATCATTCGCATCTGGCGCAGTTTTTCCTCTGCTGAAACAAATTCAGAGCCGCCAAACAGGCCAGCCATTTTTTCATAACGCTCTACATTCAATTGTTCCTTCTCAATCGCGGTTTTCTTGATTGAAGGAACGCGGTTCTTAATCGCATTGTAAGCAAGCTCCATGGAATCATCCGTATCACTGTAGCCGATGATTTCAAGTTCCCATCCGGCATTTTTAGCATTTTCTTTATCCATTGCCGGGCAAATCATGAACGGCTCGGCATCCTGGAATACAGCAACTGCCAGCAGTCTTTCGTGAGGATCGCTTAAAAATCCGCTTAGGTAAAATACATTATCAGGAGATGTAACAAAAGTGACGTCGACACCATTGTCCTTCATCCAGCCTGATAACGCAGCCAATCTTTCCGTCATAGAAATTCCTCCTCTGATATGTACATCACACTATGAGAGTAGCAATTCGCAGGTGAAAAGTAAAACTTTTAACGAGAGAGGTTGTTGGGTAAAAAGAAAATGGAAGAAGGAGATAGGCAAAGAGTGTTGAAATAAATTATTAGGATGGCTTTTTGCAGAGGCTGCAGGTCAGCGGCGGCATGATGCCTAAAACTGCAGCGGTTTATTGCCCAAAAAAAGCCTTGAATGAAAGGAGCGATAATATGAAAGTATCTTATCACGGACATTCGGTTGTAAAAATCGAAACAAATGGGAAGACAATCCTGATTGATCCATTCATTACAGGCAATGACCTGACCGATCTGAAGGTGGAAGATGTAAAGCCTGACGTCATCATCCTTACTCATGCCCATGGCGACCATCTTGGGGATACGGTCGAACTGGCGAAGAAGCATGATGCGCTTGTAATCGCCAATTTCGAAGTGGCTACATATTTAAGCTGGAAGGGCTTGAACACGCATGGCATGTCGATTGGCGGTGCGTATGAATTTGATTTTGGCAAGGTCAAAATGACTCCTGCCTTCCATGGAACAGGAATGGTAACTGAGAACAATGAAATCATTTATGGCGGCATGCCTGCTGGGATTCTGTTCATGGCAGAAGGGAAGACCGTGTTCCATGCAGGTGACACGGGTCTGTTTTCAGACATGAAGCTTATTGGGGAGAGACATCCGATTGACCTGGCATTTCTGCCGATTGGCGACAATTTTACAATGGGCCCGGAAGATGCGGCATTGGCAGCGGAATTCCTGGATGCGAAGGAAGTTGTTCCGATTCATTTCAACACATTCCCGCCAATCAAGCAGGATCCGCATGCTTTTGTTAAAATGCTTAAGAAAAATAAAGGCACTGTTCTTGAAGCAGGAGAGGCAATTGAATTATAGAAGTCAAGAGCTGCACAAAAAGTTGTGCAGCTTTTTCTATTTGGCCATGCTAATTTTTGTCCTGGAAGCATAGATATAAACCAAGACAACCTGTAGGAGGGGGAAGATGAAGAAGAACCGTTACTTGTTATACTTGCTGTTGTGCGGCATGATGCTTTACATAGGAATGCCGGAGCTCAACTTCCAGATGGGAGGAAAAGAGGCTTTATTTGCCGGTTCGTGGCTGTTCCTGGCCTTGCTGGTCTTCGCGGGAAATCTGGCAGCCTTTTTATACACGCCGAAAAAACGTTCCAGGGCAGGCAGCAGGAAGATGGAAAGCAGTTTGAAAAGGAAATCACGTGTTTACACTGGCTGAGAATCAGCCAGTTTTTTCTATATAAAGGACTTCCATCCTAATTAAATTGAATCCAACCCTTTTAAACCTTATAATAATAATGGATAGAACTACTTTGTACGGAAAATTATTAAAAAGGGTGAAAGTCTTGGCAACTAAGCATGAACAAATACTTCAATATATAGATGAATTGCCAATAGGAGAAAAAATCTCGGTACGCCAAATCGCCAAGGCGCTGAACGTAAGCGAAGGAACTGCATATAGAGCAATTAAGGATGCTGAAAATAAAGGGTATGTCAGCACGATTGAACGTGTCGGCACCATCAGGATTGAGCGGAAAAAGAAAGAGAACATTGAAAAACTTACTTTTGCCGAAGTTGTCAATATCGTTGATGGGCAAGTGCTGGGCGGCCGTGCCGGGCTTCATAAAACATTGAACAAGTTCGTCATCGGGGCGATGAAGCTTGAGGCGATGATGCGCTATACGGGTGCAGGCAACCTGCTGATCGTCGGGAACCGCGACAAAGCACATGAGCAGGCGCTGCGGGCAGGAGCAGCTGTTTTAGTGACCGGTGGTTTTGATACTGAAGACCATGTAAAGAAACTTGCCGATGAATTGCAGCTGCCGATCATCTCCAGCAGCTATGATACTTTTACAGTAGCGACGATGATCAACCGTGCGATTTACGATCAGTTGATCAAAAAGGAAATTATCCTTGTCGAGGATATCCTGACCCCGGTTACGGAAACGATCTTCCTTAAGGCTAATGACCGGGTATCAGATTGGTATCGGCACAAGGATGAAACGCTTCACAGCCGTTTTCCGGTTGTGGACCAGAATATGAAAGTAATCGGGATGATCACATCGAAGGATGTCATGGGGCATGAACAGGATACAGTGATTGAGAAGATCATGACAAAACAACCGATGACCGTAAGCGGTTCGACGAGTGTAGCATCCTCCGCTCACATGATGGTGTGGGAGGGCATTGAAGTCTTGCCAGTTGTGGACGATGCCAACAGGATTCAGGGCATTGTCAGCAGACAGGATGTGTTGAAGGCTCTGCAAATGATCCAGCGACAGCCGCAAGTAGGGGAAACACTTGATGATACGGTTACGAACCAGCTTGTTCTGGCAAAAGGAAAAACAAAGGATGAAGACATTTTCCGCTGCCAGGTGACTCCGCAGATGACAAACCACCTTGGGACGATTTCATATGGCGTGTTTACAACAATCGTCACAGAAGCCGCGAACCGTGTGCTGCGAGGGTATAAAAAAGGTGACCTGGTTGTCGAGAATATGACGATTTATTTTATCAAGCCAGTGCAGATTGACAGTGTCATAGAGATCTACCCGAAGGTTCTAGAGGTGGGAAGGAAGTTCGGTAAGGTCGATATCGAAGCCTTCAATGACGGCGTTCTCGTCGGTAAGGCTATGATGATGTGTCAGCTGATCGACAGACATTAACAGTTGAAAGAAGCCGATCCTTAATAACAGGGTCGGCTTTGTTGTACTCTAATTTTCCTGGGCTTCCTTGGCAGCGTGTGGAAGGTAGAACTTATATGCTTTGATCCCGCCCCAGACGCTCAATGAACCAATGACAATGAAAATAGCACCTACGATGTATGTGACAGCAGTCTGGAAAAGGAACAATTGGTTGATCCCGAAAAGGGCGACGAACAAACCCAGGGCGATGCTTGATTTTGCAGAAAGCCAGCTTCGCTCTGCAGGCCTTTTGCTGCGGACATATTTAATCTTGTAAAAGATATAGAAGACAAGTGAAAGAATGATCAATAAAACGAGAATAGGCATTGCAATTCCTCCAAATTCATAATCTACTCTATTTTACAGCTTATTCATGGAGATTGCCAAGCAAAGGTTGAAGACTGGGAGAGAATGCCGGTACCCTGCCAGTTAAGGTTCCTGCTTTTCTTTTCCAAAAAATATGTTCATAATTAAGATATGAAAAAGATGGAGGAGCATTTTGATGAAAGAGCAAATACTTGAGACTATTGAAAACTATGAAACGATCATTATCCATCGTCATGTAAGGCCGGATCCTGATGCATACGGTTCGCAGGGAGGGCTTGCTGAAATCCTGAAGGCTTCGTACCCTGAAAAGAATATTTACACTGTAGGCACAGAGGAGCCATCGCTTAACTATTTGAGAAGGCTTGATTCTATCTCGGACGATACTTTTAAAGGCGCGCTAGTGATTGTCTGTGATACAGCGAATGCCGAGCGAATTTGTGATGAACGTTACCGTTTAGGGGAGCAGCTTGTGAAAATTGACCATCATCCGAATGAAGATCCGTACGGCGATCTTCTATGGGTGGAGACTTCAGCAAGCTCTACAAGTGAAATGATTTATGAGTTTTACCTTACTTTCAAGGATAAGGGCCTGAAGATGTCAGATGAGGCAGCCAGATTGCTGTATGCCGGAATTGTTGGCGACACTGGCCGATTCCTGTATCCGAGCACCACTAACAAAACTTTTGCATATGCAGGAGAATTGATCCACTATAACTTCTCGCGTACAGAGCTTTATGACAGAATGTATGAGCTGGCGCCGAATGTGGTGAAGTTGAACGGATACATCCTCCAGAACTTTGAACTGCTGGAAAATGGTGCGGCCAAGGTAGTGATGAAACGGGAGCTGCTTGATCAGTATTCCGTCAAGCCATCTGAAGCATCATTGCTTGTAAGTGAGCTGGGGAATGTCAGGGGAATTAAGGCCTGGGTATTTTTCATTGAGGAAGAAGATCAAATCAGGGTTCGCCTTCGTTCCAAAGGGCCTGTAATCAATACAATCGCCAGAAATTACAATGGCGGAGGCCATCCGCTGGCTGCAGGTGCATCCATTTATTCATGGGATGATGTCCACCGGGTTCTTGGAGACTTAATCAAAGCATGTGAGGAATAGAGATCCACAAAAAAGGTGCGTTTCAATACTGAAGCGCACCTTGCTTATTGAACATTATCTATTATTAAAATAAACCTTTAAAGCATCCGTGATTTCCGCATTCAATCCATCGGTCTGGATCTTGTAGTGGTCACCGTCAAGGGAAGCTGTAAAATCAGTGATTCCCTGCTGTTTTAAGAAGTCATCGATGTCAGAAAGATGTTCCCCCTGATTCTTAAGGCTTTTTTGACCGACAAAATCATCATTCACATATATATCATACTGATCCTCATTCAATTTCACCTGGTTTTCACCATTTGCGTTGTTCATGGCGTACGCCGGGAAAACTCCTCCGCCAACACCACTGCCGCTGTTTCCTGCTCCATTGTTAAAACTCATATGAATCCCTCCTGTCTATAATTAGGCATATGCTTTATAATTCCCGTTTTTATCAGGAGTCACACAAACTGGAGGGAATTCCCTTTATTTACTGGCAGGTATTAGACAGCTACTACATAGAACTTCTCAATGCAAAGCCGGAATCGTGACAGCTTTCAAGAGGAACCCATTAAGCTGTCATGAGAAAGCCAGAATCGTGACAGCTTTTGTGTGGCAAGCTTCAAAGCTATCAAGAAAACGCGGTTATTGTGACAGGTTGCAGGGTTCAAGGGCCAAAGCTGTCAAGAAAACGTGGTTATTGTGACAGCTTGAAGGGTTCAAGGGTCAAAGCTGTCAAGAAAACATGGTAATTATGACAGGTTTCAGGGTTGAGAGCACAAAGCTGTCAAGAAAACGTGGTTATTGTGACAGGTTTCAGGGGTGAGAGCCGAAAGCTGTCAAGAAAACGTGGTTATTGTGACAGGTTTCAGGGGTGAGAGCCCAAAGCTGTCAAGAAAACGCGGTTATTGTGACAGGTTGCAGGGTTCAAGGGCCAAAGCTGTCAAGAAAACGTGGTTATTGTGACAGGTTTCAGGGTTGAGAGCCCAAAGCTGTCAAGTAAAAGCCGGGATTAATGCAGAACGCTACAAAGCTGTCAAAGAGCAGCTGTAATCGCAAGGATTTTCCATGCTCTCACCCAAACCAGGCATGAATACTGGCTCCCCGATCAATCCAGGCTAATCTCCACCTGAATGCTGACGGATGTATAGATGACCATCGACTTGATTTTCAGCTTATAGCGTTTGTCATTCACCTTAATGGATTTGTTTTCTATGACCTTGGTGATCAAATCCCTGCTTTTAAAAACCGAATCTAAATCCTTGGCAAGAAGCATGTTCAACTGCCCCTTGGTTTCCTCCTCGATCTCGTAGATACTTAGCGTATCAAGCTGCTTATATTTTTTATCATTGACGATTTTCACTTTGATCTCCTGGACAGTCAAATTCTCTTGATTCTTCTTGTTTAGCTCTTCGTAATCCTCCATCCAGATCTGGATATCGCTTTTCAGGTCGGCTATTTCATCCTTCTGCTGCTCAATTTTTTTTGCCTGTTTTTCCATCCAAACACCATGAATGTATAAAAATAATACCCAACTCAGGAGAGCGCCTATGGCCATACCAGAAAAAAATCTCTGCCACTCAGGTCTGCGGTAATAAGGAGGGATTCTCATTTTATACATGCTCCTGCGTCAGCCAGTTGATCAGCAGTGCTCCTGTCTGCGCACCGCCCATGGCTGTGAGGATCAAAAGGAACTGCTTGAAAATATCTTTCGTTTCACCGTTTAAAAGACCGCGTTCAAAGCTGTAGACAGTATCAAAGGTACCGCCGATCGCAGCAATGATCGCCCATATACGGATGGAACTTGAGAAGCGCGCAATTTCCGTCATCAAAGGCTGTCCTGTCAAAAAAGCGGCTAATCCGCCAATCAGCGAGCCGCCAAGCAAAACACCGAGCGCGATAAAATAGGCTTCGAACAGATGGGAAGCAAATGGCTGATTCAAATAAAACACCCTCAGTAAATGGTAGATTTTTTCCTCGTAATTCATCATATGGACAATCTGCAATCAATATGTTTAAACTTCCTTGAAGAAATGAGAACATATTTTCTTTTTTTACCTGAAAAGCCTATAATGAAAGAAGATGAACCTTTAAGGGTGTGAGAGAAATGCCATTTATTCACCTTCATGTCTATAGTGCATACAGCCTGCTCACCAGTACGGCGACAGTAGAGCAGCTAGTCCGCGATGCCAGGGCAAAAGGATTTTCCGCACTCGCACTGACGGATCGCAATGTAATGTACGGAACAGTCGCATTTTACAAAGAATGCCTGAAGAACTCAATCAAACCTTTGTTGGGCCTGACGGTTGACGTTGTCAGCGAGACTTTGGAAGATGAGTCCTTTCCGCTTGTGCTGCTCGCGAAAAACAATGAGGGGTTCCAGAACCTGATCAAGATTTCAAGTGCTGTACAGACAAAATCTCCCGAGGGAATACCGGTGAAATGGCTGAAGCATTATGCTTCAGGACTAATTGCGCTTACTTCTGGGACCCAGGGAGAAATCGAGTATTATTTAGCAAATGGTGAAAAAGAGAAAGCGCTAAAGACGCTGGATTTATATAAGCAGATTTTTGGCAGGGATCATTTTTACCTGGCCATACAGGACCAGGGCCTTCCGGGACAAGAGGAGCTGGTTGAACAGCTGGCAAGGGTGGGTACGGAAACCAGCACTCCACTGGCTGCTTCCAACCAGGTGCATTATCTGGAAAAAGAAGATTCTTTTGCCCAGGAGTGCCTGCTGGCGATCAAAAATGGGGAGAAGCTCCAGGATGATGCCCGTGAAAAGCTGGGCAGCAGTGAGTTCTACCTAAAGCCGGCAAAAGAAGTGGGCGAGCTGTTCTCGGATTATCCAGAAGCATTGGAAAATACCCTGAAAATAGCAGAGGACTGCAATGTCATGCTTGATTTCGAAACAAGGCATCTGCCAAAGTTCCCGGTCCCTCCTGGGAAAAATGCGGATGGAATGCTAGAGGAACTTTGCTTTAAGGGATTAGAAGAGCGATACGGAAATCCGTCCCAACAACACAAAGACAGGCTGAAATATGAGTTATCAGTCATTAAAAAAATGAACTTCAGTGATTACTTCCTGATTGTCTGGGATTTCATAAAATACTCGCGGGAAAGAGGAATCCTCATCGGACCGGGGCGTGGTTCTGCGGCTGGTTCAATCGTTTCATATGTATTGTACATAACGGATGCAGACCCGATTGAACATAATCTTCTCTTTGAAAGGTTCTTGAATCCTGAACGTATTTCAATGCCAGATATCGATATCGACTTCCCTGATAACCGCAGGGATGAGGTTATTGAATATGTCGCGGCAAAATACGGGGAGCTTCATGTAGCACAGATTGCAACTTTTGGAACACTTGCCGCGAAAGCAGCGGTAAGGGATGTTGGCCGCGTATTCGGCTTGAACGCGAAGGAGCTTGATCGTCTGTCAAGGCTTGTGCCATCAAGGCTTGGCATTACCCTGAAAGATGCAATCGAGGAATCTGCCGGGTTAAGGAGTTTTATCGAAGAATCGTCCAAGAATAAGAGAATCCTTGAAACGGCAATGAAACTCGAAGGCTTGCCCCGGCATACGTCCACACATGCTGCGGGAGTTGTAATCAGCGAACAGCCGCTTACAAATGTCGTGCCGATCCAGTCCGGCCAGTCGAAGGTGTTCCTTACTCAATATTCAATGGATCACCTTGAAGAATTAGGCTTGTTGAAGATGGACTTCCTGGGCTTGAGGAATCTGACCTTAATAGATTCGATCCTTCAGTCCATCAAGCAAAAAACAAGGCGCGAGCTGGACATTCATGATATCCCGGCTGAAGATAAGCTAACCTTCGAGATGCTTGGAAGGGGAGAAACGACAGGTATTTTCCAGCTGGAATCTGACGGGATGAGAAAGGTACTGACAAGGCTGGAACCAACGAGGTTTGAAGATATTGTCGCAGTCAATGCCCTTTATCGTCCAGGTCCGATGGAGAATATTCCATTGTTCATTGACCGCAAGCACGGAAGGCAGCCTATAGACTATTATCATAAGGATCTCGAACCCATTCTCCGGGACACATACGGGGTCATCGTTTACCAGGAGCAAATCATGCAGATTGCTTCACAGCTTGCCGGATTTTCCCTGGGAGAAGCGGATTTGCTGAGGAGAGCAGTTTCAAAGAAGAAGAAGGAAGTTCTTGCCCAGGAACGTGAACATTTTGTAAATGGTTCTGTAAAGAAAGGATATGACACGCAAACAGCGAATCTTATCTATGATTTGATCGTCCGATTTGCTAACTATGGCTTTAACCGGAGCCATGCGGTTGCATATAGCATGATTGCCTACCAGCTGGCGTACCTCAAAGCTCATTATCCGCTGTATTTTATGGCGGCGCTGCTGACGTCAGCAATCGGGAATGATGTTAAGATCGCACAGTATGCAAGAGAACTGCAGCAAATGGGGATCAAACTTCTTCCTCCTTCCATCAACAAAAGTGCCTTCAGCTTCCAGCCAGAAGGGGATGCAGTCCGCTACAGCCTCGCCGGAATAAAAGGAGTAGGAATCGCCTCACTGAAGGAAATATTCCAGGCAAGACGAAACAAGCCTTTTAAGGATATATTCGATTTTTGCATTCGTGTGCCCCAAAAGGCTGCCACAAGAAAAGTGCTCGAAGCACTGATTTATTCAGGCGCGTTCGATGAATTCGGCCAGGACCGCGCCGTCCTTTTAGCGACGGTTGATGTTGCGATTGAACATGCACAGCTTGTGGCCCCTGATGATTCCGGCCAGATTGATATGTTCGCAGAAGCAGAGTTTTCTCTGAAGCCAAAGTATACCGAGGTCGACCCGATGCGGATCGAAGACAAGCTCAGCCTCGAAAAGGACGTACTCGGAGTCTATTTGTCGAAGCATCCCGCTTCCATTTATGAAAAGGAATTCAAGGCAGCCGGTGTCAAAAAGATTGCCTCGAAATCTCCGGGAAGCAAAGTCAGGCTTGGCGTCTATATCACTGAGGATAAGAAAATCCGGACGAAAAAAGGCGAAGCAATGGCGTTCCTTACCATTAGCGATGCAAGCGGGGAAACAGATGCTGTCGTATTCCCGGCTGTATATAAGCAGTACGGAAATGTTTTGGGCCAGGGGAAAATGGCGCTGCTGGAAGGCAAGTTCGATGAACGGGAAGGGAAGAGCCAATTTATCGTGAACCAGGTTATTGACCTTGACAGGGAAGCAAGAAAAGAACCTGTTTTATATTTGCGGATCGCTAAAGGGACGGACAGTGCCGGAAAGATGAATGAACTTAAAGCTTTATTGAAAAAACATCATGGTGCTGTACCGGTTATAGTGTATAACGAAGAAACCGAAAAATCGCTCCTGCTGCCAAACGAGTTCAGTGTAAGCACAGAACAAGGAAGTATTGGAGAACTAAAGAAGGTATTGGGTGACAATAATGTTGTCCTGAAAAATTAGTTCTTTACAAGTATAATAGATGTGTTATATTGGAAAAGGATATGTGTGGTCAGACCACTGAAGACTTTTTCTATAACCAGGTATTTTATTATTGTCGTATTGGCGAAAATATTGCTCTTCTCTGGTTCATAGCTGAATGGAGTATGGCAAAAGCCAAATTTTGACGAAGAAAGCCTATAACTAAGGAGTGGACCTGAGTTGACTTTACGTGAAGAAGCTTTGCACATGCACCGTGTAAATAAAGGGAAATTAGAGTCAAAATCAAAAGTACCTGTAAGGAATGCAAGGGACTTAAGCCTTGCTTATTCGCCAGGGGTGGCGGAGCCTTGCAAGGAAATATATGATAAGCCCGAAACTGTTTTTGATTATACAATGAAGGGCAATATGGTAGCCGTTGTTTCTGATGGCACAGCTGTATTGGGCCTGGGGAATATCGGTCCTGAAGCAGCCCTTCCAGTAATGGAAGGAAAAGCTGTTCTTTTTAAGAGCTTTGCCGGAGTCGATGCCTTTCCTATTTGTTTGAATACAACAGATGTTGATAAGATTGTCGAGACTGTAAAGCTGCTGGAGCCGACTTTTGGCGGAGTCAACCTGGAGGACATCGCAGCTCCAAACTGTTTCGCTATAGAAGAACGCTTGAAAAAAGAAACGAATATTCCGGTATTCCATGATGATCAGCACGGAACAGCGATTGTCACAGTGGCTGGTCTCGTAAATGCCTTGAAAATTGTCGGCAAAAAAATGAATGAAATTAAAGTGGTCGCGAACGGAGCAGGAGCTGCTGGAATTGCGATCATTAAGCTTCTCTATTCTTACGGAGTCCGGGACATCATCATGTGCGATACAAAGGGTGCGATTTATGAAGGCCGCCCTAACGGCATGAATGCGATCAAGGACGAAGTGGCTAAATTCACGAACCGTGACAATGTTGAAGGATCACTTGCGGATGCCATCAAGGGAGCAGATGTATTCATCGGAGTTTCTGTCGCTGGAGCACTGACTTCTGAAATGGTCCAGACAATGAATAATAATCCGGTTATTTTTGCAATGGCCAATCCGGTGCCGGAAATCATGCCTGATGAAGCCAAGGCAGCTGGAGCGGCAGTCATAGGTACAGGCCGATCCGACTTCCCTAACCAGGTAAATAATGTTCTTGCATTCCCGGGAATCTTCCGCGGAGCATTGGATGCCAGGGCTACCCATATCAATGAAAAAATGAAGGTAGCTGCTGTTAATGCAATCGCCAGCTTGATTGAGGAATCCGAGCTTTCAAGTGATTACGTCATTCCAGGCCCGTTTGACCCGCGTGTGGCACCTGCTGTTGCGGCGGCTGTTGCGAATGCGGCGATGGAAACCGGCGTCGCGCGAATTAAAGTAGATCCGGAAGAAGTCAAAGAGCGCACCATGCGCCTAGCATTGATTGGAAAAGGTGAGTGATCTCTTAGTGACACAGCCTGAAAAAAGCACAAAGGTTTATGTGGAAATCGTCAGGCAGCTAAGGGAAATGATTAATAAAGACGGCTTAAAGCCCGGGGATAAAATTCCATCCGAACGTGAACTTTCAGAGCGCCTGAATGCCGGGCGCTCCTCCGTTCGCGAGGCATTGCGCGCCCTAGAGCTTCTCGGCTTGATTGAGACGAGAAGGGGAGAAGGAACATTCATCAGGGACTTCCGCGGCAACCAGCTTGTCCAATTATTAAGCACCTTTATCCTGCAGGATGAAAAAGCAAAAAATGATGTTGTCGAAACGAAAAATATGATTGAGGTCGATTGTCTGTACCTGGCAGCTGAAAAGATAAAGGAAGACGAAATCAGAAGATTAAAGGTCTGGATAGATGACCATAATTTTGAGGACGGGGAATTTTTCAGGAAAATTGCCGACCTTGCCGACAATCATCTTTTTTATCGAATTTGGTATATACTGAATGATTATTATAGTGCACTTCAGCTGAAAGTATCAGATGCTGAAAAAGAAGATTATCACAAACTGGTAGACTCACTTGAAACAAAAAGAGGAGATCTGATCCTGGAAAGATATCGCATGCTACGGAAAATGTCGACGGAATGACGACATGAAGTAACATCTTTTGTAGAAAGGATGTTATATACTTGTGGACATGCCTATGATGCCTGGAGGGCAGCCTCTCTTTCTTTTTTGAAAAAGTGGTCTGGCCACTTAGTGCTTTGTTCCTAAATTTAAGGTATTACAAAACAACCAGTATTATTCGGAGGGGGTTTTAACTTGCTTAAGGAGCTTTTTACGAAAACGAAAAAGAAAAAGTACGCGACAATTCCTTCTGAAGCAGCGAAGCAGGATGTTCCTGAAGGAATCATGACGAAATGCCCGAACTGCAAGAAAATCATGTATACAAAAGAACTGAATAAAAATTGTAAGGTGTGTTTCCAATGCGGTTACCACCATCAGATGAATTCAGCAGAACGGATCGATAGCTTTCTCGATGCGGGAAGCTTCCGCGAGCTGGACCGCGACATGATCTCAGGCAATCCATTGGGTTTTCCTGAATATGAGGGTAAGCTCGACAAGGACAGGGAAAAAACAGGTTTAAATGAAGCAGTAGTAACCGGGATAGGCAGTGTGAACGGCTGCGATGTCGCGATTGCGGTCATGGATGCGACATTCAGGATGGGAAGCATGGGTTCTGTGGTAGGCGAAAAGATTACGCGGGCGATTGAAAAAGCCGATGAATTATCCATTCCATTCATCATTTTTACCGCATCGGGCGGAGCGAGGATGCAAGAAGGTGTCCTAAGCTTAATGCAAATGGCCAAAACAAGCGTCGCATTGAAAAGGTTCAGTGATAATGGCGGGTTGATCATCTCAATCATGACTCACCCGACAACAGGAGGAGTTTCAGCGAGCTTTGCTTCATTGGGGGATTACAATCTTGCAGAACCGGGAGCTTTGATCGGATTCGCAGGACGAAGAATCATTGAACAGACAATCCGCGAAGAACTGCCGGAAGACTTCCAGACATCGGAATTCTTGCTTAAGCACGGCCAGCTAGACGCTGTGATTCCGAGGACAGAACTGAAGGAGAAAATTGCGGGAATACTTGAAATCCATCAGCCAGGAGGGACATTCGAATGGCAGGAGAACTAGAATTTGAGAAACCGGTATTGGAACTAAGAAAAAAAATCAGCGAGCTAAAGGAATTTACAAAGACAGCGGATGTCGATCTCACTTCTGAAATAGATAAACTTGAAGCAAGGCTCCAAAAGCTCGAATCTGAAATTTACGAGAACATGAAACCATGGGACAGGGTGCAGATTGCCCGTCATCCGAATCGTCCGACTACGCTTGAATATATTTCTTTGCTATTTACCGACTTCTTCGAATGTCATGGTGACAGGACATTTGGAGATGATGAAGCAATTGTAGGCGGTATTGCTAAGTTTCATGGCTATCCGGTGACAGTCATTGGCCACCAGCGCGGAAAGGATACAAAGGAAAACATCCGCAGGAATTTTGGCATGCCACATCCCGAAGGTTACAGGAAAGCCCTGCGTTTGATGAAGCAAGCTGAAAAATTCAGGCGCCCGATCATTTGCTTCATTGATACGAAGGGAGCTTATCCCGGAAAAGCGGCAGAAGAGCGTGGGCAAAGTGAAGCGATTGCCCGCAATCTATTCGAGATGGCTGGACTTACGGTCCCGGTAATCTGTGTTGTCATCGGCGAAGGCGGAAGCGGGGGAGCACTGGCTCTTGGAGTCGGCAATTATATTCACATGCTGGAAAACTCCACCTACTCCGTTATTTCGCCTGAAGGCGCAGCGGCCATTCTCTGGAAGGATTCTTCATTGGCGAAAAAAGCAGCCGAAACGATGAAGATTACAGCACCAGATCTTAAGGGGCTTGGGGTTATAGATGAAATCATTCCCGAAGTAAAAGGCGGGGCGCATAAAGATCTGAAGCAGCAGGCAAAGTATATGGATAAAGTTTTAAAAGATTCGATGTCCGAACTGCTTGTGCTGGATGAAGAAACATTGCTGAGCCAGCGATATGAAAAATACAAACGAATTGGAGAGTTTTCGTTTCCAACTGAATTTATAGGGGTAAAATAAAACGTGCCAATCAGCACGTTTTATTTTTTATAAAGGCTCAAATTTTATAAAACTTAAGCTTGACAACTCGAGCATGGATCAAAAAGCAACCATCATTGCAATCGCAACTGTGGTAAACATCCTTTTGAAGCGCTTGCAATTACGTGATAATTCCGTCTTATTGTCAATATTGAGGATTCAGTTGAGATACGGTATTCTACGTGGTATTTTAGAAATATTCCCGGGTATTCTGTTCATAATAAGATAAGCTAATAACAGGATACTATTTTGATTAGTTTTTGGTACAGTACATATTGAATGAGGTGAAAAGATGAAAAGAATTGGTGTTTTGACGAGCGGCGGGGATTCGCCCGGCATGAATGCTGCGGTACGTGCGGTTGTTAGAAAAGCCATCTACCATGATGTAGAGGTTTATGGTGTATATGGCGGATACGCTGGCTTGATGAGCGGAAATATTAAAAAGCTGGAACTTGGATCTGTTGGTGATATCATTCATCGTGGCGGAACTTTCCTTTATTCCGCAAGAAGCGAAGAATTCAAGACAAAAGAAGGCCAGCAAAAAGGAATCGAGCAGTTAAACAAGCTTGGTATTGACGGGCTAGTCGTTATTGGCGGAGACGGTTCTTACAGAGGGGCAAAGGCGTTGACGGAGCAGGGCTTCCCTTGTGTAGGTGTGCCTGGCACCATCGACAATGATATTCCAGGAACTGAATTTACAATCGGATTTGATACAGCGCTTAATACTGTTATCGATGCAATCGATAAAATCCGTGATACTGCTTCTTCGCATGAAAGAACGTTTGTTGTGGAAGTAATGGGACGCAACGCTGGAGACTTGGCATTATGGGCTGGGCTGGCAGGCGGTGCAGAAACAATCCTGATTCCTGAGGATCCGCATGATATGAAGGATATAGCTCACCGTCTGAAAAAAGGGCATGAACGCGGGAAAAAACACAGTATCATTGTTGTAGCTGAGGGTGTCATGAACGGATATGATTTCGCGAAGCAACTGCAGGAAGAGACTGACTTTGACACTCGCGTAACAGTCCTTGGGCATGTTCAGCGCGGCGGAACGCCTACAGCATTCGACCGTGTACTTGCAAGCAGGCTTGGAGCACGGGCAGTAGAGCTTTTATTGGAAGGTAAAGGCGGACGTGCTGTCGGAATGGAAAACAATCAACTAGTTGATTACGATATCATTGAAGCTTTGGCAAAAGAACATACTGTTGACTTGAACTTATATAAACTATCGAAAGAGCTTTCTATCTAATCTCTTTACAGTAAACCAGGAGGTTGCAAGCTATGCGCAAAACAAAAATTGTTTGTACAATTGGTCCCGCTAGTGAAAGTGTAGACAAATTGGTTCAATTGATTGAAGCAGGTATGAATGTTTCCCGTCTTAATTTTTCACACGGAAACCACGAGGAACACGCTGCACGTATCAAGAATATCAGAGAAGCTGCAAGTAAAACAGGGAAGAATGTTGGTATTCTTCTTGATACAAAAGGCCCGGAAATCCGTACGAACGATATGGAAAACGGTGCGATCGAGCTAACGACTGGCCAGGAGTGCATCGTTTCGATGACAGAAGTTCTAGGTACTGCAGAAAAGTTTTCTGTTACTTATGATCAGTTGATTGATGATGTACATCCAGGGGCGAAAATTCTCCTTGATGACGGATTGATCGGGCTGGAAGTTATCAGCATCGACAAGGCCAGCAATGAAATTAAAACCCGAGTTCTCAACAGCGGAACGCTTAAAAATAAAAAAGGCGTCAATGTCCCAGGTGTATCTGTTAACTTGCCAGGAATCACCGAAAAAGACGCCAAGGATATACTTTTCGGTATTGAGCAAGGCGTAGATTTTATCGCAGCATCTTTTGTTCGCCGAGCAACAGACGTGTTGGAAATCCGCCAGCTTCTTGAGGAAAACAACGGAACCCATATCCACATCATCCCGAAAATCGAAAACCAGGAAGGCGTCGACAACATCAATGAAATTCTTGAAGTTTCTGATGGCCTGATGGTTGCCCGTGGAGACCTTGGGGTTGAAATTCCGGCTGAAGAAGTACCACTTGTTCAAAAAGACCTGATCAAAAAGTGCAATGTACTAGGCAAGCCTGTTATCACAGCAACCCAGATGCTTGATTCTATGCAGCGCAACCCTCGTCCTACACGCGCGGAAGCAAGTGACGTAGCAAACGCAATCTTTGACGGTACAGATGCCATCATGCTTTCCGGCGAAACAGCTGCAGGACAATATCCAGTTGAAGCTGTACAGACAATGCATAACATCGCATCACGTGCAGAACAAGCGCTTGATCATAAAGAGCTTTTATCAGCCCGCAGCAAGGACACAGAGCACAATATTACGGATGCTATCGGACAATCGGTTGCACATACAGCGTTGAACCTTGAAGTCAATGCAATCATCACGCCGACTGAAAGCGGCCATACAGCACGTATGATCTCAAAATACCGTCCGAAAGCTCCAATCATTGCAGCAACTTCGAATGACCATGTTCTTCGCCGCCTGGCTCTTGTATGGGGAGTATACCCACAGCTCGGCCAGAAAGCAGAAACAACAGACGAAATGCTCGCAATCGCAGTAGAAGAAAGTGTGAACAGCGGTCTTGTTTCCCACGGTGACCTTGTCGTTATCACAGCAGGAGTACCGGTTGGAGAAGCAGGCACAACGAACCTGATGAAGATTCATGTAGTTGGTGATATCCTGGCAAAAGCTCAAGGTATCGGACGTAAATCTGCATACGGAAGAGTAGTCGTCGCAAAGGATGCACAAGAAGCGATCAGTAAGGTAAAACAAGGCAGCATCCTGGTAACAATCGGTTCAGACCGTGAAATGGTACCAGCGCTCGAGAAGTGCAGCGCCTTGATCACGCAAGAAGGCGGTTTGACAAGCCACGCAGCAGTAGTGGGATTAAATCTTGGAATCCCGGTCATCGTTGGCGTAGAAAACGCCATGCAACTATTTGAAGATGGCCAGGAAATCACGGTTGACTCTGCAAGAGGCGTCATCTACAAAGGACATGCCAGCGTTTTATAATCTTAGATAGGTCCCAAATTCAGCGTGAAATCAACTTTTGATTTCACGCTTTTATTTATGTTGCTGAAGTTAGCCCAAGTTCAGACAGCTTTCATAGGAAATGAGGAAAAGCTGTCCGGAGTTGTCCAATATCTGGCAAGATCTCCTCTGGTCTTACCTATTATGTCTGAAGTTGATACAGGGTCAGACAAACTTAAAACTAAATTCATGACAAGTATTTGATCTATAAAGGAATACCGAGCAATCATATTATTGTCTTCCTGACAGCTCGGCACGTATAATAGAAGGACACGCTATTCCAAAACATTGAGGTGGAAAATGAAATATATTTTTTTGTTTTTAGTCATTGTTCCGGCTGCTGAGATTGGTATCCTGCTTCTTTCGGGTCAAACAATCGGCATATGGCCGACGATTCTGCTCATCGTCCTTACAGGTTTTCTCGGGGCTTTTTTAGCGAAGCAGCAGGGTTTGGAAACGATAAGAAGAACTCAGGACCAGCTAAGTAGAGGCATGATGCCTGGAGATGTGATCCTGGATGGGGTGAGCATTCTCGTCGGCGGTACCCTTCTGCTGACACCCGGTTTCATTACTGACACTCTCGGATTTTTACTGCTGGCACCACCGACCAGGAAGTTTTTCAAAGCACTGATGATGAAATTATTCCGTAACTGGATTGATAAAGGTACAATCAAAGTCATTCGTTAACTAAGAAAAGCTCAAGCACCTTGATCAGCCTCGACAAGCACTGCCCGCCTAAAACGCCACATCGTGTGGCTGGCGCATCTAGCACCTCGTGTGCCTCAGTGGGCGGACCGAAGTGACTCGAGCTGCTCAAAGCTAACGCTTCTCGCAAGATACTCCAGGAAGCCTTCTCAGGGATGAAAACTGGCTAGGCACTGGAGCTGGACAAATAGAAAAAGCCAACCCTCATCGGTTGGCTTTTTTTAGTATAAGCTGTCTTCATTTGATCTCAGATCATATCATTCAGCATGACGACAACCTTATTTTATGATGACTTCGTCTTTTCCTTTAATGAAAGACCAAATATCCCGGAATACATTCGCGCGCTGCAGGGTATTGAAAATTACCAGGATGACTGGACCGACGATAAGTCCAAGGAAGCCGATGGTCTTGAAACCGACGAACAGGGCGATCAAGGTCGCCAGCGGGTCAAGGCCTATGCTTGATGAAAGAATTTTCGGCTCCATGATCTGTCTCTGGACCAATACAACAACATACAAAATACCTAACCCGATTGCCGTGCTCATCTCGCCGGCAATCGCCTCATAGATAATCCACGGGACGAAAACTGCACCTGTACCGAGATAGGGGATAATATCCACTATACCGGTAACCAGGGCAATCGTGATGGCATAATCGATACGAAGGATCAACAAACCAATCAGAATGATGACGGTAGTGATCGAAACCAATGTTGCCTGAGCTCTGACAAACCCGAATAAGGCTTTTTTTAAATCGTCGAAAACTGTCTTGCTGCTTGTCCTTGCGCGATTAGGCAAAAGCTTAGTTCCCATTGATGACAATCTATACCAGTCCTTACTTATAAAGAAAGTACCCAGCAGCGAAAAAATAAGGACAGTTGCTGCGTTTGGGAACCAGGACAGAATGTTGGGGATTTTTTCAAAAAAGTCCTTGATAAAATTCCCTGCTGTTGTTCCGATGGTGGCGCCGACATTCTGGATATTATCCAATATGGTATCCTGCTGGCCTGATTCAAGACTTTGGAACATACCGGTTAGCTGGTTGTAAATGGGTATGAGTTGAGCGGCAAATAAATGTTCAATATAATCAATCAAGGTAATCAGATGTTCAGGGACTACTTTCGCAAGGTATTCTGCCCCCGAAGCGATTTCGACCACCAGCAATGTGACCAATCCTGCGAACACCAGCATAATCAGCAAAAGGGAAATGAATACTGCCAGGGATCTAGGCATTTTTGCCTGTGTCTGGAAGAAGTTGACGAGCGGATTCATCATAAAGGCAATCAGGAAGCCGATGATGAATGGATAAGTTACCTTGGAAACGAAAAAAAGTGCAAACGCGCCGGCCACTACTAGGCCGATGACAAAAATGAAACGCAATGTTCTATATAGGTATACGGGATTCAAACAGGTTCCTCCTTTTTGGATACGGTTGTCGATACTGTTTATCCATCGTATAAGCTAGAAGCCAGTTCTAGCAGTTTCTAAAATATACTGCTTATCTTTTTAAAAGATTCTATTAAATTATTAAAATTCCTTTATAATCCAAAATATCCTGGGATACAGTTCTAACTCAGGAGTGAAATTGTTTACGAACAACTTTATAAAGGGATTCTCACTATAAAAAGTAAAATATAAAATATAGGTTTTTGCGGACACTATTCTATGCATAGAGAGCTCTAGGATTTATGCAAACCTCTGTATAACCAAAAGGTGCAGCAAGGATAATCCCACTTGCTTGGTGTAATATTTTAAATTATGTTACAATAGTTTTTACCGTGGAAGGATGACAAATTTATGCTAGAGCCTATGCTTTTTTTACTAACTTTATTAGCGATTGCTTTTCTGGCGAAAAACCAATCACTAATCTTTGCGGTGCTGGTCCTGATTGTGATGAAGATTGCTGGATTTGAAGCCAAGACTTTTTCGCTGCTGCAGGGAAAGGGTATTAATTGGGGTGTAACGGTAATCACTATTGCTGTCCTGGCACCAATCGCCAGCGGTGATATCGGCTTCAAAGATTTAGGCGGTGCTTTCAAGTCACCTTATGCATGGATCGCCCTGATTTCAGGAATGGCAGTTGCTTTGCTTGCAAAAGGCGGGGTTACCTTGCTGGCTGAAGATCCCCATATAACAACTGCACTTGTACTGGGAACGATTTTGGCGGTTTCATTATTCAAAGGAGTAGCAGTAGGCCCTTTGATTGGTGCAGGTATCGCATTTGCGGCTATGAAAATCTTTGAATTCTTTAAATAGCCTTTTTGTAAAATAATATTTTATATTGATTTAAGTTGTTTTCATTCACAAATGTCAGATAATTGTTTATAATAGGACTTGTAACTGCTTCCATCCCTCTACATAGGCCTGGGGCTGGAGTGAGAATCCGCGGTTTTTATATTTAACAAAATGTAAGCATTTTCTTTTTGCCGGTTGCCTGAGCAAGCGCTCGATACCCATAGCATCATAATAGTGGCATTTCGGCTGAAATCGGTCTGTCGCCGGCGAATGGTCCGGCTTTTCGTATAAAGTGTCAGAAATTTCTTTTTTCTGATATCGCTGTTTTTAACAGCAATCCAACATACAGACAAAATGGGATATGGGGAAATTAACTACAAAGGAGAGATTGAGTATGACAGTAACACGTGGTCTTGAAGGGGTAGTGGCAACAACATCTTCTATCAGCTCTATTATCGATGACACGCTGACTTATGTAGGCTATGACATTGACGATCTAGCTGAAAATGCTAGTTTCGAAGAAGTGATTTACTTATTATGGCATCGCCAGCTTCCTACAGCGGCAGAATTGGACGAATTGAAGAAGCAGCTTGCAGAGAATGCAGCTTTGCCAAAAGAAGTACTGGAACATTTCAAGATGTACCCGATTGACAAAGTCCATCCGATGGCTGCAGTTCGCTCGGCTGTATCTCTTTTAGGATTGTACGATGATGAAGCTGATGTGATGGAAAAAGAATCTAATTATCGCAAAGCGATCCGCCTGCAGGCTAAGATGCCGGCAATCGTTACGGCTTTCGCAAGAGTAAGAAAGGGTCTTGAGCCTATCGCGCCAAGAGAAGACCTTAATTTCGCGGCTAACTTCCTATACATGCTGACTGGCGAAGAGCCTGATGAAATAGCAGTAGAAGCAATGAACAAGGCATTAGTCCTTCATGCTGACCATGAACTTAATGCTTCAACTTTCACTGCCCGTGTATGTGTTGCGACTCTTTCTGATGTGTATTCTGGAGTCACAGCTGCCATCGGTGCATTGAAAGGACCTCTGCACGGAGGAGCAAATGAGGCAGTTATGAAGATGCTGACAGAAATCGGCACTCTTGATAATGTAGAGCCGGCAATCCGTGGAAAGCTTGCAAACAAGGAAAAAATCATGGGCTTTGGACACCGCGTATACCGTCTGGGAGATCCGCGTGCGAAGCATTTGAGAGAAATGTCCAAGAGGCTTACTGGACTGACTGGTGAACCTCACTGGTACGAAATGTCCACAAAGATTGAAGAAATCGTGACGGGCGAAAAGAACCTGCCGCCAAACGTTGACTTCTACTCGGCATCTGTATACCACAGCCTTGGCATCGATCATGACCTGTTCACGCCAATCTTTGCTGTAAGCCGTGTATCCGGATGGCTTGCGCATATCCTTGAGCAGTATGACAATAACCGTCTGATCCGCCCACGCGCCGACTATACAGGTCCTGGAAAACAGGAATATGTTGCCATTGAAATGAGATAATTTATAGAGATAGAGGAGCAATATTTTACTTTTCAGTGAAAAATTGCTGTAATAGGAGAGTAAGGAAGTCAAGCACCCTTTTCAACTCCTTAATAGGTGAAAAGGGTGCCTGATATTTCCGCGTACAAGGTTAGTGGCAAACAAGCCTGCTAACCTTTGATTCTGAAATGAATGAGGATTTTGGAGGGAGAGAATAAAATGCAAGGTGAAAAAATCACAGTTAAAGATGGAGTATTAAACGTACCAAACAATCCAATCGTTCCTTTTATCGAAGGTGACGGTACAGGTCCTGACATCTGGGCAGCTTCTGTCCGCGTTCTTGATGCTGCTGTTGAAAAAGCATACAAGGGTGAGCGCAAAATTGTCTGGAAAGAAGTTCTTGCTGGAGAAAAGGCCTTCAACCAGACTGGTGAGTGGCTGCCAAGCGAAACTTTAGAGTTGATCAATGAGTACTTAATCGCGATTAAGGGTCCTCTAACAACACCTATCGGTGGCGGAATCCGTTCCCTTAATGTTGCATTGCGCCAGGAATTGGACCTGTTCGTATGCCTGCGTCCTGTCCGCTGGTTCGAAGGTGTTCCTTCTCCGGTAAAACGCCCGCAAGACACTGACATGGTTATTTTCCGCGAGAACACTGAAGATATCTATGCTGGTATCGAGTATGCAAGCGGATCTGATGAAGTCAAGAAACTTCTTGGATTCCTGCAAAATGAAATGGGTGTAAACAAAATCCGTTTCCCTGAAACTTCAGGTCTTGGTATCAAGCCTGTTTCCAAGGAAGGAACAGAGCGCCTTGTACGTTCAGCGATCAATTACGCCATCACTGAAGGCCGTAAGTCAGTAACGCTTGTACATAAAGGCAATATCATGAAATTCACAGAGGGCGCGTTCAAAAACTGGGGTTATGAACTTGCTGAAAAAGAATTCGGTGATAAGGTATTCACGTGGGCTCAGTATGACAAGATTAAAGATGAGCAAGGTACTGATGCAGCGAATAACGCTCAGTCTGACGCAGAAGCTGCCGGCAAAATCATCGTTAAAGATGCGATTGCAGATATCTTCCTTCAGCAGATTCTTACACGCCCGAAAGAGTTCGATGTTGTTGCAACAATGAACCTTAACGGAGACTACATTTCTGATGCACTTGCAGCACAGGTAGGCGGTATCGGTATCGCTCCTGGAGCAAACATCAACTATGAAACAGGCCACGCTATTTTCGAAGCTACTCATGGTACTGCTCCTAAATATGCTGGTTTAGATAAAGTTAACCCATCTTCAGTTATCCTTTCAGGTGTACTTCTGCTTGAGCACCTTGGCTGGACTGAAGCAGCGAACCTGATCGTCAAGTCTATGGAAAAGTCAATCGCTTCAAAGGTTGTAACATATGACTTTGCTCGTTTGATGGATGGCGCTACAGAAGTCAAGACTTCTGAGTTCGGTGATGAACTGATCAAGAACATGGGCTAAAAATGTGCGGAGGCTATCCTTTATAAGGATAGCCTTTACATAAATAACATATATTTTAAAAAATATATTCGTTCTGAGGAGGAAGCCTTATGTCATTGAAACGCAAAAAGATTTCAGTCATTGGTGGAGGATTCACAGGAGCAACAACAGCATTCTTGCTAGCACAGAAGGAACTGGGGGATGTAGTACTAGTCGATATCCCGCAAATGGAAAACCCTACAAAGGGTAAAGCGCTTGATATGCTTGAAGCGAGCCCCGTCCAGGGTTTTGACGCTAACATTACCGGTACTTCCAGCTATGAGGATACGAAAGGCTCAGACATCGTTGTTGTAACAGCTGGTATTGCACGAAAACCCGGCATGAGCCGTGATGACCTTGTCCAGACGAACCAAAAAATCATGAAAAGTGTAGCCCAGGAAATCGCCAAGCACTCTCCTGACAGTTTCATCGTTGTGTTGACTAATCCTGTCGATGCGATGACATATACTATTTTCAAAGAGTCAGGCTTTCCTAAAAATCGCGTAATCGGTCAATCGGGAGTTTTGGATACTGCCCGTTTCCGTACTTTCGTTGCCCAGGAATTAAACCTGTCAGTTAAAGATGTCACAGGCTTCGTTCTTGGAGGCCACGGCGATGACATGGTTCCACTTGTGCGTTATTCATATGCAGGAGGCATTCCTCTTGAAACACTTATTCCAAAAGATCGTCTGGATGCTATCGTTGAACGCACCCGCAAAGGCGGCGGCGAAATCGTCAACCTTCTTGGGAATGGCAGCGCTTACTATGCGCCGGCAGCTTCCTTGGTTGAAATGTGCGAAGCTATCCTGAAGGATCAGCGACGTGTATTGCCTTCTATTGCATATCTAGAAGGAGAGTATGGATACGAAGGAATATACCTTGGAGTACCAACTATCCTTGGAGCAGGCGGTATCGAGAAAGTAATCGAGCTTGAATTGACTGCAGAAGAAAAAGCAGCACTTGATAAGTCTGCAGAAGCTGTCCGCAACGTCATGGCAGTTCTTGCTTAGTCGTTAACAGATTACTAGTAAATTTAAAAATCGGGGAATATTCCCCGATTTTTTTACACAATTTATAAAGTATATGATTTAGGGACCAGAACTTCTATTGCAAAGGGGTAAATGCTATGCTGCTTGGAAGAAAACGTAAGCTTGGCAGGAAAATAGAAGAAATCACTGTCGGAGAAAAATTGACATTAACAGAAAAAATCGAGGACAAAGATCTCCTGTTGTATCTGGGATTGACGAATGATGCGAATCCTTTATATATCCAGCATGATTATGCGTCACAGACACCATATGAAAAGCCTATTGTTCCAGCAATCATGCTGAATGGAATCATCACTTCGGCTGTTTCAAAGTATCTGCCGGGACCTGGAAGCCATATTCTGAAGCAGGATATTGAGTATGTTAAGCCAGTTTACCATTATGGAACAATCCAATTCTTTTTTGAAGTAACAGAAGTGATCAAAAGCAAGCATAATGTTGAAATCACGATTATGGGAAAAAATGAAGAGGATGAGACAGTTGTAAAGGGGAAACTGCTCGTCTGTCCTCCATACCCAGTCCAGCGTATGGACGGAAAAGCACTAGAAAACTTTTAAACTTTTGGGATGCACAATATTTGTGCATCCCTTGTTGTTTTAAATTTGATTTTACCTGCTGGATTGATATTATAATGTAAATAGAGCTATTGGATGAAGGCTGTTTTCATAAAGATTTTTGTTAAAATCCTAAAGCCGATTTTAACGTGATTAAAAGCCATTTTGTAGGTCGGTATTAAGTTTGCAAGCTCTTTTCTCATAATAAGCTTTAATCTTGTAGAGAAACATTGGCATTCAATCCAATTTTGTAGCCTCTAGCAACAAGGTTTGAGAAAAGAGCCTGGATGAAACAGGGGTAATAACTTTTTTGGAGGCTCATATGAACAAGAAGGTCTTGGTTGTGGATGATGAACAATCTATTGTGACACTGTTGAAGTATAATCTCGAACAGGCTGGCTATTCAGTGGTAACTGGAATGGACGGTGAGGAAGGGATCCGCCTGGCAGCAGACGAGAAGCCAGATTTAATGATTTTGGATCTGATGCTCCCAAAGCTGGATGGTATGGAAGTATGCAAACAGCTCAGGCAGATGAGAATCAATGTGCCGATTTTGATGCTTACGGCAAAGGATGATGAGTTTGATAAGGTGCTTGGTCTGGAATTAGGCGCTGATGATTACATGACCAAACCATTCAGTCCGCGTGAGGTCGTAGCGAGGGTAAAAGCGATTCTCCGGAGGACACAGGCACAGCATGAACCAGTGGAAGAAAAGCAGGAGGACGAGGGGCAGATCAGAATTGGCGAGCTTAAAATCATGCCGGAATTCTACGAAGCTTATTTTATGGGAGAATTACTTGAGCTGACTCCGAAAGAATTCGAATTGCTTCTCTATCTGTCGAAGAATAAAGGTCGGGTTCTTACACGAGACCAGTTACTAAGTGCTGTCTGGAATTATGACTTTGCCGGGGATACAAGGATTGTCGATGTACATATAAGCCATTTGCGTGAAAAAATTGAACATAACACAAAGAAGCCATCCTATATCAAAACCATTCGAGGCCTTGGTTATAAGCTGGAGGAACCAAAGGGAGAATGACAAAGTATCGGACTCGTCTCCTGTTTGCCCTCATTACCCTGATCATCATCGTGTTGATCGGCCTGGGGCTGCTTTTAGGGCAATTATTCAAAAATTATTATATAAATTCATTTAATGAACGACTGAAGATTGAGATTAATCTTTTGACCTCCAATATCGAGCAAAATGGAGGGCTCGCATCACTGGATAACGAAGAAATTTCAAGGATGAGCGATTTGCTTAACGCAAGGATTACGATTGTTGATCTTGAGGGTGATATCCAATATGATACGGGAGAACTATCAAGCACTAAAATAAACCGGCACAGGGATATAATTGGCGACATCGTGGAAGACACACCGTCGGAACAGAGTGACCTTGAGGTGGGTGGAGGTTTTGATCTTCATTATTATTGGAATCCACTTCTCCATGATGGTAAAAAAGAGGGGTATGTATTTTTAACAACAAAGATTGATGAACTGCAGAAAGCTTATCGGCAAATCTGGTGGATTCTGACCATCAGTCTTGGCATGGCGTTGTTTGTGATCATCCTTCTTGGTACAAGAATCACTAACCGCTATACGAAACCAATCGAGTCTGCGACAAATGTGGCGATCGAGCTGGCAAAAGGGAATTATCGGGCCAGGACTTATGAGGATCACATTGACGAAACGGGCATGCTGAGTTCATCGATTAATATCCTGGCAAGACATCTTCAGGAACTAATGAAGCTAAAGGAATCCCAGCAGGACAGACTGACGACACTGATTGAGAATATGGGCAGCGGTTTGATTCTGATAGACAGCAGGGGCTTCATCAACCTGATCAATAAGCCATACAAGGAAATCTTTAATGTAGAGCCTGCTGAATACCTATACAAGCTTTATTATGAAGTCATTGAGCATGAAGAAGTCTCCCATATGGTTGAAGAGATTTTCATGACTGAGCAAAAGGTACGGAAACAAGTTGTGTTGCCTATGGAAATCGAAAGGCGGCACTTCGAAGTATACGGGGTTCCAATCATCGGGACAAATAATGTCTGGAAAGGAATCCTTCTAGTTTTCCATGACATTACCGAACTGAAAAAATTGGAACAGATAAGGAAGGATTTCGTGGCGAATGTCTCGCATGAGCTTAAGACGCCGATCACCTCGATCAAAGGATTTTCGGAAACGCTGCTGGATGGAGCCATGAATGATAAAGCGACGCTGGAAGCTTTCCTGGCAATCATTTTAAAAGAAAGCGACCGTCTCCAGGTACTGATCCAGGAATTGCTAGACCTGTCTAAGATCGAGCAGCAAGGCTTCCGATTGACATTAGGAAAGGTTGACCTTGTAAAAGAATCCAATGAAGTCATCGAAATTTTAAAAGGAAAAGCAGCTCAAAAGGATATCCTCCTGAAACTCGGTCAAACAAGCGATAATGCGGTTATTGAAGGAGATGCGGACAGGCTGAAGCAAGTACTGATCAATCTTGTCAGCAATGCCATCACTTACACTCCGAATGGCGGCACAGTTGTAATTTCTTTATCTGTCCAGGAAGATTCCGTTTCCATCGTGGTCAAGGATTCCGGTATAGGGATCGAAAAAAGCGAAATAACGAGGATATTTGAACGATTTTACCGGGTGGACAGGGCAAGAAGTCGAAACTCCGGAGGAACGGGTCTTGGCCTGGCGATTGTGAAACACATAGTTGAAGCTCATAAAGGGCATATCGAAGTCGACAGCCAGATAGGCAAAGGAACAACTTTTACAATCAAGCTTTTTAAGAAGCTTCCTCAATAAAGATAAGTTGGATTTCTCATATCCGAGTGTAAATTTAATAAGTATACCATCTTAGCCCAATTCGAATCTGAATTGGGCTAATTCTTTTTTAAATAGAATTTACATTCCCTTAACAACAGGTTTATTTTTCCTTAACAGTTCCTTGTTACAATCATTAGTGAAAAACCCCTTCATCCAAGGAGTGAGAAAGAAGCACAAGCCGACCCCGCTTGTGCTTTTTTCATATGCTTTTTTGCCTCAATTATAATTTTCGCAATAAGCAAAAAACACCATTGTGTCAAAACTGTTTTTCTATTATCATTCTTTTGAAACTTTTACGGCTTTTAAACGTAAAAACAAACATAGACAGAAACATAGGAAGAGGGGAATGAGATGGTGAGCTTGAAGCAAATTTACGTGACGAGCGGGATTGTCGTCCTGGCCATTATTTTAGGTATTTCGGCGTTCACGACATGGTATACGGTAGATGAATCTGAACAGGCTGTCATATTGACGTTTGGAAAAGTGGAGGAAGGTATTAGTGAACCGGGCTTGCACTTTAAGCTGCCTTGGCCAATACAGAGTGTCGAGAAATTATCGAAGGAAACATTCAGCCTGCAGTTTGGTTATGAGGAAAAGAATGGGGAAATCAAAGAATTTCCTGATGAGACAAAAATGATTACTGGTGACGAAAACATCGTCCTTGCCGACCTGGTGGTTCAATGGAAAATAACGGACCCTGAAAAATATTTATTTAACGCAGATAATCCAAGAGAAATCTTATATGATGCTACATCAGCGTCTGTCAGGAGCATTATCGGAAGTTCTGAAATTGATGAAGCATTGACTTCGGGAAAAGCAGAAATCGAAGCGGAAGTCCGTGATTTATTATCATCACTGATTGAAAAGTACGATATGGGTGTATCCGTCCTTGGTGTAAAGCTCCAGGATGTTGAATTGCCAAATCAAGAAGTGCGCAAGGCTTTTACCAATGTTACAGATGCGCGTGAAACAATGAACACAAAAATAAATGAAGCGAAGAAATACCGCAACCAGAAGTTGAACGAAGCACAAGGGGAAAAGGATGCGCTTATCTCAAGGGCGGAAGGGGAAAAAGCCGCGAGGATCGAACGGGCCAGAGGTGACGTGGCGGTATTCAACAAGCTGCTTGTTGAATACAAAACCAATCCGGACATCACAAGACAGCGTTTAATTTTGGAGACGCTTGAGCAGGTCTTGCCTGGTTCGGAAATTTACATCATGAACGATGATGGCAATACAATGAAGTATTTCCCGATTCGCCCGCTTGAAGCAGATAAACCGAAGACAGAGAAGGAAGGCAGTGAAAAGAATAATGGCTGATCAAAACGTGATTGATATAAATGAACGGAGTGGTGGTTCCTGGCGGAAATATACTAAATTCGGAATTTTTCTGGTCATCCTTATTGCACTGCTTGTCTTCATTTTCACTAATGTTTTCATTGTGAAACAAGGCGAGTATAAAGTGGTAAGGCAATTTGGAGAGGTTGTCAGGATTATCGATGAACCTGGTTTAAATTACAAAGTCCCGTTTATTCAGAGTGTCACAACTCTGCCTAAATACCAGATGACATATGATGTTTCCCAGGCGGAAATCAACACAATGGATAAAAAGAGAATGTTGATCGACAATTATGCCATCTGGCGAATTGAAGATCCTAAAAAGATGATTTCCAATGCGAGAACTCTAGAGGGTGCGGAATCGAGAATGGAGGAATTCATCTATTCGGTTGTCCGTTCTGAGCTTGGTAAGCTGGACTATGACGAAATCATCAATGATGAAAAGTCATCCCGCGGATCATTGAATGACAGGGTGACTGAAAAAGTCAATGAGCTGCTCGCTGGCGGTAATTATGGAGTCGTTGTGACAGATGTCCGAATGAAGAGGACCGACCTGCCGAAAGAAAATGAAATGTCTGTTTTTACGAGGATGATCTCTGAGCGTGAGTCTAAAGCACAGGAATACCTTTCCATGGGAGATGCCCAGAAAAACAGAGTCATCGCCCAGACGGACAGGGAAGTGAAAGAGCTTCTGGCAAAGGCATCGGCAGACGCTGAAACCATCCGAGGTGAAGGGGAAGGGGAAGCTGCAAAAGTATATAACCAAACCTTCTCCAAGGATCCAGAATTCTACACGATGTTCCGAACACTGGAATCCTATAAAAAGACAATCAATGGCGAAACCGTCATTGTCCTTCCATCTGATTCACCTTACGCAAGAATGTTGATGGGTTACACAAATTAATAGAGCAACCAAAAGGCCGTTATTTTTCTTTCTATCATCTCTCGTGATAAAATAGGAAGGAATCTAACGGTCTTTTTTTTATATAAAGTCATGCACAAATGTACTTGGAATCGGCTGACCAAGGCGCTTGCGCTTTACTAATAAAGAGGAGGAATAACATGTCTAAAAAGCTTGTGTTGATAGATGGCAACAGTATTGCATACCGTGCTTTTTTCGCTTTGCCGCTGTTGAATAATGAAAAAGGGATACATACCAATGCAGTTTATGGCTTTACGATGATGCTGATGAAAATTCTCGAGGATGAGAAGCCTACGCATATTCTTGTTGCGTTTGACGCCGGAAAAACGACCTTCAGGCATAAAACCTTCAGCGAGTATAAGGGAGGAAGGCAAAAAACTCCGCCGGAGCTTTCGGAGCAGTTTCCATTTATCCGTGAATTGCTGACGGCCTATGGCATTTCGCAATATGAGCTGGAGAATTATGAAGCGGATGATATTATCGGTACATTGAGTTTGCTGGCTGAAAAAGAAGGCTTCGAAACGAAGGTCATTTCAGGTGACAAGGACCTGACACAGCTGAGTTCTGACAAGACCACAGTCAGTATCACAAGAAAAGGGATTACCGATATTGAAGAATATACACCTGAGCATATCAAGGAAAAGTATGGTCTGACTGCCGACCAGATCATTGATATGAAAGGTCTCATGGGTGATGCATCGGATAATATACCAGGGGTTCCTGGTGTAGGGGAAAAGACGGCAATCAAGCTGTTGAAGGAATACGGCACACTTGAAAATCTATTAACTTCGGTTGAACAAGTCAGCGGGAAAAAGCTTAAGGAAAAGCTGGAGGAGTTCAGAGACCAGGCTGTCATGAGCAAGGAACTCGCAACCATCACTCGTGAAGCCCCTGTAGGACTAGAGTTGAGCGAGCTTGAGTATGAAGGTGCAGAGAACGAGAAGCTCGTGAAAATGTTCAAAGAGCTAGGGTTCAATTCCCTGCTGGACAAGCTGGGCGCAGTTGCGGAAGCAGAAGATGCAGAGCTTGAAGACATCGAGTTCAAGCAACTGGATAAAATTGAACAAGGTATTTTTGCTAAAGATAATGGCTTTTATGTTGAAGTCCTTGAAGATAACTACCATTACGCCGATATTATTGGCTTTGCTGTTGTAAATGAAAACGGAAGCTTCTACCTGCCTGTAAAAATTGCCCTGGAGTCTGAGGAGTTCAAGAAATGGGCCGAGGATGAGTCCAGCAAAAAAACAGTCTATGATGCGAAACGATCCGAGGTATCATTGCGCCATCATGGCATCCACCTGAAGGGTGCTGATTTCGATGTGTCACTGGCATCCTATATAATCAATCCTTCCGAGTCGCCGGACGACCTTGCGGCGATCGCGAAACAGCATGGATTCACGAGCGTGCAGTCAGACCATACAGTTTATGGAAAAGGTGCTAAACGAAAAATTCCTGAGGAAAGCATCCTTGGAGAGCATCTTGTACGCAAGGCGGCTGTACTTGTGTCATTAAAAGAAAAGCTTGAGCAGGAGCTATGGGACAATGACCAGCATGATCTTTTCAGCAGCCTTGAAATGCCATTGTCGCTTGTCCTTGCGGATATGGAATACCAGGGCGTCAAGCTGGATATGGACCGCCTGGATAAAATGGGCGAAGAAATCAAAGGCCGTTTAGCCGAAATAGAAACAAAGATTTTTGAAATGGCAGGAGAACAGTTCAACATCAACTCGCCTAAACAATTAGGTGTCATCCTGTTTGAAAAGCTGGGGCTGCCTGCTGCGAAAAAGACGAAGACAGGTTATTCTACTTCGGCGGACGTCCTTGAAAAATTGGCGCCAAAGCATAGAATCATTGAAGAAATTCTTAACTATCGCCAGCTTGGAAAGCTGCAATCGACCTATATTGAAGGATTGCAAAAGGTCGTCAATAAAGAGACGGAAAAAGTCCATACAAGATTCAACCAGGCTTTAACAGCAACTGGAAGGCTAAGCTCAACGGATCCTAACCTGCAGAACATCCCGATCAGGCTTGAAGAAGGCCGGAAAATCAGGCAGGCATTCGTTCCTTCAGAAAAAGGATGGGTCATATTTGCAGCTGACTATTCGCAAATTGAACTGCGAGTCCTTGCCCATATTGCGGGAGATGAGAAACTGATCGATGCCTTCCGGAATGATATGGACATCCATACGAAGACTGCGATGGAAGTGTTCAATGTAGGGAAAGATGAAGTCACTTCAAATATGCGCCGGCATGCGAAGGCGGTCAACTTTGGGATTGTGTACGGAATCAGCGATTATGGATTATCCCAGAGCCTGAATATCACAAGGAAGGAAGCGGGCGAATTCATTGACCGCTATCTGGAGAGCTACCCTGGAGTGAAGGAGTATATGGACGAAATCATCAAGGATGCAAAGGCCAAGGGCTATGTCCAGACATTATTGCATCGCCGCAGATATATTCCGGAAATCACTGCCCGCAATTTCAACCTAAGAAGTTTTGCGGAACGGACGGCTATGAACACCCCGATCCAGGGCAGTGCCGCAGATATTATCAAAAAGGCAATGATTGATATGGCAGAGAGACTCCGCGAAGAGGGTGTAAAGACAAGACTGCTGCTTCAGGTACATGATGAATTGATTTTTGAAACACCTGAGGATGAGATCGAACTGTTGAAAAAAATAGTGCCAGATGTCATGGAAAATGCCATTGAGCTGAAGGTTCCGTTAAAGGTGGACTTCTCATACGGCCCGACCTGGTATGACGCAAAATAGGAGCCGCAACAGGATTTTTACAGAGAAAGGCGGGATAAAATGCCTGAACTACCAGAGGTTGAAACCGTCAGACGGACATTAGAGGTTCTGACGATAGGAAAAGAAATAAAAGAAGTCTCTGTTTTTTGGCCAAAGATGATTAAAACTCCGGATGAGGTCGAGCAGTTCAACGATGCACTGAAAGGCCAGACGATTAAAGAGGTTGGCCGGAGAGGGAAATTCCTGATTCTTTATACGGAATATTTCGCGCTCGTTTCCCACTTAAGAATGGAAGGGAAATATGGAGTCTTCAATGCGGAGGAACCTGTGGAGAAGCACACGCACGTCATTTTCCATTTTACCGATGGAACTCAATTGCGCTACAAGGATGTCAGGAAATTCGGCACAATGCACCTGTATGAAAAAGGGAAAGAGTTTGAAACCCAGCCTCTCGCCGATTTAGGGCCTGAACCCTTTTCAGAAGATTTTACAGTGGAATGGCTTTCGGAAAAACTGAAAAAAACGAATCGAAAAATAAAGCCTGCTCTGCTGGACCAAAAAATCCTTGTTGGTCTCGGGAATATCTATGTAGATGAGGCATTGTTCCGGGCAAAAATCCATCCGGAAAGAATCGCGAACTCCTTGTCTCCGGAAGAGGAGGCCGTGCTTTACAGGGAAATTGTCAGCACTCTTTCCGAAGCTGTTGAGAAAGGCGGCAGCACGATCCGTTCCTACGTCAATTCACAGGGGCAGATCGGCATGTTCCAGCTTCAGCTTTATGCATACGGGCGCAGGGGTGAACCATGCAAGGTTTGCGGAACACCATTGGAGAAAACCGTCGTTGGCGGACGGGGAACGCATTACTGCCCGTCGTGCCAGAAGCTTAATTAAATATATTGGCTTATTGATTTTCTCACCATAAATGGGCTCCTTCCATATACTAACGTAGCGATTGACAGGAAGGAGCTCAGTTTATGGCACAAACAATCTCCCTGCTTTTACTTGCATTCGCTGTCAGCCTTGACAGTTTCAGTGTAGGATTAACGTATGGATTACGAAAAATGAAGATCCCGATTAAATCGATTTCTGTAATTGCGGTTTGTTCGGCTGTCGTCCTGATGGCAGCGATGATGATCGGGCATTTTCTCGAGAGTTTTTTTTCACCAGGAATGGCAGAGACGCTGGGTGGCACTGTCTTGATCGTTTTAGGCGGATGGGTTTTATTCCAATTTTTCCGCGAAGACAAAACAGAATTGCTCTGCCACGAAAAAATCATCCTGAATCTTGAAATCAAATCTCTAGGCATCGTCATCAATATTTTGAAAAAGCCAATGACAGCTGATTTTGACCGGTCGGGTACGATCAATGGAATCGAGGCTGTCATGCTCGGGCTTGCCCTGTCGCTTGATGCATTCGGTGCAGGGGTAGGGGCAGCATTTCTAGGGTTCTCACCAGGATATCTGGCATTGACAGTTGCCTGCATGAGTTCTTTATTTGTTTATGCAGGGATGAGAATGGGCAGTTATTTTTCGGAGAGCGGATGGATGCAAAGGTTTTCTTTTGTACCAGGAATTTTATTGATCATAATCGGGCTGATGAAGCTTTAACAGGCCCTTGAAAGGATAAGGGAGAATGTCATTAGTTATAGGATTGACGGGAGGTATAGCAAGCGGAAAAAGCACAGTATCAGCTATGTTCACTGACATGGGCATCACTGTGATCGACGCAGATATCGAAGCCAGGCTTGCTGTTGAACCAGGAGAGAAAGCGTACAATGATATAGTCAGCCATTTTGGCACTGAAATTTTAAATGATGATACCACGATAAACCGACCTAAATTGGGTGAGATTGTTTTTAACCATGAAGAAAAGCGGTTGCTGCTTAATTCTATTGTCCATCCAGCCGTAAGGGAGCGGATGGCACATAAAAGAACTCATGCTGAAGCCGCAGATGAAAAGGCAGTCGTCCTGGACATTCCGCTTCTGTTTGAAAGCAAGCTGACAGGACTCGTCGAAAAAATCATCGTCGTATATGTGGATGAGCAAACCCAGCTGGAAAGACTGATGAAGCGGAACGGATTCTCGGAAGAAGAGGCCGCTGCGAGGATCAAATCACAAATGCCGCTGAAGGACAAAGTCGGTCTGGCAGACGCAGTCATCGATAACAGCGGCAGCATCGAGCAATCGAAGCAGCAGCTGATGGATATTTTAAGTGAATGGGAAATCTTAAGAGCCGAATAGGCTCTTTTTTTGTTGGCTTAATTCAAGAAGATTTTTTTCTGGCTGGATAGTTGTATCTATAGTTATAAAGACAATCCAAACTGATTTCATCTAGGAGGATGGTCAATAAAGAGGCTATAAAGACCATGAAAGCTGATTTCATCTAGGAGGATGGTCAATAAAGAGGTTATAAAGACCATGAAAGCTAATTAATTCTCAATAGATGGTCGTAAGAAAAGTTATGAAGAGTATTCAAGCTGCTTTTCAACCGAAGTAGTCAAGGTTCCACAGTCATCAAGAGTCATTTTATATCCTTGATGGTTTTTCATTAACTTTTTAATCACCCTAAATGATTATTATTATCAGAATTATTTTATATTTTAAATGTGTGCATTTATTTATCACAAATAATTTTTAATATGTTATACTAATACCATACAAAGGTGTAATTGAGTATAACACTAATTCGGAAGGGGCCGTACAATGAAGGCGAGAATTGCGATTAACGGTTTTGGGAGAATTGGAAGAATGGTGTTCAGAAGAGCCATTCTTGAAGAAAATCTTGAGGTTGTTGCGATTAATGCGAGCTATCCAGCTGAAACTCTGGCGCATTTAATAAAATATGATTCCACTCATGGGCAATTTGCTGGAGAAGTCATCCCGTCTGATGATCACCTGGTTGTCAACGGTAAGACAGTTAAGCTATTAAGCAATCGAAATCCTGCTGAGCTTCCATGGAAGGAAATGAAGATTGATATTGTCATAGAAGCTACAGGTAAATTTAACTCACGTGACAAGGCTGCTCTTCACCTTGATGCTGGCGCTAAGAAGGTCATTTTGACAGCACCTGGTACGAATGAAGATATCACTATTGTCATGGGAGTAAATGAAAGCGCATTAAACATTGAAAAACATGATATCATTTCGAATGCATCATGCACGACAAACTGTCTGGCACCGGTCGCGAAAGTGCTGGATGATACTTTCGGTATCGAAAACGGTTTGATGACGACTGTACATGCATATACGAATGACCAGAATAATATCGATAATCCGCACAAGGATCTGCGCAGGGCGCGTTCTTGCGGCCAATCTATCATTCCAACCTCAACCGGAGCAGCAAAGGCACTTTCACTTGTGCTGCCTCAGCTTAAAGGAAAGCTGCATGGCATGGCGCTGAGGGTACCGACTCCAAATGTTTCACTAGTTGACCTGGTTGTCGATTTGAATCGTGAGGTAACAGTGGACGAAATCAATGATGCCTTTTATTCAGCATCAAAAGGAAAGCTTAAAGGCGTCCTTGATATCACGACAGATCCGCTAGTTTCAATCGACTTTAACACGAATGAACATTCTGCGATCATTGATGGTTTGTCTACTATGGTCATTGGTGCCAACAAAGTAAAGGTTCTTGCATGGTATGACAACGAATGGGGCTATTCCAGCAGGGTTGTGGACCTGACAAAGCATGTAGCTCATGCAATGTCTAACTCTGCAGCTGTAAAGGTAGGATAATTCTTATAATGTAAAAAGCTTGCTTATCGGCAAGCTTTTTATTTTTGTATAATATCACTCCCCATTTTAACTCGTGATTTTCAGAGATCACCATGTAAAATACATACCGGTTTTTAAGCGGAAGACCCTAAGGAAGGCCTTGGGATGGCCATCTATCAGACTATAAAAATTCAAGCCTGAAATTCATGAAAAAAATTTGTTTTCATGTGTTGCAAAAAAAATATAAACAAAGTATACTAGTCATCGTGAACTTCTTAATAACGGTACCAATTGGCTACTTAAAGGGTTAGGACCTCTCTGGACTAACTTTCCCCCGTGGTAGTTAAGATACCATTGAAGCTAAGGATTTCATTCTAATACTGTTAGAGGGGGAAATTGAATATGGAAACAATGGGTCGTCATGTAATTTCTGAACTTTGGGGTTGCGATTTTGAAAAATTGAATGATATGGATTTTATTGAACAAACTTTTGTTGGAGCAGCATTGAAATCGGGTGCTGAAATCCGCGAGGTGGCATTCCACAAATTTGCGCCACAAGGTGTAAGCGGAGTTGTCATTATTTCCGAATCTCATTTAACTATTCACAGCTTCCCAGAACACGGGTACGCCAGCATTGATGTATATACGTGCGGCGATCTGAATCCTAACATTGCAGCTGACTATATTGCAGAAGCTTTAGGTGCTCAAACTCGTGAGAATATCGAAATTCCACGCGGCATGGGCCCTGTGCATGTAAAGCAAGCACAAGCTAAGGCTCTATAATTGAAAATATGAAAATTCACAAGAGGTGTAGCGATACACCTCTTTTTAATTTACCTGAAAATACGGTAAACTGTTAGTAGAAATAATATGCAGGAGGATTTTTGATGTCTTTATTAAAATCCATAACAGGACGGTACGAGAAATTCAGCGGAACAAGTGAAAACAACAGGGACGATCAGCTAAAGACACGTTATTATAAAGCGAACTTTAACCAGGTGTTCCAGACGGTCGAAGACTTGCTGAAGGCTGACTCCTCATACAAAATAACGAATGTTTCCAAGGAACATGGAGAAATATCAGCCGAGCTGAAGGGGAAGATTCCTGCCTTTTTAACGGCCACTGTGATCACGACAAAACCATTTGAGACCGCTGTCGACTTACATATCTCTACTGAAAAGTTTTCATTGGCAGGCATCAACCCTGCCCTCAAACAAGAATTGGTCAAGATATATGAAAAGCTGGACAAAACGCACACATTTATTGGCTCAGGCAAATATAGAAATCAATAGTTCCACTTGTCCAGACACCATCTTTTTTATAAGATAATAATAAGGAGAATGCTTAGGGACGTATTGGCGAAAAAAGTGAATGGTCCTTCGCTCATTCTATATTTCAAAATATTCGGAGCTGATCGAGATGAAATGTCCAACTTGCCAAAATAACTCTACCCGGGTTCTTGATTCAAGACCGGTTGACGATAGCCGATCAATTCGACGCAGACGCGAATGCGAAGCTTGCGGATTTCGCTTCACCACATTTGAGAAGGTTGAAGAAATTCCTTTGATTGTCGTAAAAAAAGAAGGTACGCGCGAAGAGTTCAATCGTGAAAAACTCCTTCGCGGTCTGATTAAAGCTTGTGAAAAGCGTCCAGTCGCTTTGAAGGAACTTGAGGATCTGGTTTCCGAAGTAGAAAAAGAACTTCGCAGCCATGGAGTCTCTGAAGTTAAGAGCGAAGCCGTTGGGGAAATGGTCATGGACAGGCTGGCTAAGATTGATGAAGTCGCCTATGTGCGATTCGCATCAGTTTACCGCCAGTTTAAGGATATCAATGTCTTTATTGATGAATTGAAAGAGTTATTAAAGAGAGAACAATCATAACACCTCGGTACCACCTGAAGAGCTGAAGGGAACTTCAGCTCTTTTTAAGGCTGCCCTGAATTTTCGGCAAGGGATTAAAAATCCATAAAACAAAGTTCTATTTTTACGATGAGGAATGGAGGGAATAGGATGGCTCAGCATTGGCAGGAGACTTTGCCTGTAGACCAATATATTGTGGCATCTGGCGGCTTATTGCATGACTACGATCGCAAGGTGCTCACTTTCTTATACCAGCCTTTGATTGGGCCAGCTTGTTTAAGCCTTTATATGACACTATGGGCTGAACTGGAAGAGAACCGGCTTTGGTCACAGCCTGTCACACACCATAACTTGATGACAATCATGGATATGAACCTGAAGGATATTTATCAGGCTCGCCAAAAACTTGAAGGCATGGGATTGCTGAAGACTTATGTGAAAAATGGCGAGGAAGGGCGTTCATTCATTTATGAATTGCAGCCGCCGCTGACTCCTGAACAATACTTCCTTGATGGCATGTTAAATGTCTATTTGTATCGCAAGGTCGGAAAAAATCAGTTTTTGCGGCTCAAGCGATTTTTCAGCGATAAAAGTACAGAATCCGAGCCTGGATATGAGGAGATTACGAAGGCATTCCAGGACGTTTTCTTATCTGTACCTACTCAGGCGCTTATCTATAATGAGGATTCAGCTGCCGATCTGGACACGGAGGAAGGCAACGCATTCATTGGCAGGGCAGAGGCTTCCAAAATACAGATTGACCCTGTGGAGTTCAACTTTGATTTGCTTTTGGGAGGACTTCAGGAATCTCTCATACCAAAAAAGGCTTTTACCTCGAGGGTTAAAGAAGCAATCAGCAATCTTGCTTTCCTATATGGAATTGATGCCCTGAAGATGAAGAACATCGTGTTGAGCTCTGTGAATGCTGAGAATGAAATTGATATAGAGGAATTACGGAAAGCCGCCCGTGACTGGTACCAATTTGAACACCAGGACCAGCTTCCTGCACTTATGGACCGGACGCAGCCAGTCCAGCATAAAGCTGGGATTGAGAAGCCGAAAACGCAGGAAGAGGAATTGGTGGTTTATTTTGAAAAAACATCCCCTCGTCAGCTTCTGATCGATCTCTCAGGTGGTGCCGAGCCGTCCAAAGGGGACCTGCAGATCATCGAAGAGGTTATGTTCAAGCAAAAGCTGCTGCCGGGAGTCGTGAATGTTTTAGTTCAATATGTTATGCTCAAGACGGATATGAAGCTGGCAAAGGGTTATATCGAAAAAATCGCCAGCCACTGGTCCAGGAAGCAGATATCGACGGTCAAGGATGCGATGCAGCTGGCTAAAAGCGAGCACAGGCAGTATCTTGAATGGGCTGATGGCAAGAAGACACCTTCTTCCTCTTCAGGCAAAAGAAAGCCGGTCCGCAAAGAGGTACTGCCGGATTGGTTTGGGAAAAAGGGCGAGGGTGAACCTCAGCAACAAACGGATCCTGCAGGCGCAGACCCTGATTTTGAAATAGAAAAGAAAAAGCTTGAAGAAGAACTGAAGAAATTCAAATCTGGGAGGTGATCCTTTTGCAAAACATTAATGAAACATTGAAGAAGCTGGCAAATAACCAGAATTTCCAGGAGCGCTATGAAGCGATTAAGAGGCAGGTCATGCAAGATAAGCACATCAAGGAATTCCTGGATGAGAATGCGGAGTATATCACCAGGGAAATGCTTGACGGCAGTATGTCAAAGCTGTATGAGTTCTCAAACCAGAGCAAAGGCTGTGAAGATTGCGAGAGCCTCGCAGGCTGCAAGAATATGATCAAGGGCTATGAGCCAGAGCTTTTCATAAAAGGAAATTTCATTGACATAAAATATGACCGATGCAAAAAGAAGGTCTTGCATGATGAGCAGCAAAAGAACGCACGCCTGATCAACAGCATTTTTGTGCCTAAGGAAATTTTGAAGGCATCGTTCGGGGATATTGAGGTTGACGCCGGAAGGTTTAATGCGATCAAGATGGCAAAAGATTTTGTTCAGAATTATGATCCGGGCCAAAAGCAAAAGGGCCTGTTCCTTCATGGACCGTTCGGAACAGGTAAATCCTACTTGCTTGGGGCAATCGCGAATGAACTGTCGCAGAAACAAGTCAGCTCATTAATCGTGTATGTGCCTGAATTTTTCCGTGAAATGAAAAATGCGATTGGTGACCATACTGTCAATGACAAGCTGGAAGCCATCAAAAAGGCAAATGTTCTCATGCTTGATGACATCGGAGCAGAAACCATGAGCAGCTGGGCAAGGGATGAAATCCTAGGGACAATCCTGCAGTTCCGCATGCTGGAGAACCTTCCAACCTTCTTTACATCGAACTTCGACCTTAAAGGGCTGGAGCATCATCTAACGCACAGCCAGCGGGGAGAAGAAGAACAATTGAAGGCAGCAAGAATCATGGAACGGATTAAATATCTTGCCGATCCGGTAAAAGTCGAAGGCAAGAATCGCAGAATATAAAAATGTGCCGCCGCTAATCAAGCTGCGGCGCATTTTTTTTTGCACTTATAACCATTTATACATCATATGGATACTTCTAAATTGTCCAAGTCCCCCATATATATAATCAGGGATTATTTAAGAGGGGGGATATGGTTGATTGAAATCATCTTCCAAAAAAAGCAGGATGCCTGGAATTTGTATCAGCATTTAGTCGCCAGGCTTGCTTCATGGCAGGAAACGAATTCAATTCTTCTTCATGAAGATCGAAATAGAGTGCTTATTCCAGAAGAATTTTATAAAAATGAAAAAATGCCGGTACTCAAAAAAAGTGTTTATGATTTTATTTTAAAGGTGAAACGTGATGATTGGCTAAGAGCCATCCTGGCAGAATCATATTTTTATAATGACAGTGAAGAACAGGATCAAATCCTTGATATCATTTACTCCGTCATAGAAGGCAGCCGTAAAGAACTTGTTCCTTTCATGGAAGGTGTCGAGGAACAAGGGATCATCCAGAGTTCAATCAATGAAATTTTCAATGAGAGAATTTCATTTTCTTTCGACTCATTTGTGATGTTCAGGCTGAAGGCCTATATTGAACAGCTCTCGAAATGGGTAGAGGTTGCGATCGATGAGTATAAGATGGAACAAGAATACCAGGTTTTCCTGCATACACTGAGAGATTTCCTGGAGGACAGGAAACCGCAGATGTCCTATTTATATCTGGTGATTGACGAAAATATGGCCTTCTATAATCAGCAATTCACAGAAATGAAACGGAGTGATCTGTTTAAAACGATTGACCGCAAGCTGCTTGTCAACCATCCTGTCTATGTTGACTCTGGAACGATTGCTCCGCTGCTGTCAATTGCGCCTGAGACCATTTACTTGTACACGGACGATCCCCACCAGCCGTTAGTGAGGACGATTATCAATCTTTTTGAAGAACGTGTGAAAGTCAGTCCGGTTTCCGCTTTCCAAGATGAAAAGGTAAACTTTTTTAAAGAGGAACGTGAAAATATACAATAGCCCACTTGATTTTCAAAACATTACAAACTATAATTACGTACATACTGAATCAATAGTAAATGTAATGATGAGGACATGGGCATTCTTGAATGGTTTCCAGAGAGGGAAGGCTTGGCTGAAAACTTCCTAACACTAAAAGAAACGCTTACCACCTCTGAACTCCAGCTATGAACGCCATAGGGCAAGTATTGGCTGGCGGCAGAAGCCGTTACCGCAACCAGAGCCATTCCTGCGTTAATTTTGCGCAAGAGTGGGAATTGGGTGGAACCACGTGTGATCAAACTCGTCCCTGTTTCAGGGACGGGTTTTTTTATTTTTCGCGCAAAAAATTGCGCCACTTTTTAAAGGGAGGAAAAGCCAATGGCAGACATGTTAAAAATATCGTTTCCAGATGGAGCAGTGAAGGAGTTTCCGGCAGGCACAACAACTGAAGATATTGCCAGCTCAATCAGCCCGGGCCTAAAGAAGAAAGCCATTGCCGGTATGGTCAATGGACAGCCGTATGATCTCAAGAGAGCGATCGAGGAGGATGCAGCAATTGAAATCGTCACTCCGGACCATCCAGAAGCGCTTGAAATCCTGCGCCACAGCTCAGCTCACTTAATGGCACAGGCAATCAAGCGTCTGTATAAAGATGTTAATCTCGGAGTAGGGCCGGTAATTGAAGGCGGCTTCTACTATGATATCGATATGGAACATTCCTTGTCTCCGGAAGACTTGCCGGAAATTGAAAAGGAAATGAAGAAAATCATCAATGAGAACATTGAGATTGTCCGTAAAGAGGTAAGCCGTGAGGAAGCAGTCAAGTTTTTCAAAGAGCTTGGTGACCCATATAAGCTTGAGTTGATTGAAGCAATCCCGGCGGATGAAAAGGTCACTCTTTATGAACAGGGAGACTTTGTCGACCTTTGCCGCGGCGTACATGTTCCATCGACTGGCAAGCTGAAGGAATTCAAACTGTTGAGCATTGCTGGTGCATACTGGCGCGGCGACAGTGACAACAAGATGCTCCAGCGTATTTACGGTACCGCTTTCTTCAAGAAGGAAGATTTGAAAGAGCACTTGAGGCTGCTTGAAGAAGCGAAAGAGCGTGATCACCGCAAACTTGGTAAAGAACTAAGTTTATTTACAAATTCACAGAAGGTAGGCCAGGGGCTTCCGTTATGGCTTCCAAAAGGTGCGACAATCCGCCGCATTATCGAACGCTATATCGTTGATAAAGAAGTGAGCCTTGGTTATGACCATGTCTACACTCCGGTAATGGGAAGTGTCGACCTTTATAAAACTTCCGGACACTGGGAACACTATCAGGAAAACATGTTCCCGGTAATGGAGATGGAAAATGAACAGCTTGTTTTAAGACCGATGAACTGTCCGCACCATATGATGGTGTACAAAAACAGCATCCACAGCTACAGAGAACTTCCAATCAGGATTGCCGAGCTTGGGACTATGCACCGTTATGAAATGTCTGGCGCGCTGGCTGGGCTGCAGCGTGTGCGCGGCATGACTTTGAACGATGCTCACCTCTTTGTCCGTCCTGATCAGATCAAGGAAGAGTTCAAGCGTGTAGTAGAGCTTGTCCTTGAAGTCTACAAGGATTTTGATATGAATGATTATTCGTTCCGTCTGTCATATCGCGATCCTGATGACAAAGAGAAATACTTCGATGATGACCAGATGTGGGAAAAGGCTCAAGCTATGCTTAAGGAAGCGATGGATGAAATGGGTCTTGATTACTTCGAAGCTGAAGGCGAAGCGGCATTCTACGGACCGAAGCTTGATGTCCAGGTTAAGACTGCACTTGGCAAAGAAGAAACTCTCTCAACTGTCCAGCTGGACTTCTTGCTTCCCGAACGCTTTGACCTGACTTATATCGGTGAAGATGGAAAGCATCATCGTCCTGTCGTCATCCACCGCGGTGTCGTATCGACTATGGAACGCTTTGTAGCCTTCCTGATCGAAGAATACAAAGGAGCGTTCCCGACTTGGCTGGCTCCAGTCCAGGCACAAATTATCCCTGTTTCACCTGCAGTTCACTATGACTATGCAAAAGAAATCAAAGAGAAGCTTAAAGCAGAAGGCTTCCGCGTTGAAATCGATGGCCGCGACGAAAAAATCGGCTATAAGATCCGTGAAGCGCAAATGCAGAAGGTTCCTTACATGCTCGTTGTCGGTGACAATGAAGTCGCTGACAAAGCAGTCAACGTCCGTAAATACGGCGAACAGAAATCCGAAACAATTTCATTTGATGAATTCCTGGAGTCATTCAGGAAGGAAGCGAAGAAATAAGAAAAGCGCAAGTGCCTTGATCAGCCCGGACAAGCGCTGGGGCTGGACATAAAATAAGAGGAGCCTGCTGGCTCCTCTTATTTTTATAAATTATTCAATTGGTTTGGAACAGGTAGGACACAAATTCTTTGTATAACTGCGTTGAATCCTCTGGCCGCAATTCCGGCATGATTTGATGTTTACAGGCTTATTGTCAATATCATTCGAAAAACCATAGCCAGTCCTGAAAAATTTCAATGCGGTGCCAGCGAGCAGTCCAGTGACCACACCGGTAATGATGATTGCGATCAGCATATGTACACCAGCTTTCCTGTCTATTTCTACCATCGATTATACCAAGAAATCATAAGTGGAAATATGATAAATTAACATATTAGGGATGCCTTTTTAAAGTTGAATTCAAGGAAGCGCGAAAAAAAGTATTGCAGCCTGAATTTCTATCTGATACAATACTTTTTGTTGCAGTTAACGAAAGTGATTCGTTTGACACATCAATTTCTTTATGCTATATTAGCAAGAGTAAACTGAATACAAGTTTTAGGAAAGAAGAAGCACCCGCTTCTCACCTGGCTGACGCGTTAAGGCTGTTGGCAGGTAATACGTAAACGTCTAATTATTTTGTTTCCGTAAGTGTGGGTGTCGTCGCCTGCACTTTTTTTATTGCAAAATAAAAATTGGACTATATCGTATGTCATTGTGTGAGCAAGATGAGGCTTCGGCCTGGCAATGTACTTCTTCTCCTTGACAATGTATTCGATAAAACCCTGGAGGTGGCTAATTATTAGCAAAGATGCGATGTTACTAAACGAGGGAATTCGTGCTCGCGAAATTCGTCTGATCGATCAAAACGGCGAGCAATTAGGAATTAAATCCAAAGCTGAGGCTCTTGAGATCGCAGCGCGCGTCAATCTTGATCTTGTGCTTGTTGCTCCGAACGCGAAGCCTCCTGTAGGCCGAATCATGGACTACGGAAAATTCAAGTTCGAACAGCAAAAGAAAGAAAAAGAAGCACGTAAGAACCAGAAGATCATCACAACAAAAGAAGTACGTCTTAGCCCGACAATTGATGAGCATGACTTCAACACGAAGTTGCGCAATGCTATCAAGTTCCTGGAAAAAGGCGATAAAGTTAAAGCATCAATCCGTTTTAAAGGCCGTGCTATAACTCATAAGGAAATCGGTCAGCGTGTTCTTGATCGCTTCTCTGAAGCTTGCAAAGATGTAGCGACAATTGAATCGCATCCAAAGATGGATGGCCGAAGCATGTTCCTGGTACTAGCACCTAAAACTGAAAAGTAACGAGGAGGAAGTCCCTATGCCAAAAATGAAAACTCACCGCGGCACTGCCAAGCGTTTCAAGAAAACTGGAACTGGCAAGCTTAAGCGTTCACACGCTTACACTAGCCACTTATTTGCTAACAAGTCTACAAAAGCTAAGCGTAAGCTTCGCAAATCTGCAATTGTTTCAAAAGGCGATTTCAAACGTATTCGTCACATGCTTGACAACATTAAGTAAACTCGAGCGAGCTCGATTTATATAGGAGGGAAATTACATGCCACGTGTAAAAGGCGGTACAGTTACGCGCAAGCGTCGTAAAAAAGTCATTAAATTAGCAAAAGGTTATTTCGGTTCTAAACATACATTATACAAAGTTGCTAACCAGCAGGTTATGAAGTCCCTAATGTATGCATTCCGCGACCGTCGCCAGAAGAAGCGCGACTTCCGCAAACTTTGGATTGCTCGTATCAACGCAGCAGCTCGCATGAACGGCCTTTCTTACAGCCGTATGATGCACGGCCTTAAGCTTGCAGGTATCGAAGTAAACCGCAAAATGCTTGCTGAACTTGCAGTAAGCGATGCAGCAGCATTCGCTCAATTGGCTGAAACAGCTAAGCAACAATTCAACAAGTAATCAAACCGATAAGACGAACCATTCTCATAATGAGAGTGGTTTTTTCTTTTATAAGGATCTTTTTGGAAACTTCTCGAGGAAAGGAAAACCGGCAGCTGTTTTTTACGTTTTTTACCGCAACCCTTGTTCCAGAATCTCCTCGAAAAGAGCCCAGATACCTTTAATAATGCTGAGCAAAAGTACATGTCCAAAGCAGTAATCAAGGGAAAGACAATCTTTTTTAAGATATAATGAGTCCATAGGAACTTGAAGGGGAAGTGGAGATGTGGAGAACTTGTTCTTGGCTGGCGTGATCTTAGTCATGAATCTTGCAGGATTCTTAATCATGGGAATGGATAAAAAGCGGGCAAGAAACAATCATTATCGAATAAGCGAAAAAACATTATGGAATATTGCATTTCTTGGAGGAGCGACCGGGGCAACAGCTGGAATGAAGCATTACAGACATAAGACGAAGCATGCCCAGTTTAAATATGGACTGCCGCTGCTGGCAATCATTGAGATTGGTATATTTACATATTTATTTAAGCTTTTGGCATAACAGCTTGTATGATTTTATAAGCTAGTAGCAACAAAGACTCGCGGGCAGGTGACAAGAATGGAAGATGCGTGGTCATTGCTGCTGATAATTGTGGAATCTGGAGGCTGGTATGCACCGGTTGTATTCATCTTGTTTCATGTTTTCCGCCAATTTGTTTTCATACCTCCTGCGGTTGTCTGTATCGCTGGCGGATTAATGTTTGGGGTCGTACCCGGAATTGTATATTCGCTGCTCGGTTTGTCGGGGGCGAGTATATTATTCTACTTTTTAATGAGACAGATTCCAGAGATGATGAACAAGCTAAGCAGGCTGAAAAAAAGGCTTGTAGGGCGCTTTAGGGATCTGACCGTCGCCCAGGTCGCGCTGTTGAGGCTTGTGCCGGTGATTCATTATCAGCTGCTAAGCTTTTGCCTATACGAGCGGAAAAGTAGTTTTAAAGACTTTCTGTTTGCTTCATTTCTCGCGAATATTCCATTCGTTATCTTTTATACGTTATTCGGGGAGTATGTCGGAGAGTTTAACTCAGCAACAGGCATCATATTAATGATTTTATTTTTGGTGTTAGCCTATATGTTACGGAAGAAAATTACCTTCATTAGGTGGCGGGAATTTTTTGATGCGACATCATAGGAAAAGTGCAAGACAAGTGCTGGATTGTATGATTCTGATGGCATTAGAAAAAGCGTCCGGTATTGGCCGGACGCTTTTTCATTTATAGCTCTTCATTCTGGTCATGATTCGCCATGAATTCCTTGATCGGACTTTTCCAGTCGATTTTAGCGGCCGGATAGTTCTCGCGGATTTTCCGTTCGATGAATTGGAAATCTTCCAAGACGAGTCCCTTCAACGCAGACGTTTTTTTAGGCCAGATGAAAATGGAAACAACTTCAAATGCAGATGGAGTTGTGCCTAAATACTTTTCACCTTCAAATAAAACACCCTTATATGTTAACAAGAAATTCTTCCGGACATTGTTTGTGTCATCCAATAAGAAATAGCGCTTCTGCTCATGAGCAAGCTCCAGCTTCCTTTTCGGATGAAATAAATACTTCACCGCGCTATATATCAGGAAAATGAATATGAGTAATAAAATAAGACGTAAAAGCAGGATCATGACTGCCCCTCCAATGCGAACTTTCCTTATTTACGGATGAGATTCCAAATAGTTTCAACTATTTTATAATTGATTTATACTTTTTTTAGTGGCGTATCGGCACGAGCAGAAAATAGGTTTGAGGGAAACCGGGGAAAGCTGACCGTAGTCAGGTCAAGTTAGGACAGGTTTGACTGAGAACGAGGGAAACCTGTCAAAATAAAGCCGGAATTATGACAGGTTTGAAGGGAGACAAGGAAAAGCTGTCAAAATAACATCGGATTTGATACAGAATTGGAGTATAAGAAGTTAATGGCTGTCTGTTATCCGGAAGCCGGTTTCTTTTAAGTGATAAAATGACTAGATGGAGCTGACAATGAATACAATTACCCTATTTAAAATGCAAAAAGCACTGGACCAACATATTGAATCGCAGCATAAATTAGAGCATGAGGATTTATTTGACAGGAAGGTCCTTGCGCTGCTTGTTGAAATCGGCGAGCTTGCGAATGAAACGAGATGCTTCAAGTTTTGGAGTGTAAAGCCGCCCTCCCAAACAGAGATCATCCTTGAGGAATTTGTGGATGGAGTTCATTTTATCCTGTCTCTGGGCATTGAGTGTGGATTTGAAAGTCTTGAGTCCATTACTCAAAACGGATCTGAGGAAACCGATACAAGCAAGCAGTTTCTCTCGATTTATAAGTCCGTCCATAAATTCAGGAACAGCCGCAGGAAAGAAGATTACGAACAATTATTTCAGGGCTACCTGAAGCTTGCCCAGATGCTTGGTCTGAATGAGGATCAAATTGAGCAGGCATATATTAAGAAAAATGAAGTAAATTATGAGAGGCAGCGAAAAGGTTATTAGGCAGAATTTTTTGTACAATACCCGTGATGTCTAGTATAATGGAACTCGAAACTACATATTAAGGGAGTCGAAATAATGGCGAAATTAGATGAAACATTAACAATGCTAAAAGATTTAACCGATGCCAAGGGCATTCCCGGCAATGAGCGTGAGCCTAGAGAAGTAATGAAGAAATACATAACTCCATTCGCTGATGAAGTAACGACGGACGGCCTGGGCAGCCTGGTCGCAAAGAAAGTCGGCAATGAGAATGGACCGAAAATCATGGTTGCTGGCCACCTTGACGAAGTTGGCTTCATGGTGACAAGCATCGATGACAAAGGATTCATCCGCTTCCAGACAGTCGGCGGCTGGTGGAGCCAGGTCATGCTTGCACAACGCGTGACCATCGTTACCCGCCAAGGGGAAATCACTGGGGTCATCGGTTCTAAACCGCCTCACATCCTTCCGCCAGAAGCACGCAAAAAGCCAGTTGATATCAAAGATATGTTCATCGATATCGGTGCATCAAGCCGTGACGAAGCGAAGGAATGGGGAGTTACTCCTGGCGACATGGTCGTACCTTACTTCGAATTTACTGTCATGAACAATGAAAAGATGCTTCTTGCAAAAGCATGGGATAACCGCATTGGCTGTGCGATTGCGATCGATGTCCTGAAGGGTCTTAAAGATGCTGAGCATCCGAACGTCGTATATGGCGTCGGAACAGTTCAGGAAGAAGTCGGCCTTCGCGGTGCGAAAACTTCCGCTCAAATGATCCAGCCTGACATCGCTTTCGGCGTTGATGTAGGAATCGCCGGAGATACTCCTGGCGTTACCGAAAAAGAGGCGCTCAGCAAAATGGGTGACGGACCACAGATCATCATCTATGATGCATCGATGGTATCACACAAGGGACTTCGTGACTTTGTCACAGACCTGGCTGATGAGCTGAACATTCCATATCAGTTCGATGCAGTAGCAGGCGGAGGAACGGATTCTGGTGCTATCCACCTGACACATCGCGGTGTACCAGCGTTGTCCATCACAATTGCGACACGCTACATCCACTCGCACGCAGCAATGCTTCACCGTGACGACTACGAAAACGCTGTAAAGCTGATCGTTGAAGTCATCAAGCGTCTTGATAAAGAAACAGTTGAAAAAATCACTTTCGAATAAGCAATAAAAGAGGGAGCCGATGGCTTCCTCTTCTCTGTTTTAAGGCTCTCTTCTCAAACTTTGTTGCTATTGACCGCAAAATCCTATTGAATAAACTATGTTACTTTGCAAAGGTGGCTCTACTGATGAGAAAAGAGCATGCAACTTAATACCGACCTACTATTTAGCTTATATCACTTTAAAAGCGGCTTTAGGTTTTTCACATTGACTGTTGGTAATCTAGATTCTTAAAGGTTACACCTCTTTGATAAAGCAACAAAGTTTACGAAAAGAGCCAAAAAAAAGAACTCCTCAAAATGAAGGAGTCCTTCCCAATTTATTGCTTTCCTTTCAATCCATCTTCCAGTGCATTCAGCATTTCCTGCTTTTCTTCTTCAGAAGCGTTCTGCCAGATTACCTCGAACAAAACTCCCAGTCCCGGAAGCATTTTTTCCTCGCCATTCTGGATTGCGTCGACGATCGTATCTTTAAGCTCGTCCTGTGAGTTTCCTGCTACATTTGAAATGACAGCATTCCTAAGGTTTAAATTCATCCTTTGCTTAAACTCCTTTCAAAATACCAAGATGGTTATAGGATTAACAATTTTGGTTTTATTATGTATCTGTTTTGAGCTATAATAGTAAAATTGACAAGCCATATTAAAGGAGAGCCAGAGTTGAAGTACATTCAATCTGATAAAAATCCGCAAGTTAAACAGTGGAAGAAATTGCTGACGCGCAAGGAACGTGACAAGTCCGGCATGTTTCTTGTCGAGGGCTTCCATTTAGTTGAAGAAGCACTCACGAAAAAAGAAGATGTTGACGAAATTATTTTAAGCGAAAAAACGGAGTTGCCGCCTGGTCTCGATTACGGCTCCATTTCGGTTACGGTTGTAACGGATGAAATCAGCAAGCAGCTCGCTGATACGGAAACAACTCAGGGGATATTTGCAGTATGCCGGCAATCTAAGCAGACGCTGACAGAAGGAAAAAGCTATTTGCTGATTGATTCTGTCCAGGACCCGGGCAACCTTGGCACGATGATCAGGACAGCCGATGCAGCCGGGATTGATGCAGTCGTTGTCGGCAAAGGCAGTGTCGATATGTATAATCCAAAGGTTCTGCGTTCTGCCCAGGGAAGCCATTTCCATTTGCCAGTTGTAAATGGTGATCTTTCGGAATGGATCACTGAGCTTCAAGCTAAAAACATACCGGTTTATGGAACTGCCCTTGAAAATGGAGTTGTTTACACAGAGGCGCACAGCAACGAAGCATTCGCCCTCCTCGTTGGAAATGAAGGAAGCGGCGTAAATAAAGAACTGCTGGAAAAAACAACGCAAAATCTCTATATCCCACTCTACGGCAAAAGTGAGTCGCTGAATGTCGCGGTCGCAGCAGGTATTTTACTATATTATTTAAAAACAGCAAAATAGGCTCATTTTTTCTTAAAACCATTTGATACTGCGCAAAGAATATACTATAATAAACACCAAAATTAATATTTTAAAAACGATGACGGAGAAAAGTAGCTTGAGGATGGCCATCCAGGGAGAAAATGCCGATGACTGGAAGCATTTTTATGGAACCAGGCAAGCGAAGTTCACCTCCTGAGTTGGCGTCGGGACCGCTTTTATAAGCGTAAAGATGCATCGGCACAAAAGCCGTTATCTCAATGAAGCGAACACGTAATACATAACTGTATTGCCTGTTAAAAAGGGTGGTACCGCGATAACCAAGACCTCGTCCCTTTATCCGGGATGAGGTCTTTTTGTGTTCAAAAAAAGAAGAAATTGAAGGAGGATTTACCATGCAGGATCGTTTAAAAGAACTGCAGGCTGAGGCTCTTGCAAAAGTCGCTGCAGCAGCTGACCTTAAAGAATTGAATGATATCCGCGTTTCCTATCTTGGGAAAAAAGGTCCAATCACAGAAGTGTTAAAAGGAATGGGCAAGTTATCGGCTGAAGAAAGGCCGAAAATGGGTGCCCTGGCCAATGAAGTCCGCGATGCGATTTCCGGCCAGATTGAAGTGAAGCAAAAGGAACTCGAGGAAGCAGCCGTTCAAAAACAATTGGCAGCTGAAGAAATTGATGTTACCCTTCCTGGCAGACCTGTAAAGACTGGGAGCCATCATCCGCTTACAAGCATCATCGAGGAGATTGAAGATCTTTTCATCGGCATGGGTTACACAGTAGAAGAAGGTCCAGAAGTTGAAAAAGATTACTATAACTTTGAAGCATTGAACCTTCCGAAAGGACACCCCGCGCGTGACATGCAGGATTCATTCTACATCACAGAAGAAACACTGATGCGCACACATACATCCCCAGTCCAGGCAAGGACAATGGAAAAACATCAGGGCAAGGGTCCTGTGAAAATCATCTGCCCGGGCAAGGTATATCGCCGTGACAACGATGATGCGACACACTCCCACCAGTTCATGCAAATTGAAGGCCTTGTAGTTGACGAGAATGTCAGGATGAGTGACCTTAAAGGTACTCTTGAAGTTTTTGCAAAGAAAATGTTCGGCGAAGACCGCGAAATCCGTCTGCGCCCTAGCTTCTTCCCTTTCACTGAGCCATCTGTCGAAATGGATATCTCCTGCAAAATCTGCGGTGGATCAGGCTGCAGCGTATGTAAGGGTACCGGCTGGATCGAAATCCTTGGAGCTGGGATGGTCCATCCGCACGTACTGGAGATGGCTGGATATGATTCAAAGAAATACACTGGCTTTGCCTTTGGAATGGGACCTGAGCGTATTGCGATGCTCAAGTATGGAGTCGATGACATCCGTCATTTCTATACAAACGATGTCCGTTTCTTGAAGCAATTTTCAGTGGAAGAATAAGGATTAGGAGGGTAAAACCATGTTGGTATCATATAAATGGCTGCAGGAATATATCGATTTGGAAGGCGTATCTGCTGAAGAGCTTGCCGAAAAAATCACGAAAAGCGGCATCGAGGTAGAAGGCGTTGAAAAATTAAATGAAGGCTTGAAGGGCGTAGTTGTCGGCCATGTACTTGAATGCGAAAAGCATCCGAATGCAGAGAAGCTGAACAAAACACTCGTTGACCTTGGAAACGGTGAGACAGTCCAGATTATCTGCGGCGCACCGAATGTCGGTAAAGGACAGAAGGTTGCCGTTGCAACAGTAGGTGCTGTTTTGCCTGGCAACTTCAAAATTAAAAAAGCAAAACTTCGCGGGGAAGAATCCCACGGTATGATTTGCTCGCTTCAGGAGCTTGGCATTGAAGGCAAGCTGGCACCGAAGGAGTATGCTGAGGGAATCTACAATTTCACTCCTGACACGGAAATCGGCCAGGACGCGCTTGAAGTCCTTAACAGGGATGACGAAATCCTTGAGCTTGGTTTGACTCCAAACCGTGCTGATGCGATGAGCATGCTTGGTGTCGCCTATGAGGTTGGAGCGATTCTAGGTAAGGATGTTAAACTCCCGAATCCACAGCCTGAGACTTCATCAGAGCAGGCAAGCGACTATATTAACGTAACGGTTGAGGCCAAAGAAGATAACCCTCTATACGTTGCGAAAGTGATCAAGAATGTAAAAGTTGGCCCATCACCAGTCTGGCTGCAAACAAGATTGATGGCTGCTGGCATCCGTCCACACAATAACGTGGTTGATATCACGAACTTTATCTTATTGGAGTACGGACAGCCGCTTCACGCATTCGATTACGATAAATTGGGATCAAAAGATATCCTAGTCCGCCGCGCAAAGGATGGCGAAGTGATCGAAACACTTGATGATGTGAAACGCACATTGACTCCTGATCACCTAGTCATCACTAACGGAACAGAGCCGGTTGCGCTTGCAGGCGTAATGGGCGGAGCAAATTCCGAGGTAGGCAGCGATACAACGACTGTCCTGCTTGAGTCTGCTTATTTTACAGGAGGTGCGATCCGAAAGGCTTCAAAGGACCATGGTTTGCGAAGCGAAGCAAGCTCGCGTTATGAAAAAGGCGTGGATCCTGAAAGGGTGCGTCCAGCTGCGGAACGTGCGGCTGAATTGATGATCGAGCTTGCTGGAGGGGAACTTCTTGGCGGCGTAGTGGAAGCAGATTTCCTCGATGTGAAGCCAGCTGTTGTTTCAACCACTCTTGGAAAAATCAATAAAGTATTGGGAACAGAGCTTGAAATGAAGCAGGTCGAGAACATTTTTGCCCGCCTGAAGTTCGAAACTACTGTCGACAATGACATAATTACAGTCACAGTTCCTACTCGCCGCGGGGACATTACAATTGAAGAAGATCTTATTGAGGAAGTTGGCCGTCTGTATGGCTATGACAATCTGCCGACAACCCTTCCTGAAGGTCAGTCAACACCTGGACATCTTTCTGAATATCAGAAAAAGCGCCGTGTTGTCCGCCGCTACATGGAGGGCGCAGGCCTTTACCAGGCAGTGACGTATTCCCTTACCAGCGCGGAGAAAGCGACACAGTACGCATTGGATAAGCGAGAGCCTGTTGAACTGGCAATGCCGATGAGTGAAGACCGCAGCCTGTTGCGCTTAAGCATCGTGCCCCAGCTGCTCGAAGTATTGAAATACAATAATGCTCGCCAGATTGACAGTGTAGCTGTTTATGAAACGGGAGCAGTCTTCCTGAAAAACAACAACGAAGAGCTTCCAGAGGAGCGCGAACACCTTGCTGCAGCCATCACAGGCCTGTGGGAAAGCCATCCATGGCAAGGTGAAAAGAAGCCTGTAGATTTCTTTGTATTAAAAGGAATTGTAGAAGGCCTGTCTGCCAAGCTGGGCCTTGAAAGCCAGCTAGGATTCCTAAAGGCTCAGCTGGATGGACTGCACCCTGGACGTACGGCAGAAATTATGCTGAACGGCCGCGTGGTCGGCTTCATCGGCCAAGTTCATCCAACCATGCAAAAATCACTCGACCTGAAAGAAACTTATGTTTTCGAGTTATCACTAAAAGCATTATTGGAAGCAGAAACTGCACCGCTGCAGTACACTGCAATCCCGCGCTTCCCATCCATCACAAGGGATATAGCCCTTGTTGTGGAAAAAGCAACTGCCGCCGGCGACCTGGAGAAGATCATCACTGAAGCAGGCGGAGTACTTTTAAAAGAAGTACATGTTTTCGATCTTTACGAAGGTGAAAAAATGGAAGAAGGCAAGAAATCACTTGCATTCTCACTGAAATACTTCGATCCAGAAAAAACACTGACAGACGAAGACATTGCTAAAGCACATAATAAAGTCCTTGCAGCTCTTGAAGAAAAAGCTGGAGCAGTATTAAGAGGATAAATATGAAAAAGGCAGCCCGTGGGCTGTCTTTTTCATATGTTTATACTCTCGCAATTTTCTTCGCTTTTTCAGTATTGGCGAAATGAAGTTTGACGTATTCAGGCAGTACATCGATACCTTTGTCCAAGATGAGTCTGGCCGCTGCTTTATCCACAGCTGCACCGGCGCCTTTCGGAATCGTGAATCCCGCTCGTTTGCTCAAGCTTTCAAAGTGACGGACAAACGCGTAGCGGGCAATCATCGAAGCTGCTGCCACACCGAGGTGAATTCCTTCTGCTTTTGTGCTGAACAGGACGTTTTCCCGGATGATCTTTCGCTGGCCCTTCAAATGTGCAAAGTAAATGGGTTCTTTCGCGAATTCATCAATTAGAATCGCTTCAGGTTTTTCAGGGGCAATTTTTTCAAGAACATGATTGATCGCCTGATTGTGCAGGAGGGCTTTCATCTTTCCCTGGGACATACCTTTCATCTGCATCTGATTGTACTTTTCATTATGCAGTGTCAGCAGGCTGTGGGGCAAAAAGGTTACTAGCTGTCTGGCGATCTCGATGATTTTATCATCCTTGAGATTCTTTGAATCCTGGACACCTAGTTCCTTTAATACGGGTATATCCTGCCGCCTGACATAGGCCGCAACAACAGTAATCGGGCCGAAGAAATCGCCCGTGCCAACCTCGTCCGAACCAATGATGGACATTTCGCTGATATTCTTAGGTAAATGCGATCCTGGTACTGATGCCGCTGCTTTTTTAGCAGAAGGGGCCATTGCTGTTCCCCACCTGGCTGCCTCGGCCTCGCCATCTTTTCCCTGGAACAATACTTTTCCTGATTTATAGGCAGTGATGGCACAGGAAGGAGTTTTGGCTGCAAAAACGCTGCCTGGGGGAAGCTTATCAGTTAGAAATTTACTATAATACTCTTTCATCTTTTTGATTTCTTCCGGACTTTTCTGAAGGACACTATTTCCCATTGAACTACACTCCCTGGTTAACTATTTCATCATTAGACATTTTCTTCCAAAATTCATACAGAACTGACAGGCAAACACTTCCCAGCCTTTTGCGTTCATGTTATAGTATAAGATAGGATTCTTATGAATGGGGGCATAAATGTTGTCAGACACAAAAAAAAATCGGTCGACTGTCGATATATACGGACAGCAATACACAATAGTCGGCTCAGAAAGCACCAGCCATATCCGGCTCATTGCCTCGATGGTAGACGATAAAATGCGAGAAATCGGTTCAGCGAATCCTTCACTTGATACTAGTAAATTAGCTGTGTTGACGGCTGTGAATGCCGTTAATGATTACATAAAAATGAAAGATCGTGTAGAATCGCTCGAAGCGGAAATTAAAAGGTTAAAGGACTGAAAAATGAATGCTTGATCTTGCTGTATTAGCTATTTTGCTTATTGGCTTCATCGTTGGATTGAAGAGAGGGTTCATCCTGCAGACCATCCATTTGGCTGGATTTATCGCAGCCTTCATCGTTGCATACATATATTATGAGCAGCTTGCGCCCAAGCTGACTCTGTGGATTCCATATCCGAATCTTGGCAGCAATACAACGTTGAATCTGCTATTTGAGAATGCCAATTTAGAAGATGCATATTATCGGGCAATTGCTTTTGCAGCCATCTTCTTTGCCGTAAAAATTTTGCTCCAGATCATCGGTTCGATGCTCGATTTTGTCGCCCACCTTCCAGTTCTGAAGCAATTGAACGTCTGGGCCGGAGGGTTACTCGGCTTTGTCGAAGTATACCTGCTTTTGTTTATCGTTCTCTACATCGCTGCTTTATTGCCGATCCAGGCTGTTCAAGGACCGCTGAACGATTCAATTCTAGCCGAAAATATCATAAAAAATACCCCGGTATTTTCCCAGCAAATTAAACAACTTTGGATCGAACATATGGCTGCATAACTTCTCTGTTGCGGAGAAGTTTTTTATTTTACTGTTTTTTTACATAAAGGGTCGCCATTGTGTGGAAAGGAAATAACCAGGGTGAAAACTGCCTGCATACAGGCTATTTTTAAATCTTCATTCTGAAATTTTTCATTTAATTTCACAGCTGGGCTTGTTTTCTATAAAATAGAAGACAATGACTGCGTCCGGCATAATCCGGTCGAGAAATTGAAAAGGCAGGTGGACATCATGTCTGTGAATAAAAAAGATATCGTACAATTACTTGAAACGATCGCTATATATATGGAATTAAAAGGTGAAAATCCATTCAAGGTCTCCGCATTCCGTAAAGCGGCGGCTGCACTTGAGGGAGATGAGCGCAGCATGTCAGAGATGGGCGAGCTCACTGAACTCAAAGGAATCGGTAAGGGCACTGCTGGTGTGATCAGGGAATTCATGGATACAGGACAATCAACAGAACTCAAGGAATTGCAGGAAGAAGTGCCGAGCGGGCTGATCCCGCTCCTGCAGCTGCCGGGAATGGGTGGCAAGAAGATTGCCAAGCTTTATAAGGAGCTTGGAGTAGAAAGTATCCATGACCTTGAGGAAGCTGCGAAGGCAGGGAAAATCCAAGACCTAGCAGGATTTGGCAAGAAATCGGAAGAAAAGATTCTTGCGGCAATTGAAAACTTTGGTACAAGGCCGGATAGACTGCCGCTTGCATATATGCTGCCGGTTGCGGAATTAATTGAATCATATCTTCAAAAGATAGAGGAAATCGAACAATTTTCAAAAGCAGGCAGCCTTCGCAGGATGAGAGAGACAATCAAGGATCTGGACTTTATCATTGCTACAAAAAAACCTCTGGCTGTGAAGGACGAACTGGTCAAGCTGCCGAAAATCAAAGAAATTATCGCGGCAGGCGATACGAAGGTATCGGTCACACTTGGTTTGGATTATGATGTGAACGTCGACTTCCGCCTTGTTGATCCGGAAGAATTTGCGACTGCGCTCCATCACTTCACTGGTTCAAAAGACCACAATGTGAGAATGAGGCAGCTTGCGAAGGAAAAAGGAGAAAAAATCAGCGAATATGGTGTAGAGAATGTAGAAACAGGAGAAATCACTACTTTCAAATCGGAAGAGGATTTTTACCAGTATTTCGGTCTTCCTTTCATCCCGCCTGAGTTAAGAGAAGACGGCTCGGAAGTCGAGTTATATAAAGAAGATTTGAAACTCATAACCCTGGAGGCCATTAAAGGTGATCTTCATATGCATTCAACATGGAGCGATGGCGGCCATTCAATCGAGGAAATGGCACAGGAGTGTATCGCAAGAGGCTATAAATACATGGCGATCACCGACCATTCCCAGTATTTGAAGGTAGCGAACGGTCTGACGCCAGAACGTCTCAGGAAGCAAATTGAAGAAGTGAAGGAACTGAACAAAAAGTTTGATTATTTTACGATTTTGACAGGTATAGAAATGGATATTTTGCCGGATGGTACATTGGATTTTGAAGATGATTTGCTTGCAGATCTCGACTTGGTCATTGCATCGATCCACTCTTCTTTTTCCCAGCCAACCGAAAAAATCATGAATCGTTTGAAGACTGCTCTTGTAAATGCAAATGTTGATATCATCGCCCATCCGACTGGAAGGCTGATCGGACGTCGTGAAGGATATTCAGTTGATATCGACATGCTGATACAGCTGGCAAAAGAAACAAATACAGCACTTGAATTGAACGCCAATCCGAACAGACTTGACCTGGCATCCGAACATTTAAGGAAAGCACAGGATGAAGGTGTCAAGCTTGTCATTAATACAGATGCACATAAAGTGGATACGCTAGAGCATATGAAGATAGGCGTAACAGCCGCAAGGAAAGGCTGGATCAAGGAATCATCCGTCCTGAATGCATTGGATCTGAACGGATTGCTCGAATTCCTGCACGGCCGTAATCAATAACGGGTTTCTAATGCAAAGGAGCCTAAAAAAGTACCTTCGCTAAAGAAGAAGGAGGAAATTTTGTGCAGCAGCGAGTTTTGAAAACACTTGAATTTGATAAGATCAGGAACCAGCTGATTGAACACGTCTCATCCTCGTTAGGACGGGAAAAAGCAATTGCTTTAATGCCTTCTGTTGATTTCTCGGAAGTATCCCGTTTGCAGGAAGAAACAGATGAAGCGGCAAAGGTTCTGAGACTAAAGGGGAATGTACCGTTAGGCGGAATCCATGATATTAGGCCGCATGTGAAAAGGGCGCAAATCGGCGGGATGCTCAGTCCGCTTGAACTGGTCCAGGTGGCAAGCACTGTCCATGCAAGCAGGCAGATGAAGCGCTTTGTCGACGATTTGCAGGAGGTTACCGAAGTCCCGATTTTACTGGGCTATACTGAGGGAATCATTGTGCTGGCAAATCTTGAAGAATCGATCCGGAACGCAATCGATGAAGGCGGCGAGGTTCTTGACGGAGCGAGTGAAGCACTGAGGTCGCTCCGCCAGCAGATGCGTACACGAGAAGCAAGAGTACGTGAAAAACTGGAAGGTATGATCCGCTCTTCCAACGCGGCAAAAATGCTTTCGGATGCCATCATCACCATAAGGAATGATCGGTTTGTCATTCCTGTAAAACAAGAATATCGGGGACATTACGGAGGGATCATCCATGACCAGAGTTCATCCGGGCAGACCCTTTTCATTGAACCTCAATCTGTTGTCCAGTTGAATAATGAACTTCAGAGCATCCGTGTAAAAGAACAGCAGGAAATCGAACGGATTCTTACTGAGCTTTCGGCACTTACCGCCGATCACCATGATGAGCTCCTGCAGATTGTCAGCATCATGGGCGAGCTTGACTTCATGTTTGCGAAGGCACGTTACGGGAGCAAAATCAAGGGCTCAAAACCAATTGTCAATGATGAGGGCAGAATCAACCTTTTCCAGGCAAGACATCCATTGATCTCGATGGATGAAGTTGTCCCTAATAGTGTCACATTAGGTAATGATTATACGACAATCGTTATAACGGGACCGAATACCGGAGGGAAAACCGTTACTTTGAAGACGGTCGGACTTTGTACACTGATGGCGCAGGCCGGATTGCAGATTCCGGCACTCGACGGTTCTGAAGTGGCTGTTTTTGGATCAGTTTATGCTGACATTGGTGATGAACAGTCAATCGAGCAAAGTTTGAGTACTTTTTCGTCCCATATGGTCAATATTGTGGACATCCTTGAAAAGGTTGACCACAACAGCCTTGTTCTTTTCGATGAGCTTGGTGCCGGTACTGATCCCCAGGAAGGAGCCGCACTGGCGATCTCGATCCTGGACGAAGTGTATCAGCGGGGGGCCAGGGTGATTGCGACAACCCACTATCCAGAGTTAAAGGCTTATGGCTACAACCGGGAAGGCGTCATTAATGCCAGCGTTGAATTCGATGTGGAAACATTGAGTCCGACATATAAACTATTGATCGGAGTGCCTGGGCGAAGCAATGCTTTCGAAATCTCCAAGAGGCTTGGATTGAGAGAGTCTGTCATCAATACAGCAAGATCCTATATTAGCGCAGACAGCAATGAGGTCGAAAATATGATTGCTTCCCTTGAGTCCAGCCGGAAGCAGGCGGAGAGAGACCGGGAAGAGGCGCATCAGCTGTTAAAAGATGCCGACCACCTGCATAAGGATCTGCAAAAACAAATGGCGGAGTATTACGAGAAAAAAGATGAACTAGCCGAAAAGGCAAAAGGAAAGGCAGCATCAATTTTAGAAAAAGCGAAGGAAGAAGCGGAAGAAATCATTCGAGACCTTCGCAAGCTGCGGCTTGAAAAAGGTGCCGAGATTAAAGAACATGAATTGATCGACGCCAAAAGGCGCCTTAGCGATGCCACTCCAGAGCTCAACCAGGTGAAGAAGGGCGGCGGCAAAGCGAAACCTGCCAAACACGAATTCAAGCCAGGGGATGAGGTCAAGGTCCTGACCTTTGATCAAAAAGGACATCTTGTCGAGCGCGTTAACGCGAAAGAATGGCAAGTGCAGATTGGCATTCTCAAGATGAAAGTAAAAGAATCGGATATGGAATATATAAATACTCCCAAGCCGGCAGAAACAAAACCAATAGCGATAGTAAAAGGTAAGGACTTCCACGTCGGCCTTGAGCTTGACCTGAGGGGTGAGCGTTATGAAGATGCTCTCATGAGAGTAGAGAAATATATTGATGATGCCTTGCTTGCCGGCTACCCAAGGGTCAATATCATCCACGGCAAAGGAACCGGAGCACTAAGACAGGGAGTGCAGGAATATCTTCGCAACCATCGCTCTGTCAAGAAAATAAGATTCGGGGATGCAGGAGAAGGCGGAACAGGTGTGACTGTAGTAGAATTCAAGTAGTGTGACGGTATAAACGCTCATTGTTTGTGAAAGCTATAAAGTTTTGCGTAAAGAGCCTAAATAAATGTAAATCCCTATCTGAACACTTTATAATAGGATGTGGGGTAAATTTTTATCGGGGAGAATGGATATGGATCATTTCTGGGAAAATGAATTTATAGTGACAGCTGGCTACTACAGTGTATCGATTCTCTGTATCGTCGTATTCCTTGCTGTTTTTGAACTAGTGACAAAATATCGCAACTGGGAGGAAATCAAAAAAGGCAATTTTTCCGTTGCGATGGCCACAGGCGGGAAAATCTTCGGTGTAGCTAATATATTCCGCCATTCCATCAATCAGCATGATTCACTGCTTACGATGATCAGCTGGGGAGTTTTTGGCTTCGTCCTGCTTTTGATCGGATACTTTATTTTTGAATTCCTGACACCCAAGTTCAACATCGATAAAGAAATAGAAAACGACAACCGTGCAGTAGGCCTGATATCTATGGTCATTTCTATCGGCCTGTCTTATATCATCGGCGCAGGAATTTAACAGGGGGATCTAAAAGAGTGGAAAAACTGGCTAAAATATTGCTGATTCTATGCGGAGTATTCCTGTTAGTCGGCATTGTCTATATGATGTTTTTTGCATAAAAAGCTTAAAACCGCCTTGTTGGCGGTTTTTTTGTTCTTAATAAAGAGAGGAAGGTTCAGAATCAGGTAATATGTTTGGGTGTTTGTCCCTATAATCCCCCAAAAAAACTATTCTAATTGTCATAAAAAGACCATTATATTATAATGAGAGATAGAATTTTCAAAAAATTTTAAATAAGGAGGCAACAAGATGGAAGTAGAAAAGCCATGGCTGTCGCAATACCCTCCAGAAATACCAGCTCATTTGGATCTTAAGGAGGCAACGGTCCAGGATTATTTAAAGCAGACAGCTGAAAAATACCCAGAGAAGATTGCTATCCACTTCATGGGCAAAGAACTGACCTATAAGCAAGTTTACAACTATGCGAAAAAACTGGCTGCTTATTTGCAAGACTTGGGAATTGGTAAAGGAGACAGGGTTGCGATCATGCTCCCTAATACTCCTCAGTCTATCATCAGTTACTACGCAATCCTGATGGCTGGCGGAATTGTCGTCCAAACAAACCCTCTGTATATGGAACGAGAGCTTGAATACCAGATGAAGGATTCAGGGGCTAAGGCGATCATTACGCTCGACATTTTATTCCCTAGGGTCTCAAAGGTCATCGCAAATACGGATTTAGAGAATGTAATTGTAACCGCTATCAAGGACTATCTTCCTTTCCCAAAAAATCTTGTCTATCCATTCATCCAGAAAAAACAATATGGCATCATTGTAAACGTAAAGCATGAAGGCCAGAACCATCTTTTTACCGAGATTATGAAAGAGCCTGCCGGAAACATTAAAGAATATGAAATGGATTTTGAAGAAGACCTGGCTTTATTGCAATATACCGGCGGAACGACAGGGTTTCCGAAAGGGGTCATGCTGACTCATAAAAATCTGATTGCGAATGCGGCAATGAGCAATGCCTGGCTGTACAAATGTAAAGAGGGTGAAGAGACAGTCCTGGGAATCCTTCCATTTTTCCATGTGTATGGTATGACGGCAGTATTGATTCTTTCTGTCATGCAGGCCCAGAAAATGGTGCTTTTACCGAAATTCGACCCTGAAACGACACTGAAGACGATACAAAAACAAAAGCCAACACTCTTTCCTGGCGCACCTACCATTTACATCGGGCTTTTGAATCATCCAGACATTAAAAAATATGATCTGTCATCGATTGATTCATGTATTAGCGGATCAGCTCCGCTGCCAGTGGAAGTGCAGGAGAAATTCGAGGAAGTCACAGGCGGAAAGCTTGTTGAGGGTTATGGCCTGACCGAATCCTCTCCGGTGACACATGCAAACTTCCTATGGGATAAAAAGCGGGTAAAAGGAAGCATAGGTGTTCCTTGGCCGGATACGGATTCTGTCGTCCTTTCAATGGAAACCGGAGAACCGCTTCCGCCTGGTGAAATTGGTGAAATAGCAGTCAGGGGCCCGCAGGTAATGAAAGGCTATTGGAACAGGCCGGAAGAAACAGAGCAAGTGCTTAAGGACGGCTGGCTTTTGACCGGAGACCTTGGCTATATGGACGAGGAAGGGTATTTCTATATTGTCGACCGGAAGAAGGACATGATCATTGCCGGTGGCTTTAATATTTACCCGCGTGAGATTGAAGAAGTCCTTTACGAGCATCCAGCTGTTCAGGAAGTAGTAGCAGCAGGAATCCCGGATCCTTATCGGGGAGAAACGGTAAAAGTATATATCGTGCTCAAGGAAGGTTCACACGCGACAGAAGAAGAACTGAATGAATATTGCCGGAAACATCTTGCTGCATTCAAGGTGCCAAGATTGTATGAGTTCAGGGCAGAACTTCCCAAAACCGCGGTAGGTAAAATTCTCAGAAGAGCATTGGTGGATGAAGAGAAAGCAAAGAACCAGGAAGACCAGCAGAAGCGAGCTTAACTTAAAAAAGCCGTCTCCCGATATCGGCTCTTTCTTTTTGAATTAGAAGGCTTGTCCAAATGAAACACATTTCCTTGACAGAAATGTGAGTGAATACTATTATAAAAATATGAATGACGATTCATTCAGTGAATAGGGTTGCAGACAAAAATCGTAAACGGGAGTGTGCCACTGTAGCATTTAATGCTTGTGCTTTTCCTGGAGCGGGAGTGAAAGAAATGAAGAAAAACAGGCCGAAATATATGCAAATAATTGACGCAGCAGTGGTCATTATCGCAGAAAACGGCTACCACCAGGCGCAGGTGTCTAAAATAGCAAAGCAGGCTGGAGTGGCTGATGGGACCATTTATTTGTATTTCAAGAATAAGGAAGACATACTGATTTCTCTGTTCCAGGAGAAAATGGGTTACTTCGTGGGAAGTATTGAAGAAAAAATTGCAGGAAAACAAACAGCAACAGAGAAGTTATATATGTTGGTCGAAACGCATTTCAAGATTCTTTCAGATGACCGGCATCTTGCAATTGTAACCCAGCTGGAGCTAAGGCAGTCAAATAAGGATCTCCGGCATAAAATCAACGAGGTGCTTAAGGGCTACTTAATGCTGATCGACAAAATCATTTTGGAAGGCATAGAGAATGGAGAGTTTTCAAGCTCCCTGGATTTGCGTCTTGCAAGGCAGATGATTTTTGGTACAGTAGATGAAACTGCGACTTCATGGGTAATGAATGAACAGAAATACAATCTTACTGACCTGGCAAAAGCGGTACACCAGCTGCTGATCAATGGCTGCGGTTACCAGGACACCAAACCGGTCCTTTAAATCACGTCTTTCCCGACTTTCCGTCGCTTTGAATACCTGTAAGCGGAAAAGGCAGGGGAAAAAGGCTAGTTTCGCAGAAAGGAGATTTTCCAGGATGCGAAACTTGCCTTCATGTAAAAGGAGGGGAAAATGTGGAGTATCTTAAATGGTCTGCGGAGGACAGGATCGCTACGATCACGATTGACCGTCCGCCGGCGAATGCCCTTGCATCCGGACTGCTGAAAGAAGTTTCAGGAGTATTGGATGAGATTGAAGGGAATGAAGAAATCAGGGTTGTTTTAATCCATGGTGAAGGCAGGTTCTTCTCTGCAGGAGCGGATATCAAAGAATTCACCACAATTAAAACCGGAGAAGACTTTGCCAAACTTGCTGAATATGGCCAGGATCTTTTCGAGCGTATGGAGCATTTTCCAAAGCCGATTATCGCTGCCATCCATGGCGCGGCATTGGGCGGCGGCCTGGAGCTTGCAATGGCATGCCACTTCCGCCTTGTAGCCGAAAACGCTAAATTGGGATTGCCAGAGCTGCAGCTTGGTCTGATTCCAGGGTTTGCAGGCAGCCAGCGACTGCCAAGATATGTGGGCGTAGCAAGAGCGGCCGAGATGCTGTTTACAAGCGACCCTATCACAGGTGTGGAAGCAGTCAAATATGGATTGGCCAACCATGCTTACCCTGAGGAGCAGTTGCTTGAAAACGCATACAAGCTTGCCGGGAAAATTGCGAAAAAGAGTCCAGTTTCCCTGGGGGCAGCTATTAAGCTATTGAACTATTCCAAGCACGAATCCTTTTACAAAGGAGTTAAGGAAGAAGCCCAGTATTTTGGCGATGTCTTCCTGTCTGAGGACGGCCAGGAGGGAATCAAGGCTTTCCTGGAAAAAAGGCCGCCTGATTTTAAAGGCAGATAAGCCAACCTTTTAGCATCATTTTTTTTGAAATAAATTTTTCTAATCTTTAGAACAGCTAAAATGTTTGAATACTTAGGAGGGGAACAAATGAATATCTACGTTCTAATGAAAAGGACATTCGATACAGAAGAAAAAATCACGATCGCAAACGGCAAGATCAATGAAGATGGTGCTGAATTCATCATCAATCCTTACGATGAATATGCGATTGAGGAAGCAATCCAGGTAAGGGACGCTCATGGCGGCGAGGTGACTGTCGTTTCTGTAGGCAATGAAGAAACAGAGAAGCAGCTGCGCACAGCGCTGGCTATGGGAGCAGACAAAGCAGTATTGATCAATATCGAGGATGACGTTGAAGACGGCGACCAGTTCACAACTGCCAAAATCCTTTCTGAATACCTAAAGGATAAAGAGGCTGACCTTATTCTTGGCGGTAATGTCGCGATCGATGGCGGATCAGGCCAGGTAGGACCTCGTGTTGCGGAACAGCTGGGAATGCCTTATGTGACAACGATTACGAAACTAGAAATCAATGGAACGACTGCTACGATTACTAGAGACGTAGAAGGGGATTCAGAAGTCATTGAGACAAGCCTTCCTGTTCTTGTAACAGCACAACAGGGGCTTAATGAGCCTCGCTATCCATCTCTTCCAGGAATCATGAAAGCAAAGAAAAAGCCGCTTGATGAGCTTGAGCTTGATGATCTTGATCTGGATGAGGACGATGTAGAAGCTAAGACAAAGACTATTGAAATTTATCTTCCTCCGCAAAAAGAGGCAGGAAAAGTCCTTGAAGGCGAACTTGCTGACCAGGTTAAGGAACTTGTCAACCTGCTTCACACAGAAGCGAAAGTCGTTTAAGACATAAAGGAAGAATAAATACGCAGGAGGTAAATCAAATGGCGAGAAAAGTATTAGTATTGGGAGAATCACGTGACGGACAACTTAGAAACGTTTCTTTCGAAGCAATTGCAGCTGCAAAAACAGTTGCTGAGGGCGGAGAAGTAATTGGAGTATTGATCGGAGAGTCTGTAAACGCTTTAGGGAATGACCTTTACCAGTATGGTGCTGACAAAGTGGTGGCAGTAGAAGACGCCAAGCTTTCACAATACACACCTGACGGTTACTCACAAGCTTTGATGGCTGTAATCGAGCAGGAAAGCCCGGAAGGAATTATTTTTGGTCATACATCTCTTGGAAAAGACCTTGCACCTAAAATCGCAAGCAAATTGGGTTCAGGATTAATCTCTGATGCTGTAGCGGTTGAAGAAGCAGGCGGAAACCTTGTTTTCACTCGTCCAATCTATTCTGGTAAAGCTTTTGAAAAGAAGATTGTTACCGATGGACTAGTGTTTGCGACAATCCGTCCTAACAACATCGCTCCACTGGAAAGAGATGCAGGTAAATCCGGAGAGGTTTCAGCAGTCTCTGCAGAAATCAAGGACTTGAGAACGATCATCAAGGATGTTGTCCGTAAAGCAACTGAAGGTGTAGATCTTTCCGAAGCAAAAGTTGTAGTAGCGGGCGGACGCGGTGTGAAGAGCGAAGAAGGCTTCGAGCCGCTGAAGGAACTTGCTGACGTTCTTGGCGGAGCTGTTGGAGCTTCACGTGGTGCATGTGATGCTGACTATTGTGATTATTCACTGCAAATCGGTCAGACAGGTAAAGTCGTAACTCCAGACTTATATATTGCTGCCGGTATTTCCGGAGCAATCCAGCACCTTGCAGGCATGTCCAACTCCAAGGTCATTGTCGCAATCAATAAGGATCCAGAAGCTAATATCTTCAAAGTCGCAGACTACGGTATCGTAGGCGATTTATTCGAAGTTATTCCGATGCTTACTGAAGAATTCAAGAAGCTTAAAGTCAACGCATAATTATTTTTAACTTAAAAAAACGGACGTCACATTCGTCCGTTTTTTTGTCTGTATAGGAAATTATAAAAGCATTTTTTGTGTGGATAACTACATATGGGTGTCTTAATCCAGCTCCAGCGCCTAGCCCCTCGAGACGCTTGTCTAGTTTCGCCTCCTAGAAACTCCGAAACTTCAACTCCGCCGGCAGAAGCAAAAAGCGCTTCTTTGTCGGAGTCTCCAGTTTCTGCGTTTCTGGGCAGTCGGCTACACATTTCGATTTCGGTCCTGCCAATGAAGTCAAAGAACGACTTCATTGGCAGGCCCTCCAGCGCTTGTCGGGGCTGAACAAGGCGCTTGCGCTTTTTGTTCCTGTAAAAACGAATAAAATGGGAATATTCATATGTGAAAAGGGTAAATTACAACAAGAGCAGATAAATAGCATCAATTGGTAAACGATGATATACTGACGTTAGTATTCAGATTTATTTAGGAGGCATTCAAATGGCTATTACACATGCTACTGACGCAACTTTTGCTAACGAAACAGGATCAGGCCTAGTGCTTGTTGACTTTTGGGCACCTTGGTGCGGCCCATGTAAAATGATCGCTCCTGTGCTTGAAGAATTAGATTCAGAAATGAGCGATAAAGTAAAAATCGTGAAGCTTGATGTTGATGACAATCAGCAGACTGCAGCTCAATATGGCATCATGAGCATCCCGACACTACTTGTCCTTAAGGATGGTCAGCCGGTTGATAAAGTAGTCGGATTCCAACCAAAAGAAGCACTTGCAGGACGCCTGCAGCAGCATATCTAAGATTAAAGCAAAAAATCCCGCCTTCAGAGAAGGCGGGATTTTTTTATGAACTGAATGCAGAACTTTATTTGAAACATAATAACAATGCTTCTTTGGTAGAAGATTGATAGGTTATGCACCTAGATGTCGAAAATTTAAATAGTATTCAATCAGCTTTGCTATCACTTTTGCTGCTTAGATCTCGTTCAGATTAAGTGTAAAATTAACATTTCACAAGTTTGTCAAAGTTTTCTTACAAAGTTCGTTGACAGTGATAATCATTCTCGCCTATAATAACAATTGTCAATGAAAATCATTATCATTTATAAGACTACTCACATTACATAGGGGGGATTTAAAACATGAACAAGAAAAAGCATCTGAAAGCAATTTTTGCAAGTTTTTTAATGGCAAGTACAGTATTGGCAGCGTGCGGAGGAGACGAAACAGCAGAAAAGCCTAAAGAAAACAAACAGGCTGAAACAGAAAAAAAGACTGAAGAAACTAAGGAAAATAATAATGAAGAAACCAAGGAAGTGAACGTTGAAGATACAGATGCAGCAAAGCAAGCTGCTGCTTATTCTGATATGATGTCCGAACTAGTAAAAGCCAAAGAAGGCCAGGAAGTGAACTGGGATACTGTCCAGCAACAATATGAAGCAGGTCTTCAAAAGGATGTAGCCGAGCTTAGTCCTGAATTCGACCAGGCAATCCAGGCTGCACTTACAGCTGGAAAAAGCGGAGAAATGGAACCAATTATCGCTGTTCAATTGACGGATAAGACAATTCAATCCTATTTCTATCAAAATCAAAAGGCACTTCAAAAGGAAGCTGTTGCTGCACTGACTGAGGACAAGAAGGAAGACGCAAATCTTGCATTCGCGCAAATTAAGCATCTGACGGAAAAAGTTTTCATTCCAACAGCTGAAAAACGTGATAAGTATTACGAGCTTAGCGGAGATGCTAGCCTTGTCGAGAACATTAATTCCGGACTATCCGCACAGGAAGAAGCGCTTAATGCTGGTAATGCTGAAGATTTCCAGGTATATCTTCAGGTAACGGATAAGTCAATCTACAGAAGCTACTATCTTGCAGCAAAATCTTATGCTGAGAAAATTGAAGCAGGAGTTAAAGAAGGAAAAGATAAGCAGGAACTATCCATCATGCAGGCTGAGGCATGGGGCTTCTATCAAGCAATCAAGGGTTCTCTTAGCGGCGGAGATGAAGCGGCTGCTGCTCAGTTAGATAAATTATTCACTTTGAACACTACTGATCCAGCTGCGATTAAAGCGGCAGAAACAAATGCTTTATTCGCTAAGGCAGTGGCTGGCAAAATCAAAGGCTACTACGAAAAGGCTCCGAATCTGTTAGCAGAAAACAATGCGGTTGAAGCTAAAGTAAGTGCAATGGAAGGGAACATGTTCCTGAAAATGCTTCAAGGGCAGATGACTGAAAAATTAGGTGAAGAAAAAACTCAGGCCGTATTTGCAGATGCTGAAGCATGGTATAATGCCATTGCGGAAAATAAGCCGGAAGATGCAAAAGCAAAAGGCGACGCAGTTATTTCAGCAGTAGATGGTCTGCTTTAAAAAACGGGAGCCGCAGCGATGCGGCTCTATTTTCGTTTTTTAGATGAAGGCTGTTTTCGTAAAGATTGTTGTTAAAATCCTAAAGCCGATATTAACGTGACAAAAGTCATTTTGTATGTCGGTACTAAGTTAGCAAGCTCTTTTCTCATAATAAGCGTTAATTTTGTCATGAAACTTAGGTAATACAATCCTATTTTGTAGTCAATAGCAACAAAGTTTGAGAAAAGAGCCTAGATGAAATACTATGGTAAAATGGCTTGAGAAAGAAAGAGGTGTAATCGTGAGAATTTTGATTACTGGAGGAGCAGGGTTCATTGGAAGCCATTTTGCCGTAAAAATGCTGAAGGAGCATCATGAGGTGGCGATCATCGATAACATGCACCCTTATTACTCTGTTGAGAGAAAAAAACAGCATCTGGATGTCATTAAAAAAGCCGGTGATTTTCAATTTTATCAAGCAGATCTTCTGGACCGTGAAAAGACCATTGACATCATCAAAAGAATATCACCGGAAGCAATTGTCCACCTGGCGGCATTGCCAGGAGTCGCTTATTCGATTCTTCGCCCGCTTGAATACATAGATTATGATGTGAAGGCTACGGTCAACGTACTTGAAGGAGCCGGAAAGGCTGGTGTGAAGCAGGTCATTTTTGCTTCTTCATCATCTGTATATGGAACGATGAGAAATATCCCGTTCAAAGAAGAGATGGCAGCTGGGAAACCTATTTCTCCTTACGCGGCCTCAAAATACGCGGCTGAATCTTTTTGCCATGTGTATGGCCATCTATATGGACTGGATGTTAAGATCCTAAGATTCTTTACTGTTTACGGTCCATGGGGAAGGCCGGATATGGCAATCGCTAATTTCATAAAAAAATTGAAAAACAGTGAAGAAATCACGATTTTTGGCCAGGGCGGATCTCGTGATTATACATATGTAGGTGACATTGTGAACGGCATTAGCCTTGCTCTGGAAAATTTGGAACAAAGTGCCATTATCAATATTGGATCCGGCAGGCCGGTTTCGATGGACCAGCTTTTGGACGAGCTCCGGATTTACTATCCTGATATGAAAATCAGGCGTGAGGAAAACCGTGCGGGAGACGTGGACCGGACATGGGCTGATACTACCCTGGCAAGGGAATTGCTTGGTTATCAACCAGAGGTGGACTTCAGAAAAGGAATTGCAGAGACTGTGGAATGGGCTGAGCAGTATGAAGACTACCTTTAAGAAACTAATTTCCATTTTGCTGATTTCCGCATTTCTAATTATGACGTTTTATTATCTTGATGCTGGCATGATTATAGAGGAAATAAAGGCAATCGCAACAAAACCAGGAATCCTGCTGCTCATTTTCTGCAGTTATTTCCTTGCTTTTTTGGCAAGGGGGGCAGCCTGGAAGCTTTATCTGAACAATAGAGTACGACTTACAACCTGCATGTACGGCCTGTTTTACAGCTTGCTGCTGAATCATCTCCTTCCAGTCAAAGCGGGAGATTTTGCGAGGATTGGTGTCTTGAAAGCGAGGGAGCCGGATATTACGGGGTTAGAAGCATTTAATTCAGTGATCGTCCTCCGGGTTATGGATACGTTAATTCTATTTGGAATGGCTTCGGCAGGATTGGCTTTTCTTGAGCTGCCTTTGAATGGAAAGTTTCTCGTATGGCTGGGAGCAAGCGGTGTTGTTGTCACAATCATTCTTTACTATAAATTCCGTGCTTTCTTTGACAGACAATTAACTATAGTGAAAAATGCTTTCACTGGCTGGCGGGGAGTCTGGATCATTATGCTGACCCTGATAAGCTGGATCCTCGAAGCAGCAGTCATTTATGGGGTCATATTGAATGGCGGAAGCATCATCAGCTTTGTACAGGCAATTTGGGTAAACAGCATTACGGTTGCCGGGCAGATCTTCCAGATCACACCAGGAGGAATTGCCAGCTATGAGGCCATTATGGTTTTTGCGTTAGGAGCAAATGGAATAGCTCCCGAAAATGCCTATACAGCTGCGGTCATTACCCATGGATTGAAATATTTATTTTCTTTCATAGTCGGAGGGATTGCATTGGCTGCTTATCCTGTACCGGCGCACTTACTGAAAAAATGGACTAGGGAAAGGGGCAACGAATCATGAAAAGTGCTTCAAAGTTTGAGAAATTCGCGGCCCGAAGCTGGAATTTGCTTAATGAGGGGAAGCCCTTTACGCCAATTTTTACAGTTGGCACCATGGTATTATTTCATCTCGGAGATTTAGGGAGTACAGGCAGCATAGCTGATTTTTTACTCTCCTTCCTGACTGTGCTTCCGCTGTTCATCATCTATTTTATTTATGATTTTCCACTATTCTTGAGAAACTATTTGTGGATACCATTAATTGTTTTTATGATTGTTTGGCCTGAGCCTGATATTAATCTTCTGCTTTTCGCAGCCGGATTGTACTTTTTCTTTACAGTGTTTTTCTGGGGAACGCTTTACTATCATCTAAGGATTGGTACTTCATGGCTTAATTTCACAAGGTTTTGGAAGCTTGTTTTAAAGAATAGTGACTCTACCAGCGGGAATGCACAGGAGCAGCTTCCGAAAGTTTTCCTGCTGCTTTCTCTCTGGGAACTGTCATTCGGTACCTTAACCGCCGGTGCGAATATACCTTTTTTTGATATGGCTATTTTTTATGGCTTTGTCCTCCTCTTTGCCTTTATTCTGCACCGATATTTATTTGACTGGAAGCCAAAGGCATATGAGAGCTACACGAAGGATGATGGACCGGAAGTGCCGGAGAATGGCCTGTCCGATAAGGTAATTGTCATCGTTATTGACGGAATGCGCAAAGAGCGCTTTTATGAAGCGAATACACCATTTCTCGATCAGCTAAAAGAGAACGGTACTGAATACTTGAATATGGAAACATTGTATCCTGCCAGGACCGTTGTTTGCTTCAGTTCCATGTTCACTGGGACCTATCCGTTTGAGCATGGCATCAAGTCGAATATGGTCTATAAACTTGGAGTTAACACAGAAACAATATTTGACTCGCTTCGCAAAGTGGGCAAAAGAGGGCGGCTTCTTGGCATTGCCCACCTCGTTGATGCGATGGGCAGTGATGTCGAGACCGTTACAGCTGTCATGCATAAGGACAAAGCGGATACAAACATGCTTGCTAGGGCAAGAAAAATTATGGATGAACAGGACCCGGATCTGTTTATAGTCCAGATGATCGGCACGGATCAGGTTGGCCACAGCCGAGGTGTCCTCTATGATGATTATATTGAAAAGATTGAGGAAGCAGACGCCCTCATTCAGGAGTTTGTTCAATGGCTGGAAAGCGAAGGGAAGATGGAGAACACAACACTTGTAGTCTGTGCAGACCACGGACAGGCTGATGGGATCGGCGGTCACGGACACCTGGATGAAGGAGAACGATTTGTTCCATTTTTCATGCATGGACCACATATCGCCAAGGGAGTTAAAGTCCAAGAAAAACACAGCCTTGTATCCCTGGCACCGACGATTTCTTATCTGATGGGTGCCCCTTATCCGGCGAGCAGCAGAGGAAAAGTTCTAATGGATGCAATAAAAGCAGAGAAGGATGAGAATGTAATTGAGTAAAGTTATCGTATTTTTGCCGGCTTTTAACGAAGAAGAATCCATTGGGGAAGTGATTGTAAATATCCCTCGTACCTTTGCCGGAGCGGATCAAGTAGAGGTTTTAATCATTGATGATGGTTCGACGGACGGAACTGTTGCTGAAGCGAAAAAAGCAGGGGCCGACCATATTATAAGCTTCGAGAAAAACCGGGGCCTGGGAGCCGCGGTCCGAAAAGGAATAGAAGAATGCTTCCGGAGGGGTGCCGACGTCGGTGTGATGATTGATGCTGATGGAGAGTACCCTGCTTGGCAGATTCCTGATATAGTCAAGCCGATTCTAAATGGAGAAGCGGATTATACAATGGGTTCCCGATTTATGGGCACAATTAAAGGGATGAAATTTCATCGCAGGATAGGGAACTATTGTTTCACCCTCCTGCAAACATTATTGTTGAGAAAATGGCTGTATGACGGCCAGTCCGGGATGAGGGCTTTTTCTCGGAAAGTTCTTGAGCATGCGGAAATTATCCATGATTACAATTATGCGCAAGTGCTGACACTCAATCTTGTCAGGAAGGGATTCCGGGTCCTTGAAATCCCGATTAAATACCGCGTCAGGACAACGGGAACATCGTTCATTTCATTCAAGAAATATATGACGAATGTTGTGCCAGCAGTCTACCGGGAAATGTCCAGGCCTGTCTCAAAGGTTATCGGGGTAGAAAAATCCCCATCTAAAAACAGTAAAAATAGTGACAATAAAGTGACGATTATCAAATATGATTGACATTAGAAATGATAATCATTATCATTATCATTGTAGGAGGGAACAGTAAATGAAAAAAGCTATATTTTTTTGTTTTACATTGATATTTATTCTCATTAACGGCATTCCACAGACTGCCAGCGCTTATTCATATGGTGATCCAAATGAAGAAAAAGTCGCGGAAGTCTATAAGGAAATGCAATTGAAGCTGGATGAGGACCCTCCAAACTTCTCGGCCGCAACCTCCCTGTTTGAAACGGTTAAAGAAGAAGTCGATATGCACATGGGAAACGAGCCAGGAGAAGTGATCATGGAAAGCCTGGAAGCAGAAGATAAAGAAGCAACGATTGAAAATATGGAGAAACTCCTCGTATTGAATGTTGCGAGAAGGCTAGAAAGCATTGAGAAAAGCTTTGAGGAGTATGACACTTCAAAGAAGCTGCTGGCAAAGGGATATGCTACATATCAAGCGCTATCGCCAAAGGTAGAGGGCAATAACCCTGAAGTGGATAAACAAATAAAAGCTGACTTTGATGCTGCACTTGAGGCACTAGGAAATCCCGGGCTCTTTGGAGTAGGGAAGAAGCCTTCTGACATAGAAGTTTTTAAAGAGAAAAAAGAAAATATCCTGAATACATTGCAAGATGAATTTGATCTTCCGAGCCTGGAAGTCGGGCATTTTACAGATACAGAGGAAGAAGAAGGACCAGGCAAAAAGGACTGGACAGATCGTTCAAATATCCGTAACTGGATTCCTTTGATCCTCATAGTCGCGGTCATTGGTGCGATAGTTGTTATTGGCATTAAACGAAGAAAGTAAATAGATAGATGACACCTTGGAGAGGGGAGAATCAGCAATGGAAGTTCAAGCGTTATTGATTACTTTTCGTGAAGTATTGGAAGCGTTATTAATCATCGGAATCATCACAACCTATTTAAAGAGAACTGGTAATCCAAAGTATACAAAGTATGTATGGCTGGGTGCCGGACTTGCTGTTCTGGCAAGTATCGGAGTTGCGATTTTGTTCCAGGTTGTGTTCACTGGCTTCGCTGCTATGGGCAGTGAGATTTATTTGAAAATAGGAATCATGATTGTGTCCACTGTTCTCTTGACCCAGATGGTATTCTGGATGGCGAGTCACAGTAAGGACCTAAAAGGGAACATGGAAGGGAAAATGAAGAAATTCATCTCGACAGGAAATATTGTCGGTATGGTCATCCATTCATTCCTTGTCGTCTTGCGTGAAGGTATTGAAACGGTCTTCTTCTTTGCGGCAATCACAGGTGGTAACATCGGTGCTGCCATGCAGGGATGGGGAGCGATCACAGGTACATTGATTGCCGTTGCCGTCTCTTACATGTTCTTCAAAGGCACGATGAAGGTAAAGCTAAAGACGTTTTTCCAAATCACTGGTGCCTTTATCATCCTGATTTCTGCCGGATTGCTCGTACAGGCGATTTCGATGATGCAGGATGTAAACATAATTGGAAGCGTTATGTATCATGTTTATGATATTACGTGGCTATTGCCGGAACATCCGATTGATCATGCACATTATCTACGTGATACTGGTGTCGCACCGATTATCTCTGGCGATGTGGGCATCTTCCTGAAGGCTCTGTTTGGATACTCATCAATGCCTTCAATTGAAGAAGTCATTGCCTATATCGGATACTTTGCTGCGATTTTCCTGCTGACTTCATCACGCAGTCCCGGGAAAGAAAAGGCTGCTGTCAATAAAGAAGCAGAAAACAAGCAAGTAGTATTGAACCCACAAGTTAAATAATCAATTTGATTTGAGGCAGCATGATCCTCTCTCCAGAAAAGTACAGGGAATTTCCTTGTACTTTTTTCATACGTAAAAACGCCCCCTGTGGAAGTTAGTTGGTGTAAAATGATGAATTTAGAAAAAATGAACAGAATAATTATTCTTGGACTAAGTTCGCTTGCGGTCCTTTACATGTTCGCCGTCCAGTTGAATTCACTTAATTCCTTCGTCGCTTCTTGGGATCAAGTTGATTTTACCCTGGCTATGGACCGGTTTGACCTTCGTGCGATGCAGCCGCATTTTCCCGGATATCCGTATTTTATTCTTGGCGGTATGCTGCTGAAGTTTTTCGTTGGTTTTCCAAATAAGGCACTGGTTATATTTAATGTTTTAGTGTATGCCAGCTCCATCCTGCCTGTGTATTTACTTGCATCAAGAGTTTTGAGCAGGACGAATGCCTTCCTCATTGCAGCTGCCATTTATACTGCCAGCTATCCATTGATCATCGTGAACCAGCCAATGTCAGAGGGTGCCGCCCTTGCTGCTTTTTGGTGGTTCTTCTGGAGTATCGCGGCCGCAGAGTCCAGGCCAGCAGGCAAATGGATGCTGCTTCCCCTGATTTTATTCAGTGTGCTGTTGGGAATCAGGCTTAGCTATATCCCTATGGGAATCGGGCTGATTTATCTGCTTTACAGGAAATGGGCAAAACGGGAGATTACATTGGGCAGCGTTATCAAATATGTGGTTCTCGCTGGATTGCTTCAGTTGGTCTGGGTTATCGGCCTGATTATTTCTGAAGGTGGCCTTTCTAATTTCCTGGAGCTTGCTTTTGGTTTCACTGGCGGGCATTTTCAGGAATGGGGCGGCACATCGGCATCGAATGATCTGTCTTTTTTTGCAAGGCTTAAAGCATTCCTGTTTACAAACATTTTATGGTGGGGAATTTTTTCACGAACAACTGTTTTGATGGTATTATATATAGTTATTGGCATAGTTTTATTTTTGCCGGCATCTAAAAGCAAAGCTTTCAAGGAAAATAGCGTCCGGATCGGCGCATTGCTGTTCCTCGCTTACGCTGTCTGGGCGCTCTTTGCCCAGAATATCGAAAAACCGCGGCATATACTGCCGCTGGCGCTATTGCTCCTGTTTCTCGGACTTACTGCCTATTTTAAAAAAAGGGCAGAGGTATATGCCAGCCTGCTAGTGGTTGTAGTCATCATTGCCCAGGCAATTATTTCTTCAAGCTATATACAAAAACAGGCAGCAGTCGAGCCGGCGGTCTACCAGCTTGCGCATTATTTAGAGGAACAGTCAGAGGACTTCGTTTTGTATACGTGGGAAGAAACAAGGGTACTCCAGTATCTCGAAATGCCTTACCCGCATAAGCGAATCTATACCTATGGAAATTTCCTCCATGACCAGGGGTTATATAAAGGAAAGACGGTTTATCTAACCAACAGTGTTGTCGAGGGTTTCCGATTGCAGGGCTTTGATCTTGACGGGAAGCTCGAGAAGGTAGAAACATTTACTTCGGATATACTTTTTGATCCAGTCTATCATAAGATTATTTTATATAAATGGACACCGTAACAGGAGGTGAACGGCTTGAATGAACAAATCAGGAATAAGCTTGCTCTTCTCCCTGCTCAGCCAGGTTGTTATTTGATGAAGGACAGGCAGGGGACCATCATTTATGTTGGGAAAGCCAAAATATTGAAGAACAGGGTGCGTTCTTATTTTACAGGATCGCATGACGGTAAAACTCTTCGGCTTGTCAATGAAATTGAGGATTTTGAGTATATCGTCACTTCCTCCGATATGGAAGCACTGCTTCTTGAAATCAATTTAATCAAGAAATATGATCCAAAATATAATATCATGCTTAAGGATGATAAATCATATCCGTTCATCAAGCTGACCGCGGAACGGCATCCAAAGCTGATCATTACGAGAAAAGTAAAGAAGGACAGCGGCAAATATTTTGGGCCGTATCCAAATGTACAGGCGGCCAATGAGACAAAAAAACTGCTGGACAGGATTTATCCGCTCCGAAAGTGCTCGACACTGCCAGACCGTGTCTGTCTCTATTACCATATGGGCCAATGTCTAGCACCATGCATCAAGGACGTCAGCAGGGACGAATATAAGCAGATTACGGATGAAATCACTCGCTTCCTCAATGGGGGCTATAAGGAAATCAAGGTAGATTTGACGGCTAAAATGGCGGCTGCTGCCGAGGAATTGGATTTTGAACGTGCGAAGGAATTTCGCGACAAGATCGCCCATATAGAGGCAACGATGGAAAAACAGAAGATGACGACGACGGATTTTACCGACCGCGATGTGTTTGGCTATGCTGTCGACAAGGGCTGGATGTGTGTTCAGGTCTTCTTCATTCGTCAAGGAAAGTTGATCGAACGGGAAGTTTCAATGTTTCCGATCCACAATGAACCTGAAGAAGATATCCTCACATACCTGGGGCAATTTTATTCGAAAAATGAGCATTTCAAGCCGAAGGAAGTATTGGTGCCTGAGGGTGTGGACCTAGAATTAGCAGAGGGTCTGCTTGAAGTGAAAGTCCTAAAACCGCAGCGTGGAAAGAAGAAGGAACTTGTCCATCTGGCGTCCAAGAATGCGGGCATCGCCCTGAAAGAAAAGTTTTCATTAATCGATCGCGATGAGGAACGGACCATCAAGGCTGTTGAGAACCTTGGCAAGCAAATGGGCATTTACACCCCTCATCGGATCGAGTCCTTCGATAACTCGAACATCCAGGGGACCGATCCGGTATCAGCGATGATTGTTTTTATCGACGGCAAGCCTGAAAAAAGGGAATATCGCAAATACAAAATTAAATCAGTCAAAGGTCCGGATGACTATGAGTCCATGAGGGAAGTCGTAAGGCGCAGGTATATACGTGTCCTGAAAGAGGGGTTGCCGCTGCCGGATTTGATTATCATCGATGGCGGAAAAGGACATATCGAGTCAGCGCGTGATGTACTGGAAAATGAGCTAGGGCTCGACATCCCGATTGCCGGCCTGGCGAAGGATGACAAGCACAGGACCTCCCAGCTGCTCTACGGAAACCCGCTGCAGGTGATCGAACTGGCGCGTAACAGCCAGGAGTTTTACCTACTGCAAAGAATCCAGGATGAGGTCCACCGGTTCGCGATCACCTTCCACCGCCAGCTAAGAGGCAAAAGTGCATTTCAGTCACTGCTCGATGATATTCCAGGCATTGGCGAAAAGCGCAAGAAGGCTCTGCTGAAGCATTTCGGTTCGGTGAAAAAAATGAGGGAAGCCTCTGTGGAAGAGTTGAACGCTGCCGGCCTGCCGGCAAATGTGGCAGAGGAGCTATTTCAGAAATTACAGAATTAAGGTAGCATTCTATTTTTAGGTATGCTATAATGATAAAAAATTTCATATAGCTATCACTTTAGAGCATTAAAGTGTAGATAGAGGTGCGAGCTTCAAGAGTAAAAGTCTAGAGAATTGTAGGATTCGGGGATGGACTTTGAAAGGGGACGTTCGCCGAAGTGGGGAAATGCCTATCGATTTTCTCGCTGGTCCTTCGTTGAATAAACGCTGGATTGTCAAGATTGCCATCTTGGAGTGCTATCTCATGTTGCAGCGTATATACACGTTTATCAAGCAATGGGAGCCACTTCCATTGCTTTTTCTGTTTTTCTGGATCTTTTTTAAAGAAGGACTGGAAAAAATACATATGCGGATTGGCCATGAAACTCTATTAGAGGCAAAATACGAATGAAGAGGCAGGGGAAACTTATGGGATTGATTGTACAGAAATTTGGCGGAACATCGGTTGGCAATGTCGAAAGGATCAGGAACGCTGCCAGCAGGACAGCGGAAGAACTGCAGAACGGAAATAATGTGGTCGTTGTCGTATCAGCAATGGGCAAGACGACAGACCATCTTGTCGACATGGCGAATGATATTTCCAGCGCGCCATCAAAAAGAGAGATGGATATGCTGTTGACGACAGGAGAGCAAATTACAATCGCACTTTTTTCAATGGCACTAGCGCAAAATGGCATTGACGCAGTTTCCTATACAGGCTGGCAGGCAGGGATCAAAACTGAACCTGTCCATGGGAACGCAAGGATTGTTGATATCGAGACAGACAGGATTGCTAAAGATTTAGAAAGTGGCAAGGTGGTCATTGTCGCGGGATTCCAGGGAGTTACGGATGATGGTCAAATCACCACACTTGGCCGCGGCGGTTCAGATACCACGGCAGTAGCCCTTGCGGCAGCTCTGAAGGCTGATAAATGCGATATCTATACCGATGTGACCGGCGTGTTCACGACCGATCCAAGATATGTGAAAAGCGCGAGGAAATTGCTGAGCGTTTCCTATGATGAAATGTTAGAGCTGGCCAATCTGGGGGCAGGCGTGCTTCACCCGCGTGCGGTGGAATTCGCGAAAAACTATGGATTGCCGCTTGAAGTAAGATCCAGTATGGAAAAAGAAAGAGGCACGATCATCGAGGAGGAGAATGAAATGGAACAGAATTTAATCGTACGCGGAGTAGCGTTTGAAGACCAAATCACGAGAGTATCAGTCCTTGGAGTAAGCACTTCATTAAAAGGACTTTCAACTATATTCACAACACTTGCACAGAACCACATCAATGTCGACATCATCGTCCAGAGCCGTACAGAAGCAGGGTTAGCGAATATTTCGTTCTCCATTAAGAGTAACGACCTCCCGGAGGCATTGGACGTATTGGAACGCAATAAAGAAACATTGAACTATCAGGCGGTCGAATCCGAAACCGGCCTTGCAAAGGTGTCGATTGTGGGTTCGGGAATGGTTTCAAATCCAGGGGTAGCCGCCAAAATGTTTGAAGTCCTTGAAGGACACGGTATCCAGGTGAAGATGGTAAGCACATCCGAAATCAAAGTCTCTACCGTAGTTGATGAAAAACAAATGGTAAGCGCAGTAGAATCATTGCATGAAGCATTTGAGCTATACTCCGGAGCTGTTAAGACGAATTAAGAGAGTCGCTGAAGAAGCCTTCCTGGTGTGAGCAGTATCGGGAAAGCTTTTATCAATCATGCTATGTAATCGTTAAAGAGATTCTCAGAGATTTATTCTTATATTAGTGATTATGACGGATAAATAGGAGAAGTGGGGGGAATCCGCACATTAAAGCGGTTAATGTGCGGATAAAAGGAAAAAGCGAAGAAATATCGTCACATAAAAGCGGTTAATGTGCGGATAAAAAGGAAAAACACAGGATGATCGTCACATTCATTAGGTTGATGTGGGCAAAGGCGAAAACGCGGCAACTGTGGAATGGATAAGAAAAGGCAGGGGAAGATATCAGAATTTTCAGGGGCACAGCAAGGGTATCGCTGTGCCCATGTCATAATAAACTACTACTCAATCAAATCATTCTTGTCCCACTTAACCGTAAACTGGATTTTCGATGATTTTTTATTGGGGTGTTCGAAGGCTTCGGCTGTTACTTTTTTCTGTTGTTCCATTTGCTGGGCAATGAAACCTGCTTCTAGCTGGAATGTGGTGTTTGGGTTGTTTTTCAATCGGGAGGAAATGAGCTCGCTTCCAAGGACAAGCACCATTTCTCTTCGGGATTCTTCTTTGATGGTTAGCGTTCCCCAGCCGGCATCCTGGAAAAAACGGATGGTTTCGTCAAGGGTTGATAATGGATATTTCCGGGCGAGGCGTTTTCCGGCCCAATACAGGATTTCTGGTGTATCTTTGCCGAGCAATTCCGGCAGGAGGACTTCCCTGACCAGTTCATAACCGAATGCAGGGACAGCCAGTGGCGCGCTCTCTGTTTTTTGCTCTGAAGTAGTTATTTCACTCATGTTCTCCCCTCTTTCTATCACTCTATTATAAACAATTTGCCGCGAAAACAACCTGTGTTCATTAAATTAAAAGTGTTAAATTTTGCATGGCATAAGAAATTCTATAAAATTTTTCCATGTTTATACCATACCCGAAACTTTCTTAATCAAAAATTATTGCATCGGGAAATTTTTATAAGTCGTATCCATTAGGCAATAGTATTATTTTAATATACTCTTTAATGCGTTGGAATAATTAGAAAGAGGGATTTTTACAATATCAATATATTTAAAAAATTTTATTTATATAAGCATTTTTATGTATCCGTTTTCTTGACGCTCTATTATGATGGGAGTAAAATGAACATGTCACATAATTGTAAGAAATGCTTATTTTTTTGATGTTAGGTTGGATCATTCTGTTAGATTAATAGGGATGGGGAGAGAAACCGGAACATCACGGCCAAATTTCAGGGGGGTATACTTATGGCAGGTAGACAAGAGTTTTATTGGCGGAGGCTGCATTCTTTGCTGGGCGTCATTCCAGTAGGTCTTTTCCTAATGCAGCACCTTGTAGTCAACCATTTCGCTACAGGGGGAGAAGAATCATTCAATAACGCAGCACATTTTATGGAGCAGTTGCCTTTCAGGTACTTTTTAGAAATTTTCATTATCTTCTTACCATTATTATTCCATGCAATTTACGGTCTTTATATTGCTTTTACGGCAAAAAACAATATAGGCCAATATAGCTATTTCAGAAACTGGATGTTCATGCTTCAGCGTGTGTCCGGTGTGATTACTTTGATTTTCGTAGCTTGGCATGTATGGGAAACTCGTATCGCCGCAGCATTTGGTGCAGAAGTTAACTTCCAGATGATGGAGACAATCCTTTCCTCTCCATTCATGCTTTGGTTCTATTTAATCGGTGTCATCTCTACGACTTTCCACTTTGCGAACGGATTATGGTCATTCTTCGTAAGCTGGGGAATCACTGTAACACCACGTTCTCAAGTGATTTCCACTTACGTCACTATCGGAGTTTTCATTGCGCTTTCCATTGTAGGTGTCCGCGCAATCCTGGCATTTGTATAAGTCATTTTCCAGTGCTTCAGTCCGGAGCTTTGGCTGGAAAAAAGAACAACTATTGATCGGATATGAAAGACAGACATGGATTTAAGGGAGTGAGTCACGATGAGTAAAGGTAAGGTGATCGTAGTCGGCGGCGGTTTGGCCGGCTTAATGGCTACAATAAAAGTTGCAGAAACAGGAACTCCTGTTGAACTGTTTTCTCTTGTGCCGGTAAAACGTTCCCACTCTGTATGTGCACAGGGCGGAATCAACGGTGCAGTAAATACTAAAGGTGAAGGTGACTCTCCATGGGAGCACTTTGATGATACAGTATACGGCGGAGACTTCCTGGCGAACCAGCCGCCTGTAAAAGCGATGGCTGAAGCAGCACCTGGAATCATCCACCTTCTTGACCGTATGGGTGTAATGTTCAACCGTACACCGGAAGGCTTGCTTGATTTCCGCCGCTTTGGAGGCACGCAGCACCACCGTACAGCATTTGCGGGTGCGACAACTGGACAGCAGCTTCTATATGCTTTGGATGAGCAGGTTCGCCGCCATGAAGTGGCTGGTTTGGTTACAAAGTATGAAGGATGGGAATTCCTCGGAATAGTTAAGGATGAGGAAGGCGTGTGCCGCGGTGTCGTAGCACAGAACCTGACTTCAATGGAAATCAAATCATTTGCTGCTGATGCTGTAATTATGGCTACGGGTGGTCCTGGTATCATTTTCGGTAAAACAACGAACTCAGTTATCAATACTGGTTCAGCTGCTGCGATCGTTTATCAGCAGGGAGGTTATTACGCTAACGGGGAATTCATCCAGATTCACCCTACTGCAATCCCGGGAGATGACAAGCTTCGTCTGATGAGTGAATCTGCCCGTGGTGAAGGTGGACGAGTTTGGACGTACAAAGATGGCAAGCCATGGTACTTCCTTGAAGAGAAGTATCCTGCTTATGGAAACCTTGTGCCGCGTGACATTGCTACACGTGAAATCTTTGACGTTTGCGTAAGCCAGAAGCTTGGCATCAACGGCGAGAACATGGTTTACCTCGATCTATCACACAAGGATCCGAAAGAGCTTGATATCAAGCTTGGCGGTATCATCGAAATCTATGAGAAATTCATGGGTGATGACCCAAGAAAAGTTCCTATGAAAATATTCCCTGCCGTTCACTATTCTATGGGTGGACTTTGGGTTGACTATGATCAAATGACAAATATTCCAGGCCTGTTTGCTGCAGGTGAGGTTGATTATTCTCAGCACGGTGCGAACCGTCTTGGTGCCAACTCATTGTTGTCAGCAATCTACGGCGGTATGGTTGCAGGTCCAAACGCAATCCGTTACATTAACGGCCTTGAAAAGAGCTCAGATGCTATTTCTTCAGCACTTTACGATGATGCTGTCAAGATGGAGCAGGAGAAGTGGGACAATGTCATGTCACTGGATGGAACAGAGAATGCATATGTCCTTCACAAAGAGCTTGGCGAGTGGATGACAGACAATGTAACTGTAGTTCGCTACAATGATAGACTTCAGAAAACAGACGAAAAGATCGTCGAGTTGATGGAGCGATATAAAAATATCAATATCAATGATACTGCTAAATGGAGCAACCAGGGTGCTGTGTTCACACGCCAGCTTCAAAACATGCTCCAGCTTGCACGTGTTATCACAATCGGTGCTTATAACCGTAATGAAAGCCGTGGGGCACACTATAAACCAGAATTCCCTGATCGTAATGACGAGGACTTCTTGAAAACAACTATGGCGAAGTTTGTTGATGCAAACTCTGCGCCAGCTTTCCATTATGAAGAAGTTGATACTTCATTAATCCAACCGCGTAAGCGCGATTATTCTAAGAAGAAAGGGGAGTAATAGAGCATGTCAGAGAAAAAAACTGTCCGTTTTATCATCAGCCGCCAGGATACTCCTGATTCAGCCCCTTATCAGGAAGAGTTCGAACTTGATTACCGTCCAAATATGAACGTCATTTCCGCGCTAATGGAAATTCGTCGTAATCCTGTAAATACAAAAGGTGAAGCCACTACCCCAATTTCCTGGGATATGAACTGCCTTGAAGAGGTATGTGGTGCGTGTTCAATGGTCATCAATGGACGCCCGCGCCAGTCATGTTCTGCGCTCGTTGACCAGCTTGAGCAGCCAATCAGGCTTGAACCTATGAGAACATTCCCGGTTGTCCGTGACCTTCAGGTTGACCGCAGCCGCATGTTCGACTCATTGAAGCGCGTCAAGGCATGGGTTCCTATTGATGGTACTTACGACCTTGGACCTGGTCCACGTATGCCGGAGAAAAAGCGTCAGTGGGCTTATGAACTTTCGAAGTGTATGACTTGCGGCGTTTGCCTTGAGGCTTGCCCTAATGTAAACGACAAGTCAGATTTCATCGGGCCGCAGCCATTATCACAGGTTCGTCTCTTCAACGCCCACCCAACTGGTGCTTTGAACAAAGGCGAGCGTCTTGAAACAATCATGGGAGACGGCGGACTTGCGAACTGCGGTAACTCACAGAACTGCGTTCAGTCTTGCCCTAAAGGAATTCCATTGACTACATCAATCGCAGCCTTGAATCGTGATACAACATTCCAGTCATTCAAGAACTTCTTCGGAAGCGATCAAGTATAAAGAAGCGTAAGCGCCTTGTCCAACCCCGACAAGCGCTGGAGGGCCGACCGGTGAAGTCGTTCTTTGACTTCATTGGGCGGACCGAAACCGAAAAGTATAGCCGACTGCCCAGACACGCAGAAACTGGAGACTCCGACCCTTCCGGCGGAGTTGAAGTTTCGGAGTTTCTAGGAGGCGACACTAGACAAACGTCTCGAGGAGTTAGGAGCCGCAGCTAGACAAGCGACTCGAGCTGCTCAAAGCTAACGCTTCTCGCAAGATACTCGAGGAAACACTCTCAGGGATGAAAACTGGCTAGGCGCTGGAACTAGACAATGGAAAAAAGCCCGATAATTCCGGGCT
>NZ_JAGGQM010000012.1:0-125167 GCF_018613295.1 Bacillus sp. ISL-39
ATGGTCTTTATCCCTCTTTTATTGACCATCTCTCGCGCTTTTTCTGCTCTGGATGGTCTTTATACCTCTTCTATTGACCACCTCTTGCTCTTTTTCTGCTCTGGATGGTCTTTATACCTCTTCTATTGACCACCTCTTGCTCTTTTTCTGCTCTGGATGGTCTTTATACCTCTTATATGGACCACCTCTTGCTCTTTTTCTGCTCTGGATGGTCTTTATCCCTCTTCTATTGACCATCTCTCGCGCTTTTTCTGCTCTGCATGGTCTTTAAACCTAACCTTGTTCCTAACCTAATAGACTTTTACCTCTAGAGGGCTTATGAAACTAAAAAAGCACCAGCCTAAAAGGCCAGCACTCTCTCTCTTTCTATCAACCTACTTCACAAAAACATAAGGATTTCCGCCGAAGGCCTTACTCATTTCCTCAGTGATAACAACATTGGATGCCTGTGTAGCTGCAGCACCTGTTGTCTGTTTGTTTTCTCCGTTCCCATCATAGAACATTGGCTTTGCTTGCATTTCTAAATCCCCCTAAAATGGTTTTGTTGACATTAGTACGATGAGCACAACAGCTGCGACATGTGCGATGCCGTTCAGCTTGGCAGCTTTTTTTTCCAGCTGATGATACTCGGCTGGCAGTTCGCCGTCACCGCTGTTCATCACGATGTCGACTTGCTGTTCGATTGTTTTGGGTAACATTGCTGCGACGACAGGCTGAATCAGTACGTATATAATCAAGGAACCGATGAACCATCCCTGCGACCATAGCACCGGATTGACGATTGCCATCAAAATTCCGCTGGCTAACAAAGTAAGCGATCCTACCTTTGCAAACATCTCTATTTTCTTATTAATCTCAAAACAAACTTTTGCGTTCGTTACTGACTTAGCACCAAACTTGGCGACCACAGGCATTCCAAAGCTCGCTCCTAAACCAACAACGGCGGCGATTACATGAACTAAAACCAACCACCCATATAAAGTCATCCTTATTCCTCCTAGAACTTTTTACCTATATATTTACATCATAAATATTACCTTCTTCGTGAAAAGATTCCTATTTTTCCAACTTGTTTATAGTGTTTTTTCACCACCACCAAACAGAAAAAAGGAAGCATGAACGAATATCCATGCCCCCTCTCACTCACTCCCCGGCGCTCAACCACATCTCCATTGCCAGCTCGAGTTCTTCATTCAGTTGCTGTTTCCTGCTATACAGCTTATCAAGCTGCTCATAATCCTGGTTAATCCCCATCACTAAATCAAGCTCTGTGATTTCCTTTTCCAGGCCTTCTATTTTCCTTAAAAACTTTGCGGAAGGTTTCGGTTGCGACTGTTCCGCCATCTTCTTCTCCTTGAAAACAGGCACCGATTCGATCACCTTTTTCGCGGCCTTCTCCCTTTTATAATCATCATAATTCCCCTCATAGCTCTTCAAGCCAAAGTCCTCAACCGCAATCACCCGCTCGCCGATTTTATTGATAAAATAGCGGTCATGTGAAATGAAGAATATGGTGCCTTTAAAATCTTCCAGGGCTGCCTCAAGTGTCTCAATCGAATCGATATCCAGATGGTTCGTCGGCTCATCCAAAATCAGCAAGTTGATATCCTGGAACATCAGCATCGCGAGCTTCAGCCTGATTCGCTCGCCCCCGGACAGAAACTTCACTTTCTTGAAGACACTCTTTTTGTAAAACATAAACTTCGCGAGATACTCGCGTGCTTTTCCCTCCACAATCGAGATATCCTCACGGAAGCACTCAAACACCGTCAGTTCTTCATTTTTAAAAGCAATCTTCTGAGGCAGATAAGCGGCCATCACATTCGCTCCTAACTCGACCACACCAGCATCCGGCTGCTCTTCCCCGAGAAGCATCTTCAGGAATGTCGTCTTGCCGCTGCCATTCGGGCCCACAAGGCCGACCCGCTCGCCATAATGAATCATCAAATCAGCGCCATCAAAAATCACCTTATCTTCATAGCGCTTAGAAACACCAACCGCCTTGATCGTTTCATTACCAGACCGCACCGCATCGTTAAAACTCAAACGCATATTCCTCCGCTCAAAAATCGGCTTATCAATGCGATCCAGCTTGTCGAGCTTCTTCTGGATGCTGGCCGCCCGTCTGAAGAACTTATTATTGTCCGCCCGCAGCGCCCAGTCGCGCAGGCTCGTCACCTGCTTCTCCATGTTATTGACCTTCTTTTGCTGCTCGCGGAACTGCTCATACTGCACCCGCATATTTTCTTCCTTTTGGCTGATAAAAGCGGAATAGTTCCCTCTGTAGCTGATTGTCTCCATGTCTTCAATCTCGACAATTTTATTGACGACATTATCGAGGAAATAGCGGTCATGCGAAACAATCAGCACGATTCCCTTATAATTTTTCAAAAACCCTTCCAGCCATTCGATCGACTCCATATCGAGGTGATTCGTCGGCTCATCGAGCAGCAGGATATCCGGCTGGTGGATCAGGATTTTCCCGAGACCTGCCGTCGTCTTCTCCCCGCCGCTCAGCAAATCGAATTCCCTCTGTAAAAAAGTTTCGGTAAACTTAAGCCCGGTGCAAACCTTGCTTAGCTTCTCCTCCTGTTCATATCCGCCCTTTGCTTCATATAGATTCACCAAGTCACTATATTTATTGAGCGCTTTTTCCAAAGCCGTACCCACTAAAACCTGCATCTGAGTCTCGATTTCACACATCTGTTTTTCAACGGCATGAACCTCTTCAAAAGCCATATTCAGCACATCGATCACTTTCAGGCCGGCCGCATACGAAGGCAACTGCTCCAAATAAGCGAACGACGCTCCACGCGGCCTGTGAATCAAACCTTCATCATATCCAGGACTCGAGGTCTGTGGGTAGCCAGGATAATAATGCATGTGCTCAATCCCCGCAATCACTTTAAGAATCGTGCTTTTCCCGCTGCCATTCGCTCCGACGATCCCGATCTTATCCCCTTCAAAAGCTTCCAATGTAAAACTGTTCACGACCAGCGTCGCTTCCATATATTTTTTAATTCCATGCACTTTTAGTTCTAACATACAAATTCCTTCTTTCATCCATAATGAAGCTACGCTTTTTATGGACAGCACAAAGAAGAACTTATTTACTATTTAATTTTTCCAACAAAAAAAGACTGCAGAATCCCCTACAGTCTTGAATCAACATTTTCAGCAAGCCTAAATAAGCCCATGCCAAAAAATCCGTATCACGATTCAGTAAAGTAAGTTTTCTTCTAATTGCTGCGATTCCATAAAGAGCATAGCGAAATAAACCTATGCATATAGGCTTTCTACACTCTGTACAAAATCCTTATTAATAAAATTAATAATTAGCAATTAGATGTTGGTTCCATAAACTTACTTTCCCTCCTCAACCATTTGCTTCATTATCTCAACTTTACATTAATTTGTAAATATTTCTGGATAATTTTTCATGATTCTTCTTCCTCCAGGACAAGCATAGGATGGTAAAAAACTTGTTCACCAGAAAGGGTTCCGTGCCATGATTCCGTTTCGTGCCAAGCTCACTGCTTCTTTTTATGCCTTATTATCCATCAGTTTTTGGGGCGTTTCCTTTGTTTCTGCAAAGGCTGTACTAGGAAAGCTCGACCCGTACTCCCTATTGGTGCTTCGCTTCGGCATCGGGGCTTTGTTTTTATTGATGATTTTACTGCTAAGTCGTTATCGTTTGCGGATTTCGATTCGATACATACCTCATTTGGTTATCCTCGGAATACTGGGTGTGTTTATTCACCAGGTCCTGCAGGCAACGGCCTTGTTAACGATCAATGCCTCATCTGCCGGATGGCTGATCTCGTTCTCTCCAATTTTCACCGTCATCCTTTCAGTTCTGTTTTTACATGAAAAGATGGATGTGAAAAAAGCGATTGGAATGGTGGTTGCCATAACAGGCGTCTTTCTTGTCACTACCACCCGCAGCGGGCATTCCTTCGAGTTCGCGCTGAACATCGGCTTCATCCTGATGATCCTGAGCACACTGAACTGGGCGGTCTATTCCATCCTGTTAAAAAGGCTGCAAATCCCGTATCCCGCTCTCCTGGTGACATTTTATATGAGCTTGATCGGCTTTGTGCTCACTCTCCCTTTTATCATCCGCAATAAAGGCTGGGAATCCCTGCCCTTGCTGACACAGACAGAGTGGGCACATCTTTTGTTCCTTGCGATATTCGTGTCTGGAATTGGGTATTGGTATTGGGGAAAGGCATTGGAGGTATTGGATGCCTCAAAGGTATCAATGTTCCTGTACCTTGAGCCATTGGCTACCCTGATTGCTGCTATCTTTCTTTTGCATGAAAAAATTATCCTCATAAGTGCCATTGGCGGAATCATAATTATTATAGGAGTGGCCATTGTCAATGGAGGTCTTGCGCGCTTACTGGCGCATACCATTTTTAAAAAATGAAGAAGGTGGGAATGCACATGACTTTGAATCCTCAGGCTAAAAATGTGTTGGATTCATTAAAAAATCCTTCCCGGCATGAGATGAGGGAAGCGCTGGCGGAACTCAATATGTCTGCAGTTGATTTGGAGCAGGTACTCCAATCACCCTCCGGAAAGCCTTATTACCGGAAACTCCTGTACAAAAGTGAGGATGTCGAGCTGCTTGTGATGAACTGGTCGGATTTAGAATGCGCCCCTCATGATCACGGAGACTCCCATGGCTGGATACACGTCCTTAATGGGACTTCCGTTAATTCAGTTTATGAGGTCAATGGAACCAGCCTGCCCAATGAACTATTCAAGGAGTACTATCACCAAGGACAACTGTTTTTTGCGCCTATAAAAGGTGTCCATAAAATGCAGGCAGACGGTACAGAGGGGCTCGTCACTCTCCACCTCTATTCACCGCCAATCAGCGGGATGAAAGTCTACGATTTAGAAAAGTGTGCAGCCTGTGTCGTTTCCGATGATTGCGGAGCCTGGTGGCCTGATGAACAGCGTCAGAAAATCAAAGAAATCCAGCTAAAAAAAGAAGCATAGGGCCTTTTGACCTTATGCTTCACTTCCCCGTGCTTCCCTAATCCCTGTACTTCAAGGTCAATCCTTTCAGGAAATTGCGCGCGAACTTATCGCCGCATTCACGGTAATTCTTATGTCCTTCTTTTCTCAAAATCGCCCCAAGCTCCCCTTTAGAAACACGGACTCCAGCAAGGTCAAAAATCTCCAGCATGTCCTCGCTCGTCAGCGAAAGAGCGATTTTAACCTTTTTCAAAAGCTGGTTATTCACACTTTCCCCAGTCAGTGGCGGAGTGCCAGTCTCTCCGGGACGCTTTCCTCTTTTAAAAGTAACCATACCATTCAAGAACTGCTCCATCATTGCATTATTGATTCTTATGTAGTCCTCCGGTACATCTTCTTCCCCATATTCATCTTCATCAATTTTCTGCAGCATCATGCGGACATCGTCCTTCGCCACGTTCATGCCGCCAAGCTTGAATATCTCTACCATATCAGTATCTTTGATATCCAATGCATACCGCAAACGGATCACTATATCATTGTTAAGCATGAAAAAGCCTCCTATAACCGAAACAATTTTAACCAGACTCTATTGTAGCATATGCTAAGCCTGCATTAAAAATAAGGCGGGGAACGCTACTTCCTCTTAAGCAGGAAGCTTCTGCGTACTGGCTGTCCAGCTGCCATAAATAATCGAAAACATCATGACAGACGTTCAGATAAACATATAAAGCTATATTAAATTTTGGCTGGCCCGCAAATAGGTTACGCTCGATATTCGCGGGCATATTAGTACCGATTCCTTTTGGAAAAGTATAAATGTCTATTTTAGCCCGGTTTAAACGAAACCATTTGATTCATACTACAATTGAACTACAGAGGAGGTTGTTTTAATGACTCAGGAAAGAAGAGTAGCGGAGGAATTGCAAAGGATGATGACCGCTAACCAGGTGCCGGTATCAGCCCAGGAAGACATAAACGAAATTTCGGACAGCCTGGCTAGTGGTTCTATCAAACTGCAGGAATTGGAAAACAGGGACCCTTTCGTTGTCGATATTATCCATAGGGCGGCAGCACAAGCGGAAATAGGACAGTGAGTCAGCTCTCACAATTAAAGGAGGGCTGACCAACATCCCTCCTTTACAAAGCTATTTATTACTAAATCGAATGCTGGATCTGCCAGCCTATTTCGTCTCTCTATGCAGAGTGTATCTCTTTAAGCGCGGGCAATACTTTTTTAATTCAATCCGATCCGGATTATTCCTTTTATTTTTAGTAGTAATGTAATTTCTGTCTCCTGTTTCCGTACATGCTAGCGTAATTTTGACTCTCATCTTTCTTTCCTCCTGATTTTATTCTTTCTTTTATACATTGTGAACGATTCTTTCGGCTGCCTGGCGTGCACCGGAGATATTCCGGGCAATAGGACCAATCTCCAGTTCGGCAAGAGATCCGATTACGTATAAATGAGGGCACCATTCAAGTGCTGGACTGACTATTGGATAACCACACCGGGCACATGGGAGGTCAAACTTTTCTATCACCTTGTCCAGCCAACATCCGCCAGGGCGCCCGGGCTTGAACCCTGTTGCCAAAACGATTGATTTTACGTTCACCTCTTGCTGATCAAGTTTAAGGAGGATTTCTCCATCGCCTTTTTTACTTGCTGAGTTTACTTCCCCATCCGCTACCTTAATCTTTTGTTCATTTTCAAGTTTCTTTAGCTTCTGGAACAGTTCTGTAGTCAGCGATCCTCTATTCCTGGCACTTATGATGACATCCCTGCGTTTTTCATAATCGTTGATCTGACGAAAGGCAGTTTGTCTCTTTGGACCCAGCCATCCCGGGTCGCTGTCAAAATCAAAAACTCTGAAGGGATGCCTTTTGATTAGAGTGACCCCTCCCGGATACATAGCAGCCAGCTTGATTGTAAGATGGGCAGATGTAATTCCTCCTCCTACCACAGCTATTGGGGGCTTCAGGTTTTGGATACTGGCAGTTTTTTCGAAGATATGAAACACCTGGTTTGATTCTTCATGAAGTGAGTCTGCCCATTCAGGAATAAACAACCGGTCGTTTACGCTTAATGCCAATACAATATTCCTGCCGGCGATGCTTTTACCGTTTAATGTATGGACACGCCAATGGTCCTTCTCTTTATCGATGCCATTGACAAAGCCCTGATGCCAGGATTTTTCCAAAGCTGTCTCTTGAAAGAGATGATGAGTGTGTTCGTTAAATATCTTCAGCGAGGGACGCTTGTATTGACCGTAAAACTCGTTATCCTTAAGCTTCTTTTTCTTTGTAAAACTGATTAAACTGAACGGATCGGCATCAAGGTGATGGACGAATGGAGAACGAAGAAACTTCATACCAATTAACCCAGTATTTCTCGTCCATTTGGATAAAGGTTTTTCATGCGGGTCAATGATACAGAGATTGTCTGGTAAAACCTTTTTGTTTTTCAGCAAAAAGGTGGCGACCGTACATCCTTGTATGCCTCCACCTATAACAATCCATTCGTACACAGTGATACCCTCCTGCCATTTAAATCGAAATCATTACGATTTTCAGAACAAAAAAAATCATGAATGATCCTCATTAACCGCGAAATAAAAATATTTTATTTTGTCATTAACGATCTTTTTCCTTGAATTGACTTGTTCTGTTAGATCTAACCAAGTTAAATTCTCCAGTTTTTTCTCCAGCTGCTGATTGATAAAGTTTTCCGCCTCTCTCATTAACGTCATCAGCTGCCCGAAAGTTAAATTGAAATGCCTTGCTGCCTGTCTGTGAGGTGAATGCTTTACCAGGAGTGCCATGAATTCTTCTGACGTCTCAGCTTGCTGGGCCAGTTGATCCTCCAGATGAACAACATATTCATAGACCTTTCTTTGTTCTATTGGAAGAGATTGTAAAATATCTCTCGAGAGAATCTCCATTAAATGCGAATTCATCCGTCCACCTCACCTGACTTACATTCTATTTTTCCTTTAAATTATATCTCTTCATGAATCTTTCAGTTCGGCCCCCGCGGTCAGAGAACTTTTGGACGCCCGTATAAAATGGATGGGTATCAGAGCTTACTTCTACCTTAATAAGCGGGTAAGTGTTGCCATCTTGCCATTCGATGTTCTGGTTCGAAGTCTTTGTTGATCCTGTCAAAAACTTAAAGCCGCTGTTTGTATCCATGAATACTACTTTATGATAATCCGGATGGATGTTTTCCTTCATCGTAAATTCCTCCAATCTTTTTACCAGCTGGATTTTTTCACGCCCGGAATCTGGCCTTTATGGGCATATTCGCGAAAAGCAATACGCGACATTCTAAATTTACGGAGATATCCGCGCGGCCGTCCTGTCACTTCACAGCGATTTTTCAATCGGGTAGGTGCAGAATCACGCGGAAGCTTCCTCAGCGCTTCGTAATCGCCCTTTTCTTTCATTTCCCTGCGCAGGTCTGCATATTTCAACACCATCTCCTGGCGTTTTTTTTCTTTGGCAACCTTTGATTTCATGGCCAATTCACTCACCCCTTCCCTTAAAAGATAATCGTAATCATTACGATTTGCAAATAGCATACAAACATTTAAGCATAATTATTCGGTTATTGCAACACCAGATGATAAACAGTAGTAATTCGTTTCTGATCAGCTCTTACTCCGTTAAAAAAAAGTTATAGAGTCGATACGCCAATATATATGACTAGAATCGAAAAAAACAACCAAAATAATTAGAGCAGCAAGTATAGCTTAGTAATTTTTATTTTTATATTGATAAGTTTCTCATCATAAGGAAATCAGCCATCGGTTTTTTTGGCGAAAAACTGCCTGTACCTTCTTCAAATCCATAACGAGGTATTCATAATGAAAAAATGGTTCATTGTTATCGCGTATATCATTATATTGACAGCGGGTTTTTACAATAGAGAACTCATCCTTGGCTGGATCCAAACCAGTGACCCTTCCCAGCTTCCGCTGATGATGTTTTTTTCCGCTTTATTCGCTTCTATTCCCATTATTCCTTTTACGATATTTGCAGGATTAATGGGAGCAAAATACGGATTACTTCTGGGATTACTGATCAATTGGTTTGGGAGCGTCACGGCTGCTGTTGTTTACTTTTTCTTGGCACGTTCGGTTCTTAGGGAATATTTCCGCAGTTCTTTACACCGATTTTCCGGAATACAAAAATTTCAAACCATGCTGTTGAATAATGCGTTTATTTCCATTCTTTTTAGCCGGATGGTCGCAATCATCCCCCCGCTGGTCGTTAATGTATATTCAGGAATGGCCAACATTCCCTTAAGAACTTTCCTTACCGCAACTGCACTTGGAAAGCTGCCTCCTATGTTCATCTTTGCCTATGCTGGAGAGCAGGTTTTCTATTCCATAAAGAACCTTGCCCTTGGACTTTTTTTCTACCTGCTTTTCCTGCTCTCTGTCCTTTTCATTTACCGGGCATGGTCTCTTCGCTACGCTCGCCTTGAGTAAAGTCAAGTACCTTTTCTACTAAAAAAAGATAAAGATGATCCCCAAGCTTCCCTTCTGCTGAGCAGCATCTTAGCTGCCACTTGCTGCAGGTATGGCAAAAGGCGGAAGTTCATCAGGGAACTGGTTCCAATCCATCATCATTTCTTTTGCAGTCAGCAGGCACAGATCCAATTTACCTATGATTTCATGCACATCCATCTTCACACCAATAAAAACCAGCTCCGTCATCCTATCTCCGAATTCAATATCCCACTTTGCCAATAATTCAGGCTCTTCCTTAAGGATTTGTTTTTTCTCATCCTCCGGGTAAGCGTCTATCCACTCTCCGGCAGCCTCCAGCATGATGGAAGGTCCAGCTTGTGATATTAACCCCGCGATATCATTGCGAGTTGCCAGCCAGAAGAAGCCTTTTGCCCTTACGATATCCTCAGGCCACTCCTCAAGCCACTTCATCCATCTCGCAGGATGGAATGGACGCTTTCTACTGTAAACAAAGGAAGAAATTCCAAATTCCTCCGTCTCAGGGATATGTTCTTCATTTAGTTCCTTTATCCATCCTGCTCCCTGGCTGGCCTCTTCAAAATTGAACTTTCCAGTATTCAGCACATTCTCCATTCTTACCCTTGAGTGACTAGATTCGATGATTCTTGCCCCCGGATTCAACTTTTGCAGTACTGCCTTCAACTCAAGGTAGACATCAGCATCGACTAGGTCCTTTTTGTTTAAAAGGATGACGTTGGCAAACTCGATCTGATCAATTAATAAGTCGACGACCTCACGTGTATCATTCTCATCCGTACCTTCCTTTCTGTCCAGAAGGCTCTCTCCGGAAGAGAAGTCATGCCAAAACCTGTTTGCATCCACAACTGTTACCATAGTGTCGAGTTGACACCACTCTGTTAAATTGATCCCCAACCCCTCATCCACATATGTAAATGTCTGGGCAACCGGAATCGGTTCTGAAATCCCCGACGATTCAATAACGATATAGTCAACGTCTCTAGCTTTCGCCAGACGCTCCACCTCAATCATAAGATCCTCTCTTAGAGTACAGCAAATGCAGCCGTTTTGAAGCTCGATCAGTTTTTCCTCGGTTTTTGAAAAGCCTCCATTCTTAATCAAGGCAGCGTCTATATTCACTTCACTCATATCATTAACAATGACCGCAATTTTTTTATTTTCACGATTGTTCAATATATGATTCAATAATGTGGTCTTGCCTGAACCAAGGTATCCACTCAGCACAGTAACAGGTATTTTCCTCTTCATTTCTACACCTCTTTATTTATTTTCTTTTTTTCTCATACACGCCTTCCATCCGGCATACTATTCTATTAAACAACATTAATCGTAATCATTACGATTAAGGTTAGATATTAATCGCTACTCTCTAGCTTGTCAATTATTTTAAAAAGCAAATACTTAACTGGTCATCCTCTCTTTAGGAGCATATCAGACTCTATTCAAGGGAAATTAAATCGGAATGATTCCTAAAATCATTTACAAATACACCTTTCTGTTTTACACTTTAAATCGGAATCATTTCGATTAATGAAAATACCGTTCAAGGAGATTACTATGAAAATTACTAAACTGTCAATTGGTTTACTGTTATTAGCGGGTTTGACGCTAGCTGGCTGTTCTTCCAGCACGGAATCAGCCAACAAAAATAATTCAGAAGCTGCTAAGCTGACGGTCTATACAACCATCTACCCTCTTCAGGATTTTGCGAAAAAAATCGGCGGGGAATTCGTGGAAGTGGAAAGCATCTATCCACCGAATGTAGACGCCCATAGCTTCGAACCAAGCACGAAGGATATGATGAAGCTTGCTGAAGCTGATTTATTCATTTATTCCGGTGCCGGAATTGAAGGATTTGCGGAAAAAGCGGAGCAAGCCTTGAAAAAAGAAAAGGTAATGATGGTAAAAGCAGCAGTAAATGCAGAAATGATTGAGTCTTCTCATGATCATTCCCATGAAGGGGAAGATGCTCATTCCGAAGAAGAGCACCATGACGAGGAAGCTGCTCATTCTGAAGATGAGCACCATGACGAGGAAGCTGCCCACTCTGAAGAAGAACACCACAACGAGGAAGCTGCCCACTCTGAAGAAGAACACCACAACGAGGAAGCTGCCCACTCTGAAGAAGAACACCACGACGAAGAAGCCGCCCACTCTGATGAAGAGCACCATGACGAAGAAGCAGCTCACTCTGATGAAGAACAACACGAAGAAGAAAGCACTCACTCGGACGAGGAGCATCGTGATAACAACCTAGATCCACATGTTTGGCTTGATCCAATCCGTTCTATCAAGCTGGCATCGACTATCAGAGATTCCTTGATTGAGCTTATGCCTGATCGTGAACAGGACTTTGAACAGAATTTCGCACAACTTGAGAAAGAATTAAAGGAATTGGACAATGAGTTCAGGAGTGTGACTGAAAAGGCGGAAAACAAACATCTGCTTGTTGCCCATGAAGCGTATGGATACTGGTCTAATAGATATGGAATCATCCAGATTGCTGTCAATGGACTTTCGCCTACACAGGAGCCTTCACAAAGAGAATTGACAAAGTTAATTGAAGAGGCAAAAGAACATGATTTGAAATACATTGCCTTTGAACAGAATGTTTCGTCACGCGTGGCAGAAATGATTCAAAGAGAAATCGGTGCCGAGACAGTTACCTTGTATAACCTTGAGTCCATTTCAGCTGAGGATCTGAAGAATCAAGAGGATTATTTCAGCCTGATGCGGAAAAATCTTCGGACGCTGGAAAAAGTGTTAAATTGATAGTTTTTTTACTAGATTGTGTATATTTTCTTAAATAAAATAGTACAATCTATTAAAAGTAACCAGGAGGAGAAAATGATTCGATTAATCCGGTCTAATTTATTGGACATTACAGGTATTGCTGTCATTCTGGCGTTTCTCATGCTGCTAAGCCTGGGGATGGGGTTTCAGAGTAAGCTGGAAATCCCCTCTTCCATACTGAATCTGAATACGATATTTCTCAGTATTTTAATAGAAGCCTTCCCGTTTGTTCTGATTGGGGTGCTGATTGCGGGAATGATTCAGATTTTCGTCACCGAGGAGCATATAAGCAGGTGGATTCCTAAGAACAAATATTTGGCGATTGTCATGAGCTGCAGTGTTGGTGCTCTTTTTCCAGCCTGCGAATGCGGAATCGTGCCAATCATCCGCAGGTTAGTTGGCAAAGGGGTCCCGATAGCCGCTGCTATTGGTTTTATGTTGACAGGTCCCCTCATCAATCCGATTGTCATTGCGTCTACTTATATGGCTTTTGGCAACGATTTTAAAATCGCTGCGCTTCGAATGGGGTTGGGATTTGCCATCACGATCATTGTTGCCTTCATGGTTGGAATGGTTTTCAAAGGAACGCAGTTCAAAAAGAGCACCTCCTTGCACGTCCATAGCCATTCTGGAAAACAGTCCTTCCTCGAAAAATTCTGGTCCATGCTCCAGCATTCAATTGATGAGTTTTTCGACATGGCCAAGTATCTAATCATCGGTGCATTCCTGGCAGCTCTGGTTCAGACCTATATGCCGGCGAAAACTTTACTGGAAATTGGCAGCGGTGCTGCATCCTCACTGGCTGTCATGATGGGACTAGCGTTCTTCCTGTCTCTTTGCTCTGAGGCAGATGCCTTCATTGGGGCTTCCTTCAGCAGCATCTTCCCTTCAACCTCAATCCTAGGTTTCTTGATTTTCGGGCCGATGATTGACTTGAAAAATACGCTGATCATGATGAGTGTGTTCCGGTTTAAATTTGTCATGACCGTTCTTGCGCTCGTCGCCGGGACTGTATTCACTATTCTCATGCTGTTTGGCGGCATGCTATAGGAGGTCTTGTCCATGCAATTCCATGCACAGCAGGCGGCAAGGTCCCTGATTCTGCTCGGATTTTCCGTCTTGATTTATATGCTGCATTTTACTGGTAAGATTTATTTATTCATTAATCCAAAGTATTTGCTTTTAAGCCAGGCAGCCGCGTTCCTCTTTTTGCTGCTGTTCTTCATCCAGATTACACGAGTCTGGACAATAGAAGGGAAACATGATCATGACTCCTGCAGCCATGGAAGTGAATGCTGCTCGCACGATGAGCATCATGACCATTTTCATGACCATGGTACAACACCTTTTTCACTAAAAAAATTGTTGTCCTATTCCATCATCGTACTGCCCTTACTGACAGGCTTTTTCCTGCCGGCAAAGGTCCTTGACTCCTCGATCGCCGATAAAAAGGGCGCGATGCTGTCAATCGCTGGATCAAGCAAAAGCGGGAAGAGCAGCCAGGCAGCGAGTGAAACGACCGAACAGGCAGATAGCGAGGGAACTGGCGAAGCTGGCCAACCATCTGAAGAGAGCGATTATCAGAGTGATGAAAGTGCTGACATACCCGAAGGCACCGAAACTGCCACAGGATACGAAAATCAAATGACAGATGAACAATACAATAAAAAGATGAAAGTGCTGGAGACAGGATCTCCCATCATTTTTAATGACAGTATTTATTCATCCTATTATGAAGCAATCAGCTCAAACATCGATAAATTTCAGGGGCGGAAGGTTAGCCTCTATGGATTCGTTTATAAAGAGGAAGGCTTTGCACAAGACCAACTGGTCGTATCACGGTTCCTTGTCACCCACTGTGTTGCAGATGCCAGCATCATCGGATTTTTATCCGAATTTCCTGACGCAGCTGCTATCGAGAAGGATACTTGGATCAAAATAGAGGGCGTCATCGAAACAGGGTCCTACATGGACACCCCTATCCCGCTTGTGAAAGTCTCTAAGTGGGAGAAAGCCGAAGAACCAGAAGTTCCATATTTATACCCCGTCAGCATTCAAAGAAATTAGATATACAAAAACAGCTTACCAAGCCTTGATTCTAGAACTAGAATCAAGGCTTGTTTGATGTATTAAACAGTCAGCAAATTAACAGAAGTTTATCCAATCGATAAAACTTAAAATCAGCTGGCTATCTTGCAAAGTGGTCGAGATAATTTAATTTTCGCCAATAAAGATTAATACGGTACCACGGAGACTTACTCCGGTCCAACCCCATGCTTCCCCACCCATCATGCTTCTGCCAGGCGGTATGCTGTGCTCCGTCCCATTTCGAAATCGACCGTTGTAAATTCAGTGATGAAAATCCAGTACTACCTTTGGCGCTCTCCTGATAATAACGGATTTGCTGCACCGTCATTTCTCCAATCGCACTGGCCAATCCGGTGTCCCATCGCGGGCATAACAATCTTATTCTTAAGTGCTAAACTGTCTATTTTCTATTAAATCACAATGCAAAAGGATGAAGGTTTTGATAGCCTGATTCACCTCGTAGGCTAAATCCTCTCCCCCATTTCCTCCACAAAGAAGGGATTCTTATAAGGTTAAACCCCTACAGGTAATGACTTTTATCACCCTCTGTCAAAAAATGTTCAAGACTTTTTGACAGAATTGTGAGGGTGTTCTCAGATGTGAGGTTCGTCACAACTGATGTGTGATATAAATGGTTTATTAATCTTGTAAACACTCAAAAATATTTGGAGGAATTAAAATGGCTCGCATAAATAAATGGAATCCTGAAGACGATGGTTTTTGGCAATCCGAGGGTAAAAAGCATGCCCAGCGGAACTTATGGATCTCTGTTCCTTCCTTGATGCTCGCGTTCATAGTCTGGCAGATTTGGTCTGTAGTCGCAATTCGCTTGAATGATATTGGCTTTAGTTTTACTGATCAGCAGCTTTTCACATTGGCAGCAATGCCTGGTCTTGTTGGTGCAACTTTACGCTTTGTGTATACTTTTGGCGTTGGAATGATGGGTGGCCGTAACTGGACGGTCCTGTCAACAGCAGTCCTAGCGATTCCAGCAATCGGAATTGGTTTCGCTGTCCAGAATCCTGACACACCATATTCTGTCATGCTTTTACTAGCAGCACTTTCTGGCTTGGGTGGCGGTAACTTCTCTAGTTCATCATCCAACATCAGCTTCTTCTTTCCGAAAAAAGCACGTGGAACCGCGCTTGGCATTAATGGCGGTTTAGGTAACATGGGTGTATCAGTCGTACAATTCGTAACACCATTGATCATTACAACTGGAACTTTCGCTTTTATCTCTGGCGATGGGCAGACATTGTCTAACGGCCAGGAAGTATTCCTGCAAAACGCAGCATTCATCTGGCTTGTACCAATCGCGATTGTTACGATCGCAGCATGGTTCGGCATGGATAACCTGCCTGGAACAAAGCAATCATTCTCTGACCAATTCGTCATTGTAAAAAGAAAACACACTTGGATCATGACATGGCTTTACGTTGCAACATTCGGTTCATTCATTGGATACTCAGCGGCATTCCCGCTATTATTGAAATCACAATTCCCAGAATATATCTCTTTGGCATTCTTAGGTGCTTTCCTTGCTGCTGCATCGCGTCCTGTCGGCGGATGGCTGGCTGATAAAATGGGTGGTGCCAAGCTGACATCAATCGTCCTGGTTGTGATGATGGCGGGTGCTGGAAGTGTCATTTACTTCCTTGGCACTAAGCAATTCGGCGGCTTCCTGGCATCATTCTTGATCCTTTTCATTGCTGCCGGAATCGGTTCTGGTTCAACATTCCAGATGATCCCTGGAATCTTCGTACCGAAAGAAGCTGCACCAGTACTAGGTTTCACCGCAGCCTTCGCAGCTTACGGATCTTTCCTGATTCCAAAGCTGTTCGGATGGTCCGTCAATATCTCAGGTGGTTATGAGCCAGCATTTTTCATCTTCATCGGCTTCTATGTCCTGTCGATCATCTTAAACTGGTATTACTACCAGAGAAAGACTTCAGAAGCAACAAGTACACAGAAAAAGGCAGCAACCACAGCCTAGTAGTGCACAAACAAAAAGCCTTATCCGTTTTTAAAAAACGGGTAAGGCTTTTTATAACGGTTTCGACTTAAGGTACAAAATTCAAATTAACAGTTCTAGCCGCAAAGAATTCCCTACTTAAATAGCAGCATTTACTGAGTAGATTAGCATAGAAAAATCCTTGGAGCGTTGTGTTTCTAAGGATTTTTTTGTGCATTATTTTCTTTAACATTAGCACCCGTTAGTTTAAGTGAATCATTTCACAAACTAAGTTGATATAATAATTAATCGGTTTATACATTACAGGAATGCTACCCCGTTAGTGGCATAAGATTAGACCGTCCATAAAATATCTAACTACCAAGGAACTACCATAAGTTTTGGCCATTTCTCTTGCCATTTTTGTACTTTATTTTCATAAATTTCTCTAGTTATCATCCGTTTATTCGGTCTCACTACCAATGAAAATAAATCGTCCAAATCATAAGGTGCATAAATTTTAAATGCCCCATCTTCTTCTTGTCTTACTCCTAGAGCAGTTGCAGTGGTTGGCCAACTATCTATTGCTTCTTCAAGAGATTGGTGTGGTTCTATGGGAAAACCAAACTTATTCTCATACCAAAGATGGACTCTCGCCTGATTTTTCACATCTAGCTTAAATTGAAAATCTCCGAGTAGATTTAATAATTTTCCCTTGAGTTTCTTCTCGCTCTCGGAGGTTATATCTTCAGGTGCATAATAAACTATATCAACGTCAGAAATACCATATACAAGTGGATAGCCGCAGATGTCATTCCAAACCGTGTTAGTGATACAGCCTGCTCCAACATAATATTGAAATGGGAGATTTAAATCTTTAAGAACCTTAATAACTCTCATTAATGGTTCATTTTTTGATATGGTCTCTACTAATAAATCTCCATATTCTTTCATATTTACCTCCTAAATATAGAGCTTGTACTTACTTTCCTATTCACAATAAGTAATTCAATAGAAATAGGCATTAATCCTTCTTCCACTAACCTGCATCGTTCAATAAGGAATTCAACAAAAACTATCATAGTCTATTAAAAACCTCTGAAGATTATTTAAAATTACCTGGGATTTTAACGAGAACATAATCTCCAGTCCACATTTGAGTGGTGGCAATTAATCTCCTTCCGTCTTTTTCAAAGAACAGACCAGCACCATCTTTTTCTTTAAATTCCCATCCATATGAACCAATCATTTGTTTTATATTTTCATCAGCAATCGATATACCTTTGTTCTCACTACTTGTGATATACCAAATAGAATTGCCTTCTACTGCAATTTCTGCTATTTTACTTTCCGATTCTTTTAGTATATCAATTGCTTCTTTTGCTGATAAATTCTCTATTGGAAGAGAGGGATAGTATAATTTATTTACAAATATAAACACAGCTAAAATAACTATTGCTATACCTAGAATAAATCCAACCTTTTTCATCTAGTTACCCCCTTATCGGCTTCAAACCAAGGTATTTTATAGATCCGTTCTTCAACTACCCTGCTTCGTTAGTACAATTACAGATACAAACCAATACATAATATTATTTTGTTGCTCTCATAAATCCTCTAACCAAGATTCCCAAAAGCTTATCTCAATTTGGTCATTTTCCTGGGCTATGCTTTTTAAAACTTGTTTTCGCTCCTCAGAAGTTATTGGATTCTTTTCTAATTCCACAGGATTTTCACGACTAACTGCTAATTTACTTATTAAACTCAAAACCCTATCAAACTTTTTAAGCGATGCAGCAATTTTGTATGCCTCCCAATTCCCTTGTCCATGAAAAGCGCTGTAAACAGGGAACTGCTCATCTTCAGTATCGATAAAAATAGGATCACCTGTTTCATCCTCGTTTCCAATAACTAACCATGAAGAACGCCAGTCCCCTTCTCCCATACCTGATAGAGGTTGTCCGTCATAGTCAATGCAGTATCCAAGTTGTGCCTCATTTAAATCCTGGGAAGGAAATATTATAACCGTTCGATAGCCAAGAGAAACCTCTTTAAATTGAATAGAATTTATTGTGTCTAGTAGATTTTCATCCATATAACCAACTCTTTCTGTTTATTCGTTATTCAACTATCCTGCCCCGTTTGTTCAATAAGTAGTTCAACAAAAAAGGGGTTAATCCTTCCTGGATCAACGCTCCCGTTCAATATGAATGTATAATGATGGAGGACTATCAAACAGATAAATCGATAAACTCTAGTTCCATTTCTGCTTCTGCTTTCGAACGATAAACCGTAATTTTATCATAGAGTTTCAAGTTATCTTGCCAGGTTCCTATGTTACTCAAAAAATCTTCTCCGTTTTCAGAAATTATCAAGCACTCTAAATGGCTATTGATATAACAAATTGGTGCGTCACTTTTCAAATCACATTGTTGACCAATAGTTCCGATAAATCCACCTTTACTATCTTTTGCCATAATATCTACATATGGAACAGTATAAAATTCTAATTGTGGAATATCATCGTCAAATATAAATTGAATATCATAATTGCTAGCATATTTTTGGTACTCCTCATTTTTATGATAAACACTCATAGGAAAAATCGTTGTACCAGCTTGTATTACCTCAGTATCTTTTAAATTTAGATTTATGGCTCCGGTTAATTCTGTTCTATCTAGGTAAACTTTTCGCATCTCAACCTCCGTTTTATCTACCTTCATAGTAACTGCTCATTACTTTTGATTTCTTATTGAAGTAACCTGCCCCGTTTATCCAATAAGAACTTCAACAAAAAGGGCGTTAATCTTTCCGAATCAACGCCGATTACAAATCTCTATCTTTATTGAGCCATTCTTCATTATTCCATTCGGCAGACATTCCACCTAGATCGGGGAAATCAATTGTTGCATCATTTGATTGCACAAAGGCAAGTAGCTTAAGATTCTCTTCTTCAAGTAAAAATCTCCAAGCATTGGTTTGAATAATATCTAAAATTGTACGTGCAGCATAGTTGTCCGTATTAACAAACTTTTCATAGTTCCTAAATACTAATACGATACCAATACCTTCAGTAGTCATATCTGAAAGACAGTCATTAAATGCATCTAAATTTTTCCCATAATAATCTGGAAAATTTAAGACAGATGCCAAATCATTGTGATAATTTTGTGAGCTCCATTCAGAGCAATCTAATGTATAAATCTCAAACCCTTCGCTTGATATATCATTTACGAATTTATCTAATATTTCATTTCTCCAAAATAGCTTAACTGAGCCATTTAATAAAAGTTGTCTCCATAATTCCATTCCATCACCTCACCAGTTAAATTATGGTTGCATATTAAACATTACTGCCTCTTTAGCGCAATAAACAAAGGTAAAACTTTTATGACTTGGACTTGTTACTGAACCGGTTTATCCATCCATCTTCTGTATACAGTTCTCCAGCTAAACCGTCACTCATTTCCTTAATACTAACTGGTTTGTTACCGTTATTTATGGTTAAATCTATAGCTTCCTCTTGTTCTAATGTCCACAACAAATGATGTATGGTGGTATCAACAATTTTAGGAACAAGATCATTGATTAACTCACTTTGACCGCTCAAAGATATAAGGTTATGTACACTTTGACTTTCTTCACTCTTCATTTTTCCTTGGATGGTCATTTCCCATTGCTCAATTGCTTCTTCTCGAACATTCTTCATTAAGATTTCTCCAAATAAATCTAGGAACTTAGCAGTCATTTTTAAAACACCTCCTAGCCTAATCGCTATCTTGAGCTATGGCACCCTTGAACAGATTAATGGATTCCCCGACAAAAAATCAGTATTTCCATCTATAATGGCCTACAATAGGCTGTTTATAAGAAGTAAGTTTAATTTCCGATGCAAATGGACGGGTGTTATGAATTAAATAAGGTATTCCGTCTTTTGTCCGTCTGTCAGAAATGATGCCTACGTGGTCCGTGCCCTTAAAATAAATAACAATATCCCCCGGTTGCCACTTGGCTAAATTCTCAGGATTATTTGGAATTAACTCGGTCGTCAAAGATTCAGTGAAACGTTGAAAAAAAACATACTGATTGGGAACCCGTCTGAAATCAATATGGGGGTCTGGATTTCCAGCTACCCGCGGATATAAAGAGGTATTATCATTAATATCCTGGTCCATCAAATCTTTTAAATTTATGCCTGCCCCGGCCAATCCTCTCCAAACAACATCGGTGCACACACCCTCGCTGTCTGGTGGATAACCATCTTCATAATAAGCACTCTTGTATAGTGTTCGATTCTCCACTTCTTTCCTTGCAGCATTCACTATGTCTAATGGATCAGGCACCTTATTCTGATTTTTATCAACCCTTATATAACTTTCATCGACTGTTACTTTTTCAGAGAAGGGACTATCAAGATGGATACCTGCCATATCCATAATCAGACCCTCCCTAAAAAAAACAGAAAACAATGGCACTACCAATACAAAAGAAACAATCAAAAGTGCTCTTTTCATTTTCCTTATTCCACCTCATTTATTGCAAAAGAAAGACTCTCCATTAATGAATTATTATTTAAATTCTCCTTGGCATATAAAATCCTTCTTCCATATAACTGCTTCGTTAGTTTAGATTGGAGTTCATAATACGCTACTCTTTTTTCTTTTCTGAAATTAAGTAGGCAAACACAATAATAACCGCAATGAGAGAGGTTATTACAGAATATCTAAAAATATTAAAAAAGAACTCTGGATACGGCGTTACAACACTTGAAGTAAATCCTTCAGCATCTGTTGTACTTTCCTCCCGTTTCATAAAAGCAACTAATAAAAAAAGTGGAACAATAAATGAATATATACCTGTTTTTACTAGGATCCGCTCCATTAAATTCCCTCCAATTTAATTATCCTTTAACCCACTCAATAATTTATTCATTTAATATCCAACTCCGAAGCCTGGGTCTGAAATTATAAATGCTATGTACAATAAGACAAGTGTAATAATTGTTAGCAATGTTAATTTGTATTTCTCCTTATCCATTTCAACACCTCCAATAAATTGGCTGATTAGAAGACCAAATTCATCAAGTTTGTTAGCTACTATATTATTTCTCTTCACTAAGTCTAAATTTCTATAAAACTGGCAAGAATACCTTCTGATATCCTAATTAAATGGGAGGGATTGGTTTGTTGCTATCAACTGCTTGGAAGTCCTATGAAGCAGACAAACGTATTGAAGGATTTTCACCATATACCTTAAAAGCATATGGTATTCAGGCAAAGCTGCTCATAAGCTATTTTAGGGACCCAATTATTGATACCTTCAATACAGAAGGATTAAAGAAATATCTTGTTACTCAAGGCAAGGATTTAAAACCCTCAAGTTTGGCCCACAGAATTCGGTTTATGAAGTCATTGTTTCGCTGGTGTCACGAGGAAGGCCATTTAACCATAAATCCAGCAGCAAAGATCAAGGAACCTAAAGCCGGCAAGAGAATCCCAAAGTTTCTATCAGAAAGGGAGATTGAACTTTTACATGAAGCCTGTATTAGCCCTATGGAAAAGGCACTATTCGAATTGATGTTTTCTACTGGCTGCAGAATTGGGGAAATCGCTGCACTGGATCGCAATTGCATTAATTGGTCTAACCGCTCTGCCATCGTCAGGGGAAAGGGTGACAAGGAACGTGAAGTGTATTTTAATATTCGGGCTGAATTATGGCTTAAGCGATACATTGATAGCCGCCAGGATAAAGATCCGGCCATTTTTGTAACAGAGAGACAGCCACACAGAATGAGTATTGCACAGATGAGGTATTACATTAAGAAAATCTCAGCGCGTGCCGGCATAAATAAGGAAATTCATCCTCACCAACTCAGACACAGCTATGCCACTCACTTATTGAAAAATGGAGCACCAGTTGAAGTTATCCAAAGCCTTTTGGGCCACGAGAAAAGTGAAATCACTCGAATATATGCCCAACTAAGCGGAAGGCTGAGACAGGAGTTTTACCAGAAATACTTCTAATAAAGCGAAGAAGCAACGTAAATTATGCGTTGCTTCTGTACTCTTGCACCCGTTAGCTTAAGTACACTCTTTCACAAACTTATCAAATTAGTTAATAAGATGTTTTAATATGAAGTCTTGAGCAAAATAGAAGATTAGCCAACCTGCGATTCCAAGACCTAATGAAGCAAATAAATGGATAGCATATTTCAGTGCTATTCCTATGATTAATAACATAACTAATGTTCCAGGAAGCCCCCATACAACACCCATAGCAAACTTACTTATTTTGTCTATCTGTTCCCCTTGAGTATATAGCCATAAGATGCTTAAAAGGCTGACAATTGGTAAAGCGGCAATGATTCCACCTTGTTGGGGATACCTCCGCGAAAATTCTGTAATAACGCCAATTATAATGGCTGAAATAAGGATTTTAACTATTGCGAACATCTTTTGCTCTCTCCTTTAGTAATATAAATGCCTCTAAGATAAGTTTCCTTTCTTCATCGCTCATTTGATCAAATAGAATTTGTTTTAATTTTTCTTCATCTAAACTTGAATGACGATGTAGTACATCGATTCCTAAATCGGAAAGCCTTAGAATAACCTTTCGCTCATCCTTGCTACTACGAGTTTTAAATACATAATTTTTTTCCAATAAGCGTTTAATATGCTCTGAAGCTGTGTTATGAGACACCTGAATCGCATTAGCAATTTCTTTTATTCCTACTTCATCCTCTTTTTCAATAACTTGTAGGATACGAATACCTTGGTGAGTAATTTTTTCTTGGTGGTTATAACGTAACTGATAGTAAATGTCCGTCCAAAGATGATTTAAAAGTACGATTTCCTTATCCATATTACCAATCCTTATATCGTATTTTAAGATTATATCTTATATTACGATATAAATGGATATAAAGCAACTATTCTTCCACTAACCTGCTTCGTTTGTTTAATAAAGGATTCAACAAAAAAGGCAGCTAAGCCTTCTGGATCAACACACCCGTTAGCTATCTGGTTTATCTAGTTTTTTGTTTGAATATTGGGATTCCTCTTTTCTAACTCGTTTATAAATCCATCTATATTATTAGGTGAAATCTGTACCGTATTATATTTTGCGTAATTGACTTCAATTCTGTTCATTGAAAGTGAGGGAGCTGTAAATGGATTTCTGGTTTCCCTAATACTTTGAATTTCATCAATCTTTATTTCCTTTTTAAAGGGACCGTATTGTATTTTGAGAGAATTGTTTTTTATTGTATATCCAGTTCTAAACCAAATCCACAATAAACAAAAACCTACTGGACATAGGATAACAATCTTTATCCATTGTTTGTTCAAAAACTCAGGGGTCATCCATAAGTCTTTTTTCGACGAATAATACATTTAATCACCTCTATATTCGATACGAATAACAGATATTATTGGTTTCAATTATCTAGACGCTTATTCCACTAAACTGCTTCAATAGTTGAAGAAGCGATAGCCTTGTTCTGCTATCGCACCTGATTGTTGAATAAGCAATGTTTGCTTCACAAACATAATAATCATATCTGATAGGAATTCTTATTGTTTGTTATACCTTTCTTTACTGAGACCACATTCGACTATTAAAAGCAACTTATGAAAAGAATGTGCTCTTAATGAATCTTTGTTATATAAACCATACCGTTTTTATTTATAGACATATTGACAGGAATTAATTTATGTCATAAATTATACATATAATAACTATGCATAGATTTACTATGCATTTGGAAGGTGGACTGTTTATGAAGATAAGCAAAGAATTGCTAAAGGGTAGTACCACTACTCTTATTTTGAGTTTGCTTAATTCTAAACCAATGTACGGCTATGAAATTATCAAAGAACTGGAATCGAAGTCTAATGGAATTTTTAGTTTTAAGGAAGGCACGATCTATCCCATCCTTCACAGCCTTGAGGAAAAAGAATTAATTGTATCTTACTGGGGCGAAGGGACCGGAAAGAGAAAGAGGAAATATTACAAGATTAATTACCAGGGCAAAGAATTTATTCAAGAAAAAAAAGAAGAATGGTCCGTTTTCAAGAATGCTGTTGACGAAGTTTTAAGTGGGGAGAAAATCGTATGGGATTAGATAATAAGTTTGAAATGTATATTAGAGATTTGTGTAAACGGATAAAAAATAAGGATGTACATGCCCATATAAAACTGGAAATTAACGATCACCTTCATACGCTCAAAGAGGAGGCCATGAGTACTGGACTTTCAGAAGAAGAGGCTATAGATCAAGCATTAGCACGTATGGGAGATGCAGTAGTTTTGGGAAAGCAGCTTAACAAAACACACAAAGCCCCTATGGATGTGAAATTGTTGCTGCCAGTGCTGACAGCTTCTCTATTTGGGCTACTGGTTATGTATTATTTGCAATTCCATTCGGCTTTTACAGAGCTTCAAGAACTGAAAGTTTTCAATAAAAGTCTTAGCTTCTACTCGTTGGGTGTCGTGCTCATGCTAAGCCTATTTATGTTTGATTACAGAAGATTGATGAAATACTCCAAGCACTTCTATGCGGCAACAATCCTCATACTTTTATTGACCGTTCTCATTGGTGTTAGAGTCGATGATGTGCCATTTTTAAATGTAGGCTTTGCTACTATTAATTTCACCGAAATCACTCCATTCCTTTTGGTCATTGCCTTTGCTGGAATGTTTCATTCCTGGGATTGGAAGGATAATCGAAAGTCTTGGTTTGGAATAGGTATTATGTCAATACCAATTTTATTAATGGCGACTACAGGAGCCTTCGCAGCTACTATTATTAGCATCATTGTATGCGCTGTAATCATGCATACGTCGAGGTCCAGCCTTAAGCAAACTATAACATTCGCAGTTGTTGCTTCTATATGGCCCATCTGGAATCTGCTGTCTCTTTCTCAGAGATACTCCATGGTAAGCTCCTATACAGATCTTAAAATAGGTGAGGCTTATTTTGTAGGAAGTTCCCTTCAGGTGACCCCAAGTTTCATTTCTGAGGTCCATACAGATTTTATCTTGACGTACATCATCTATTCGTTTGGGTGGCTAGCCGCAATCACGGCTTTAGCTCTGGTTATATTTTTTATTTGTAGAATATCGATTACCGCTAAGAGTGTGAATCCCCCTTATGGAAAATTGCTAATTACAGGATTGGCAGCAGTCTTTTCAGCTCAGTTTATACTAAGCCTACTAACGAATCTCGGTTTATCTCCACTGACTGGTGTACCCGTACCATTCATGAGTTATGGAGGTTCACATTTATTGCTGGAGATGATATCCGCAGGACTGATTCTAAGCGTATATAGAAGACGAAAAACCAAGGAGACAGTTTCCTTGACTCACTCTCCGCAAAGTAATTAGAAGCAACCAATAATGGATTCAATGCTGCAAGAAGCCATTACTAAAAATCTCAGACTATTTGCCAGTCTGAGATTTTTTAATGGACTACTTTATTAGTGATAAAAAAGTGCCAGATCCTATATACTCAAACCGTAATTACCGATGCGGTCTTTCTTTACCTATTCCACGAACCTGCTACATCTTTTAAAAAATTCATTAAAAAATGCGTTTATCCTTCCTGCTCCTTTAGTTAAATAAGAATGATATTAACAATTGAATACCAAAAGCTAAAATAGTCGTTATACTAATATCTAAAAAGATATAACTCCTTTTCTTATCTTTATATTTTGTGTCAAAGAAGAACCTAATCAAATAAAAAGTAGTAAAGATAGCAAGTAATTCGATGAAATTCAAATACATTACTTCAACTCCTTACCAATGTACTTTCTATAATATTAATTGAACTATCCTGCACCTTATGTTGAACAAATTAATGGCAGGACTATTTGACGAATTCATCTTTGAAAAAATCCAAAAACCACCTGTTTTATCGAATATTAAATGGGTGGCAATTAAGCAAAGGAAATAAGAAATGGCTGGGTCTTTTGTTTCTAATATGGAACCTACAACCCAAAAGAGAAATATACTAAGTATAAAAATAATAAATAAATAAATATGCCAACCCTTCACCCATCATACTCTCTCCCTTGTTCTTGTCTCTTATTTCTAGTAACCTTGTTAACACTATCTTATTCAACAACCCTGCTTCGTCTGCTCACTAAGGAATTCAACAAAAAAGGCCGTTAATCCTTCTGGATCAACGCACCCTTTTGTTGGACAAGACATTAATTCAAATTGGTTTTTATGTCATTTTTATATATGTCCACTTTGTTCGCAGCAAATTTCAAAGATTGTGATTTCCCATTGATTGTAAGACCAATATGAATGGATAAAGGGAAATCAATTTTTTTAATCATATCTTCTAAGGCATAATATTCATCCTGTTTATCGTTATAAAAAACAACTGAACTAATTATTACCTCTTCGTCTTCTATATCTAGGTTACACATCATAGGATATTTATCGCCATTATTTATAGCTAATTCACCTAATACAATTGAACCGTTTAACTCTTCTGTAAAGTTCTTTGTTTCAGCTGGTCTTACCCAAGTCTCATCTTGTTCTACGTTCTCTTCTTCATCTATTGCCCATTCCCATATAGGATATTCCCTTAAGTCCTCAATGGTTAATTCATCAACTGGTTTGCTTTTGCTCATAAATTCCTTCCTCCTCACTACTAATTTCACCAGTAAAAATCCAAAATTACGGCTTCGTTTGTTCAAGAAGGAATTCAACAAAAAGGTGCCTTAATCCTTCCTGGATCAACGCACCAAGTAGTTTAAGAATAAAAGTAGGTCAATAGCTATTTCAAAATATCAATGGAGCGACAAACCAAGCTATAAAATCACCAGTACTGATACTGCGCAGCGCTTCTGCATTTTCATCATACTTGCCCTATCCGCCTACAGATATACCGCCTGTATGGTCGCAAGCAATGCCTTGTCGTTTCAACGGCATTCTTAAAGCTCATCAAACCCATTCTCATCGGAGGTTTTAGTATACTGTCTTGATTTTTGCTCAAAGAAATCGGTCTTGCCCATGTCTACTTCCTGATAGGCGATAATCCATCTTAATGGATTGTTCCGGTGTCCTTCGAAGGGGGCAGCAAAGCCGAGTTGCTCTGCACGTTTGTTTGCCATGAACTTTATATAGGCTTCCACATCTGACATGAGCAGTCCATCGACTTCGTTGCCGATAATATACTCCGCCCACTCAATCTCCAGCCGTGCCGCTTCCCGGAAGGCTTCCGTACCAAAATCCCTCAAGGATTCTGTATTGTACTCGGGATTTTCATACAGAATTTCTTTAAAAATCTTTTCGAATAGCCCCACATGCAGCTGTTCATCACGGTTAATGTAGTTAATCATCGTACTGGTACCAACCATTTTCTGATTCCGCGCAAGATTATAAAAGAACGCGAAGCCCGAATAGAAAAACAAGCCTTCCAGGATGACATCATAGACAATCGAATGCAATAGATTTTCTATGCTTGGGTTTTCGGTGAAGCCTTTGTATCCGTCTGTTATAAACTCATTACGCTTGCGCAGGATTGGTTCTGTCCTCCAATAGTCGAACACTTCCTCCTGCTTTGATTTGGAAACGATGCTTGACAGCACATAGCTGTAGGAATGATTATGGATCACTTCCTGCTGTGCCAAAATGATCATGAGTGCATTTAAGCTGGAGTCGGTAAGATAATCGGCAACCTTACCGGCGTAGTCTGTTTGAATGCTGTCAAGGAGTGCCAGGAGCCCGATGATTTTTAAAAAGGCATCCTGTTCTTTTTTGGAAAGCATCGAAAATTGTTTAATGTCCTTTGACATATTGATCTCAAATGGGGTCCAGAAATTGCCCAGCATTCTCTTGTATTTTGGGTAGGCCCACGGGAAGCGGACATCATCCCAGTTCAGTATATTGGAACTTTGTCCATTTATAATCCCGGTGGAAGAATTCGGCGCACCGACGTCGACAAGCAGTCTTTTCTTTAATTGGTTCATCTTAATCCGTCCCTCCTCTTAACTATGACAGCTTTCACATTCGTCAAACTCACTGCTTGAAGTGGAGCGGACATAATAAGTGGTTTTCAATCCTGATTTCCAGGCATCCATATGCAAATCCAGCAGTGCCTTTGCCTTGATTGTATTTGTTACATAAAAATTAAACGAGATCGATTGATCGATATGGCGCTGACGCCTGGCATTCTGCCTGATGCTCCAGTGCTGGTCCAGGTTGTAGGCTGTCTTATAGAACCACATCGTTTCGGCTGACAGATCTGGTGCGGTGACCGGAATCTTGTAATCTTTCTTTTCCTCGGAATATTCAAGCCGGAAAATCGGGTCAATGCTTGCTGTTGAACCCGCAAGAATCGAGGTTGAGGAGTTTGGTGCCACTGCCATTAAGTAGCCGTTCCTGATTCCATGCAGTCTTACTTCCTCAGCGAGTTTCCCCCATCTTTCACCAGCATATTGTCTCTTCTCGAAAAACTGGCCTGTCGACCAATCGGAGCCTTCAAAATAGGGGTACGCCCCTTTTTCTTTTGCCAATTCCAGACTTGCGCAGATGGTCCAATAGGCTATTTTTTCATAGAGAGTATCACAGTACTCGACAGCTTCTTCACTTTCCCATTTGATTTCCTTCAGAGCCAGCAAATGATGCCAGCCGAATGTCCCCAGTCCGATTCCCCTGTAATTCTTGTTGGTTATTTGAGCCTGCAGCACAGGGATCTCATTGATATCGATGACATTATCCAGCATTCTGACCTGAATTTTTATCACTCTATCAAGTACATCATCCGCGACGGTCTTTGCCAAAGCTATCGATGACAAGTTGCAGACGACAAAATCACCTGGCTTTTTATAGATTAAGATTTTTCCGTCTTCGACTGTTTCCTCTTCCAAAAGGGTCGGACTCATATTTTGGGTGATTTCCGTGCAAAGGTTGCTGCAATAAATCATCCCTTTGTGGTGATTGGCATTAAGCCTGTTGACCTGATCCCTGTAAAACATATAAGGTGTGCCGGTTTCAAGCTGAGAGATCATGATTGATTTAAAGATTTCGATGGCAGGGACCACTTCATGTGACAAACCAGGGTGGTTTACACAAGCCCAATACTTTTCCCGGAAGGATCCCGCACCCTTTGCCTCATCGAAATTATCTTCAAGAGAATACCCCATGACACTCCTGACTTCATGTGGATCAAACAGATACCAGTCGCCTCGTTTTTCTACTTGTTCCATAAATAAATCAGGAATACATATACCCGAAAACAAATCATGTGTCCTCTGGCGCTCATCTCCATTGTTCAGTTTTGCATCAAGGAACGGGAAGATATCTTTATGCCAGACATCAAGATACACGGCAATCGCGCCCTGGCGCTGCCCTAATTGATCTACAGAAACAGCTGTGTTATTCAGCTGCTTCATCCAGGGGATGACTCCGGAACTGACCCCTTTAAAGCCTTTGATATCACTGCCTCGGCTACGGATCTTTCCAAGATAAACGCCAATGCCGCCGCCATTTTTGCTTAAGGTAGATATATCTGTATTCGAATCGTAAATACTCCTTAAATCATCCGCAACAGTATCGATAAAGCAGCTTGATAATTGACCGTAGCTTTTGCCCGCATTCGAAAGTGTCGGAGTAGCCACTGTCATATAGAGGTTTGAAATCGCCCAGTATGCCTCTTCCACTAGCTCAAGCCTTTTTTCCTTTGGTTCTTCAGCCAGCAGCGTCATGGCAATGATCATGAACCGCTCTTGAGGCAGTTCGGCGAAATTCCCATTTTGTGTGCGTGCCAGGTATCTTTCTGCCATCGTTAAAAGCCCTATATATGTAAATAGCTTGTCCCTCTCTGGATCAATGACTTTTTCAAGATACTCTATTTCTTCACGGGAGTAGGATTCTACGATTAGACGATCATAGATCCCTATTTCTATCAACCTATTGATTAACTCATAAAATGAACCGTAGCCAGCTTCTCCCCTAAAGCCGGAACTCAGCATGTACAATTTTTTCAGGTAAAACCGCGCTGCAGCATAGGTCCAATCTGGTTCATTCCGGCCGATTCGCTCTACTGCGGTCAAAATCAACATGTTCCCAACCTGGTCATCTGTCATATTTTTCACCTCAAGAGCCCGGTCCACCTTCTCTTTGAACTGTGAAAAATCCAATCGGGGGAATGATTGTTCCATTTCTTCGATCCATTTTGCGGCTTTTTCATCCCTAACTTGAATGCTCATTTCCTATTCCTCCTGCTTGCTTACTTTTTCTCATTTCCAGCCTGTGCTTCCTTCTTATATCGGCAGTCTTAAAGAGCTCCCATTCAAACTCATTCTCTGGAATGACCTTCTCCACCGGAACGGGTGCACCATTGTCATCCTTTGCAACCATGGTCAGAATCGAGGTGGTGGTTAACGTTTTCCTGCAAGCTTTCAAGTTCTCACTTTCCACTTTCACGAACACTTCCATTGATGTTCTTCCTGTTGAAATAACGACTGCTTCAAGTGTTAAAATATCGCCCACCACAGCGGAAGACAGAAAATTAACCGAGTCAATCGAAGCAGTGACGACCGCCCTCCTGCTGTGCTTCATCGCTGCAATAGCGGCAATTTCATCAATATAGGACAGTACCGTTCCGCCAAAAATCGTTCCAAGATGGTTTGTATCCGGCGGCAGAACGAGCCTGTTCTGGAATGTCCTTGATACATTTGCTGATAATCCTTCCATTCCTGACTCCTCTCTGAAAACCTCCTTGAAAAACGAGAAAAACCCATCTCGAAGGATGGGTTTAAGTAACGTTGATGTATTAACAACTCATAGGAAGCCGCAAAAACAGCATGAGCCTGTCAATTGATCCCCGTATACCTTCCCTATTCCCGAAGAAGATAACACGAATAAATATGGCAGGTCTCCTGACTTGTGCTTCACCCTAATTTAAGGCCTTCCCATCTATTTTTTAGACAGTGGTTCTTCCTTATTTCGTCAGCACTTACAGTTGCGGGAACAGTTCTGGATTCTCACCAGATTCCCTATTAAGTCTTGTTCAGACACCATACTTATCGGTAATTTCAATATTTAGTTATAGAAACCATTCATTAACACAATATATCGTGTTATGAATTGATAGTAAATCATCTTCCTCACTTTTTCAACTATTTTTCATTTGTATTTAAATGCTCATGGACATCCGTTGTAATCACTCAGTACCCTCACTTTTTTTAAAATCAGAGCCTGGTCCAGAATTGGTTCGTTTCCTCCATCTAACACAAAATCAGGTCAGCCTAATTCCAAATGTGGTCGATAAAATACGAAAAGTGGCTGATATATCTTAAAATGTGGTCGAAATATTTCATTTTTTGACAAAAATGAACTTATTTCCTTTAAATTATTGGAATAAATACCCGATTCCACGTTTTGAAACGCTCCAATTTGGGTATTTAGTACTATATAAAGAGAAAGATAGTTCTTTTCATCAAAGGGGAGATGAAGATGCTGACGCTTTTTCTGTTACAAAGAGAACTTATTCAACTGAAAAACGAGTATCGATCAAGTGCTGACACTACAATAAGAAATCAAATTCTAAAAGACATTGAGCTCCTGACAGCGGCCATACAAGAAATAAAAGAGGCTTGGGAAGAAAAGTGCTCCCTGAATTCGGCCAAGAATATATAACAAAAAAGAAACCGTATCGAACGGTTTTTTTTTACTTCAAACTAATTGCTCAATCGGAGCCGGCTTTCCAAATAAGTACCCCTGAAACAGCTGATATCCATTCGCCTTTAGCCACTCAAAATCTTCCTCAGCCTCAATTCCCTCTGCAAGCGGAACAGACCCCAGCTTTTTCGCTTCCGCTCAATATATGTAATTATCACTATATCATCGCTGTCTATATAGGTAAAACAAACTATCGTAAAAATAGGGGTGAAGGAATAGTTGAAGTTCTGCATCTAGGTTATAATGGAGTGGTTTTCCGAAATCCAATCTGTAAGGAGTCAATCATGAAGTACATAAAACCAATCACCCCTCAACATGATCCCTGGGAAGCTTATCTTGATGTCGAACAATACGGCAAACCTCAACTCACCAACATTGAATTCACGACTACCACACTATGCAATATGCGATGCGAGCATTGCGCCGTCGGCTATACATTGCAAACAAAGGATCCTTCCGCACTTCCACTGGAGCTGCTTTTGCAAAGGCTTGATGAAATCCCGAAGCTTCGCTCTTTAAGCCTTACCGGCGGGGAACCAATGCTTTCTCTTTCTTCTGTCAGAAATTATGTCGTGCCTATTTTAAAATACGCTTCCGAACGCGGCGTCCGGACGCAAATCAATTCCAATTTGACGATGGATCTATCCCGCTATGAGATGGTAATCCCTTATTTGGATGTGCTGCATATCTCACATAATTGGGGCACCATCGATGAATTCATCGATGGAGGATTTGCAATGATGGAAAAGAAGCCTGACTATCAGCAGCGCGAAAAATATTTTACAAGAATGATTGAAAACAGCAGAGAGATTGTCAAAGCAGGTGTCATGGTTTCTGCGGAAACGATGCTGAACAAACGCACTTTGCCATATCTCGAGAAGATTCACAAGCAGATCGTCGAGGAAATGCATTGCCAGAGGCACGAGGTGCACCCGATGTACCCTAGCGATTTTGCCAGCAGTCTTGAGTCCCTGACGCTTGATGATATACGGGCAGCCATCCATCATCTGCTCGATGTCCGTGATGAAAATGTATGGATGTTGTTCGGGACTCTCCCGTTCTACGCATGCAGCAGTAAGCTGGAGGACCTGGACCTCCTAAAGCGTTTATATGCTAGCAAAAATGTGACTATAAGGAACGACCCGGATGGCCGTTCACGTCTTAATGTGAATATTTTCAATGGAGACATCATCGTCACCGATTTTGGCGACACCCCGTCGCTTGGCAATATTCAAGACACAAGGCTTGAAGATGCCTATCAAACATGGCAGGAATCCGCAATTGCCAGGGACCTAAGCTGCCACTGCCCGGCCGTCTCCTGCCTCGGCCCAAATATTCTGGTCAAAAACAGCTACTATCAGGAGACCGACTTCAGCAAGATGATGCATAATGTTTCCAGATAACCAAGGTTAACAGTAAAGGCCAATCGACATTGGGGATTAGGCCTTTCTTTATAATTTCATTACTTCAGATACCGCTCGCTCCGCTGATTTAAGTGCTCCTTCCAGGTGACCGCCGTATCCGGAAGAAGTTTCTGTTCCTGCAAAAACAACCTTCTTTTCCCATGAACTCATTCCTTCCGGCACCCCATAGTCCGGGAAGCTGGTCAACGGCTCGGCATCCTGTTCCACTGCTGTTTCTGGATCGCTCGCCCAATCTTTATAAAGCAGTGCAAGAGGGTTATCAGCTGAAGGGCCAAAAAGCCGTGTCAATTGGTCAGTGACCATTCTCAGAATATGTTCCTCGCCAAGTTCTTGCCGCATTTTTGCCGGAATGCCGAAAAAGCCAAAGAGTGCGCCATAACCGCTTTCAGGCGATGCATCATGAATTTCCTGCAAGGGACCGGCCCAGCTGGTGACCTGGCCGGAAAGACCGTCTTCCCTCCAGAAAGGACGGTCGTAAATCGCTACTGCCTTGGCCTGTCCCGCCATCCACGTCGGCTTGTCTTTCAGGCTGGCCATAAGTCCATCCGGGAGTGGCGGTGAAAAAGCAATCCTTTCCGCCAGAATTCGAGGAGGCAATGCCAGGATGACAGCTGCTGCACGGATGGTTTTCTTTTTTCCATCAGATTGCTCTGCTTCTATCATGACTTCATCAGCTTCATCCAATCGGATTGCGTTAACTTGTGTATCCAATTCGACTGTTTCTGGCGGAAGTGAGGATGCGATAGCGTCGGTAAGGGACTGAATCCCTCCTTCCAGCCGCACCGACCTCTCAACCGCGCCCTCTGGCAGTACATGCCGCTGTACCGGACCAGTTTTCGATTGCTCGAAAAGCATGGCTCCAGCGGTATGCTGTTCAATGGTGGGCAACCCAAGATCCTTCACCAGTTGGGTAATGGCCGGCTCATGATTCGGCCAGAACCAGGTAGGGCCCAAATCAAATCGGCCAATCTCCGGCCTGGTTTTGGCTGCCACACTTAATATCCTGCCCCCAACTCGGCTCCGCGCCTCCAGCACTCTGCAGCCTATCCCTTTTGCCTGCAGGAAGGCGGCAGCCCGAAGTCCAGATAATCCAGCCCCAATAATGACGACCGGTTTCTTCATAAACGTTTCCTCCAATCACTAACACTTCAGTCCGAGTGAATTATGTACATACATATAATCGTTCTTTGCCGAATTTTCATCCGAAGGCAAGACCAGCCTCTCCCAACATACCAACATCGGAATCGCGCTAATTATAGTTCAATCTGTTTAATCACCCTGGCCGGATTGCCGCCAACCACTACATTGTCTGGTACATCCTTTGTCACGACTGCTCCTGATGCAATCACGACATTGTCGCCCACTGTGACTCCAGGGTTAATGATGGCACTTCCGCCAATCCAGACATTGTTTCGAAACGTGATCGGCTTTGCGTATTCCCGGCCGGAATTCCGGTCATCTGGATGCAGCGGATGTGTGGCTGTATAGATTTGAACGCCGGGTGCGAGCATACAATTGTCACCAAAGCGTACTTCACAAACATCCAGGATTGTACAATCAAAATTGGCAAAAAAGTTCTCTCCGACATGGGTATTATAGCCATAATCAAAGCGTATATCAGGCTCCATCACGACTGTTTCTCCTGTTGAACCAAGTAATTCTTTTAGTAATTTCGTCCGCTTTTCGCCTTCCGTTTCTAAAGTTGAATTATAGATTCTCACTTTTCTTCTTGCTTCCTCACGCTCTTTTGCCAGTACTGGGTCTGCAGGGTTGTACATCTCCCCTGCCAGCATCTTTTCTTTTTCTGTTTTCACTTTGATTACCTGCTTTCTTATGTGCCCTGTTCCGGATTAGTTCCTCGTTTTTTATAACTTCATGATTACTTTTTTTACTATAGCCGCTGTCATTCCATATCGAAACTATATCGTTTACTGACAGGCTCATTCAAGAACTGCTTACAATCAATAATATACCTATTTAAGTTACCGATTTGAAGGCTAAGGCCTCAAAAAGCGCACTTCTGCAAAGTGCGCTTCTCAAAATAGTTTGCGTTAATTAGAAACTGGATAATATTCACCGGTCGCTGGATTGGCAATATAAGCATGGACAGGTATTGACTTAGGAATTAAGGGGTGACCTTCAATTATATCTTTATTCTTCTTAAGGACATCCTCGATATTTTGTGATCCTATTAACCAGTTGATTACATCATGATCCACTGCATCAATATAGTTAATTGCATTGATTATATCTGCTGATGTCCCAGCCGCCTTGATCTTCTCCAGCATCTCATCTTTATTTGGTTTCCCTTCTTGACTTCCTGTTTCACCAATCAGATAGATTTCTTCTACATTTTCATTATATATCGCCAGAATAATATTCCGCATCAGGCAGCCGTAGGGCTGGGAAATAACCGCTCCGAAACTGTTAAGGATCATCAAATCCTTCTCACTTTTATTCGTTATAGCTGGAAGCAAAGGATAAATGCCGTGATTGAAACCAGTGATGATCATTGTTTTTTTCGTCGCTGAAATCGTTAAAGTTGCCATGAATTTCTCTCCTTTATTGTATCCATTTAGCCATTTCATAATAGGCAGGTATTCCAATTATTAAGTTAAAGGGAAAAGTGAGTCCCAAAGATAAACCCAGATAGATAGATGGATTAGCTTCTGGGACAGAGGTTTTCAGAGCCGCGGGTGCTGCAATGTATGAGGCACTTCCGGCTAAAACTCCCATTAATGTGACTCCTCCTAAAGATAAGCCAACCAAGTGTCCTACCAGCACCCCTAAACTGCCAAATAACAGGGGAGTAAACAAACCGAATATCAGCAGTTTCAGACCGTGCTTTTTCACCTCCGGCAGGCGCTGTCCAGCAATCAATCCCATATTTAGAAGGAAAAGAATCAATACACTGCTGTATAAATCCATGAATAATGGTTTAACCATAGGGACTGCATTTTCACCAAGTGCCCAGCCTATCAACAAACTGCCAACAAGAAGCAAGATGCTTTTTCCGAAAATACTTTCCCTTAATACTTCTTTATCTATTAAGTTTGCCGATGCAGGAATTATTCCTAGATTCCGGGTAGAATACATCGCTAAATCTTTCTTGTTCTCGGCTATTTTCAGCAGCAGTAAAGACACTAAAATTGCCGGGCTTTCCATTAAAACAACCAATGCATTCATAAACCCTTCGTAGGATGTACCGCTCTTTTCAAGGAACGCGATAGCCGCCCCATAAGTAACTATACTAATCGACCCATAGGTGGCAGCCAGCCCTATGGAATTTTTCAGATCCATTTTTATTACTCTCATGAAAAGCAGCGTAATAATAGGGATAATTATTCCTAAAAATAATGCCCCCATCATTGGTGCCAGCACAGATTCAATCGAGTAATGCGAAAGCTCAATTCCTCCTTTAATGCCAATCGCAATTAATAAGTAAATGCTCAAGCCCTCACTTAAACCATTGGGAAACTTTAGATCAGATTTAACGACTGCCGCAATAATGCCTAACACAAAAAACAAAACAACAGGTGACAATAAATTTTGAAGTATGATTTCGTTCATTCAACTTCCTCCCTTTTATTTTTTCATCATGGATGTTTCGATAGCTGCTGACTTTCGATCATGGGATCGCACTTATAAGGACTTTTTACAGAGACTTCTAAAAACGAGGATTTCATTGATTGAGAGGGCAGCAATGTTTGACGAAAAGAGCCCATAAAAAAACCGACAATTCCAGAATTCAAGCGGCAAAACCACTGAACTGAATTGTCGGTTTATCTTCAACTGGCCCAATGGCTATTAAAGATCTCCCTTTATTGAATTTTTATCACATAAAATCTTTCTCAAGATCGTGATTCAATTTAAATACCCTTACCCTTTCTCCAGTACGAGAACTAATATCTGTATGAAAGCTTCTCACTTCTCCGCCACTGATTGTAAAGATGATGTCCTTAAGACTCTCCAATCCTGATTCCACTAGCTCCGCACGAGTCTTTTTGATCGTAAGCATTCCCTCTTTTGTTTCACACACGGAATATTCAGCCGGCGTCAACACACCCTGCAAGTTGACAATGATCATGTCCCGCAGTATGTCTGTTTTAACAGATACAGAGCCGCGCCCCAGATAATCCTTTTCCCACTGAGTAATAGCCTTGCTGATATCAGATTCAATGGAACCCTTCGACTTTTTCATATACGTTTTCCCCCTAAACAAAAAATCGATGCATTCCTTAAGCAACTCTCTAATAAGGAATACATCGATTTACTTATTTTCAACTTTATTATTTTTAATAAAATGCTTTTTCATTCAGCCAAATAGATATTTAACCGGCATGCTAAAGCTTATTTGTGTAAATAAAGTTAATCAAAATCTCTCGATTCGTTTATGAAATTAACGAAATGTTACCATATATCTCATAAAATATCAACAGGATATTATTGAAATTGATTCGGCAAGAAGATGCCAGCCCTACTACATGGCCTCTCCTAATCTACCACTATATAAGTGGCTTTCACAGGTCCGTGCACGCCGACGATCAAGTTCATTTCGATGTCGGCGCTGTTACTTGGGCCAGTGATGAAGCTGACGTATGACGGGACGTCTTCGCCGCTGGTCTGGGTCTGATTGATGTGTCTGGCAGCCTGTGTCATTCGCGGCACGAGGGTGCTCTTTGGAATGATGGCAATGAAAGTCCGCGGCAGCAGGCTAATCGAACGGCCATTATCTTTCGTATTGAACGATGTCACGGTGCCAGACTCCGCAAGTGTGATGTCGCTGAATACGATGCCAGCATCGGCTCGTTCCGCGATCTTTTGATTTTCCTTGCCAAGCGCGGCATCCCACACATGGACATCCAACTGGCCGCCCTGCTCTTCAAAAAACTTCGTGATTCCATACTCCTCATGACGCGCATCTTTGGACGTAACAATCGCTTTCCCTTCATAGGCCTGAAGCGTTTCGTTCAGCACCCTGGTCAGCCCGGCACGATCGGTCCGTTTAAAAGTAGTGTGGATGACCTTGCAATGCTTTTCAAGGACATCGACCAATTCATCCTGGCTCATGCCTTTGAACACTTCATCCTGAGGTGTAACGCTCCATTGCGGCCGCTTCACTCCTTCTGCCCGCCGCTCCCGGCCGAGCCTGGACGCCAGTTTATCTAAAAAGGCTTCTCTATTTTGGATGCTCATTTGGATTCACCATCCTTCTGTCTTTGCTTGAACCATGAACGGAACGATTGTCCCTGTGGTGCGTAAAAATCACGTACTTCTGTCCAGGCTTTCAATGGTCCCGGACCATTTTCAATCATTCCGTCTTTTGTCCATGGCCCAAGAGCCGGTTTGGCCATTTTCGCACTCATATTATAAATCGACGGGTTAGATGCCCACGCCGCAAAACCTTTCATCATCAACTTTTCAGCCGTCGGGGCTTTCTTTTCTTTTTCGACAATGATCTGGCGGTGGCGGATCAGATGCTCATGCAATGGAATTTTAACAGGACAGGCTTCCGTACAGGCCGCACACAAGGTTGAAGCATAGGGAAGCTCTTTATGATCGTCATAACCTTCCAGCAATGGAGTGATGACCGCACCGATTGGACCTGGATAAATCGAGTTATACGCATGTCCGCCGATATGGCGGTAAACCGGACAGGCATTGATACAAGCCGCACAGCGAATGCAATGCAATGCCGACTGAAACTCAGTTCCTAGGATCTTGGAGCGGCCGTTATCCACAACAACCAGGTGGAATTCCTCTGGACCATCAACCTCTTCATCAAGCCGTGCCCCGGTGAGCGCGGTAATATAGCTCGTCAGTTTCTGGCCAACCGCCGCGCGCGTCAAGAGGCTGACAAGGACCTCCATCTCTTCCCAGGTCGGCACGATTCGCTCCATGCCCATCACCGTAATCACGGTATCTGGAAGAGCTGTCACCATTTCGGCGTTCCCTTCATTCGTGACCAATGTGATCGACCCTGACTCCGCGATTGCAAAGTTGCAGCCTGTCACACCTACATCCGCCGATAAAAAGTCCTGACGCAGCTGCTCACGGGCAAAGGCGGCCAGTTCTTCCGGCGTATCTGATCCGGTATAGCCTTTTTTCTTCGCGAAAGTCTCGCGGATCTGCTGCTTATTTTTATGCAGTGCAGGGGTCACGATATGGGATGGGGGGTCTTCATCCAATTGCAGGATCCATTCGCCAAGATCGGATTCAACCACTTCAGCGCCGACTTCCTCAAGCGCCTGATTCAAGCCGATTTCCTCGGTGACCATCGATTTCGCTTTGACGACTTTTTTCGCCTGTTTCTTTTGAATGATGCTTTTCACATACTGATTGGCTTCTTCCGCTGTCTCGGCAAAAAATACATGTCCCCCGCGTCTGGATACTTGCTCACTCAATTGCTGCAGATAGTAATCGAGGTTTTCCAGCGTATGAGTACGGATTTCTTCCCCCAAATTGCGCCAGTCCTCCCAATTTCCAAGTTCCTCAGCCTGCGTGATCCGTCCAGTCCGGAATCTTCCCTGCGCGGAGGAAACAGCCTGCCGCATAAAATCATCTTTGATCCCTTTTTGGATTCTCTCTTTATAAGGAACCTCACCAATTTTGATGCTCATCTCTTTTCCCTCCGTTCCTTAGTGAGTATTTAATATTTCCGTGATGTGAATGATTTTTACTTTTTTACCTTCACGCTCCAGGCGGCCGCCAATATTCATCAGGCATCCCATATCTGCGCCAACCAAAAATTCCGCTTGAGTCTCGGATACGTGGCGGGATTTTTCACTCACCATCTCCTGCGAGATCACCGGGTTTTTCACGGCAAACGTTCCGCCAAAACCGCAGCAATCCTCTTCCCATGGCAAGTCGACCAGTTCAACACCCTTTACATTGCCCAGCAAGACTTTCGGCTGTTCTTTTACCCCAAGCAGGCGTTTCATATGGCAGGAGGAATGGAAGGTCACTCTTCCTTTAAAAGTCGAGCCCAAATCGGTAATACCCATTACATCTACAAGGAACTCGGTAATTTCATAGCATTTAGCCGCAAAGACTTTCGCTTCTTCTTCCCACTGAGGGTCGCCGGCAAAGATATGCGGATATTCCTTCAGCATGCTCACGCAGGAGCCTGATGGCCCAACAACATATTCGGAATGACGAAAAGCCTTCATCATTTGCCTCATCGCAGCTTTCGCCTCTTCCAGATACCCGCTGTTGTAGGCAGGCTGTCCACAGCATGTCTGTTCCATCGGGTAATCGACTTCACATCCAATTCTCTCAAGGATCTCAAGTGTATTTTTCGCTACATCCGCAAAAAGAATATCGCTCAGACACGTACTAAATAAGGATACTTTCATGTTTTTCCACCTCTGGTAAAAGTCAGCCGACGACTGCGCTAATTACTCAATGTACTTGAATAACCGGTCCTGAACATTCTGTAAATGCTTATGCATGGCCTGGCGCGCTTCGTCTGGCTGTCGATTTTTTATTGCTTCAAAAATCCGTCGATGCTCGGATTGCAAGTCATCAACAATGTTGTCAGAATACAGGAGCACCTTCCGGGTTTCCTGAATGGTTTGTGAATTCAGCGCCGAGACGCTGCTCATCAGATTGATCAACAACTTATTATGTGTTGCATTGGCAATCGCAACGTGGAAATCAAGATCCGCTGTCGAAGCAAGCTCCTCATTTCCATCGGCATGCTCCATCACGATCAAAGCTTTTTCTATCGCCAGCAAGTCTTCCTCCTGGTGCACAGCAGCTGCATGAGCCGCAGTGCCGCTTTCGAGAATCTTTCGGACCTCATACAGTTCCTTCACGTCTTCAAGCTTCATCAAGAAAGCGCTGGTGACGGGCAATTGGAATTTCGACGGGTCAAAGGTGTTTACAAACGTCCCTTCGCCCTGGCGCATTGTCACCAGCCCCATAGTCCTTAAACCACTTAATGCTTCCCGGATCGTGGAACTCCCGACGTCAAAGCTTTTCGCCAGCTTTTCAACAGAATCTAATTTATCACCGGGTTTTAACTCACCCGTTTTAATCAACTCAATAATTGAATCTGCAACTTGTTCATACACCTTTTTCACTTTCACTCGTTTATATGGCATGTCGTTCATCTCCCATCTATTCCTTATTATACAGAGAATTTAGTTCTCCGAAAGAACGTGGGACCTTTTGGATACTTAGGACTGTTTCCGTATTAATTTTTGCTTTTCGTCCACGTAAACTGACCAGCAACAAAGTTTACGAAAAAAGCCTTACTTATAGCAGATTTAAAAAGATAAATCCAGAAACTCCAGCAAGGATTCCATAAAGAATTGCAGGCGCCAGTGTTTTACGGATAATTTCTCCTTCTTTGCCGGATACTCCAACAACCGCACTTGCAGCAACAACGTTATGCACACAAATCATGTTGCCTGCAGCTGCCCCAATGAGCTGGACGGCCAGCACGATGTTGGACTCGAGACCGACGGCATCCGCGACATTGAATTGGATTGGCGAAAACGTCAGCGTCGAAACCGTTGCACTTCCAGTAATGAACGCTCCTAACTCACCAAGGAATGGTGCGACGAAAATCCATACAGAACCCAGCGAGCCAGCAAAGGATTCCGCAATATACTGCGGCATACTGACTAGTTCATTTAGATTCATCTCCGAGTTAACAAATACTTGAACCATGGAGAGCGTCGCAATCAAGGCGATTGATGTCATTTTCATCGTGGATAACGACTCTTTCGAAGCATTGGTAAAGGTCTGGTACGATTTTCGCTGGAATAAGAACGCTAAAACTGCCGCAACAGTAAGGATGGTGCCTGGAGAATATAAGAATTCCCAGGCTGAGGTCACGCCCTCAACCCCTAAGATATTTCTCCAGGTAAAGTCGATCGCTGTCCTCGTGAAATCTTTTAGCGCAGGCACAATTCGTGTCAACAGCAATAACAGAACGACGACAACATATGGCGACCAGGCTGTCACAATACCCATCTTTGACTTTTCAGTCGAAACAACAAAATCTTTCCGCATCGCAGCTTTCCATTCAGTCTTCGGAAGCAGGTATCCTTTCTTCGCAGTCACAGTCGCCACTGCCAGGGTGATGAGCGAAGCAAGAATCGAAACAAACTCATGCCCAAAAAGAGTGGCTACCAGTAATGCACTGCCTGTGTAGATAAAGCCAATCATCAGAGTCCATGGAAGCATCGGCAAGGCATCCTTGATACCGCTTCCAAAAAACACTGTTAAAACCACCATTAAAATGAACGGAATGAACGAACCCGCTAATAAATCCAGACTCGTCACCGTAACCGCAATGTCATGGAAAAAAGGCGTATCTGCACCCGGAATATTGCTCAATCCCACTGCCACTGGTGTCCCGACCGCACCAAACATGACCGCGGTACTATCGGCAATCAAGGCAATCGTCGCAGCCGCGATCGGCTGGAACCCTAAAGCCAGCATTAACGGCCCGGTAACCATTGCCGGCGTTCCAAAACCTGCCGCACCTTCGATAAGTGAACCAAATAAAAAGGCAACGATAATGACTTGAACCCGCATGTCACCAGAAATGCTTTGAAACCCCTGGTTAATCCGCACAACCGCTCCTGTATTTCGAAGCGTGTTCAACAACACCAATGCACCAAATAAAATCCAAAGGATAGTCAACGTTTTATGTACCCCCTGAAAAATCGATGCCAATACCACTTGTCCTTCCATCCCCCAAGTAGTAAGCGCTAACAAAATAACGATCAATGAACTCAAGGCCATCCCCTTAGCCGCCGGCATCCGCATGATCACAAGGAATAAAAACGGAGCGATAATCGCACTTAACGCAATCAGCAATAACATCTGTACCCTTCCCCCTAGTTGCTCATATTGAGTTTTTTTCAGTTTCATAGTTTTGTTTGCAAACCCATATGTCATATGGTCATCAGATGACCTCATTATTTTTTCACACTTTTAAAAAGAATTCAATAAGAAAAATCACAAATAGGGGGTTTTGCACATTTTACAGCAGAATGATTGTTGAAGCGGAAAGCAATACAGGTGAGTCGTAACCAACCCTTGGCTCGGCTATCATGTAGGTAAGAGATTCATAAGCGGAGAATTTCCGGCTATTATTCTATAGCACCCTTATGAAGCAGAAATAAGCGGAGATATTCCGGTTAACTGCTATAAATTAGAAAAAATCCAACGATTTGGATCAAATTCAGTTATAAAGCATCAACAAAAAGTAAATAGCAGACCAATTGATCTGCTATCTGCCAAACTATTTATTAATGACGCAACGCCAACTCCGAAGTGTTACGAGCCTGTTCACTAAGGTCGAAACGGTCTGCATTCATGACCTTGACCCATGCCGAGATAAAGTCCCGCACGAACTTCTCTTTGTTATCATCTTGCGCATAAACTTCGGCAATCGCACGCAGCTGTGAGTTTGAACCGAAAACCAGATCGACTCTGGTGGCTGTACGAACAACGTCACCTGTTTTGCGGTCACGCCCTTCATATACTCCGCCATCGGCAGGCTTCCATTCCACTCCCATATCTAGTAGATTCACAAAGAAATCATTCGTCAGTGTTCCGACCGAATCAGTGAATACGCCATGTTTTGTGCCGCCATGATTCGTACCGAGGACGCGCATTCCGCCAATCAATGCCGTCATTTCCGGTGCACTAAGATTTAACAGCTGTGCCTTGTCCAGCAAAAGCTCTTCTGGACTTACACCATACTGCTTTTTCTGATAGTTGCGGAATCCGTCAGCATAAGGCTCCAGCACGGCAAAGCCTTCTGCATCTGTTTGCTCAGCTGTCGCATCCCCACGTCCCGGAGCAAAAGGAACGTTTACATCAAAGCCCGCATTTCGAGCGGCTTTCTCGATCGCAGCACTTCCGCCCAGCACAATCAAGTCGGCAAGACTGACTTCCTGGTCCAGTTGACTTTGAATGTCTTCAAGTACACCGAGCACCTTTGAAAGCTGCTCCGGCTCATTCACTTCCCAATCCTTTTGCGGAGCTAGGCGAACGCGGGCACCATTAGCTCCACCGCGGAAGTCAGAGCCACGGAAGGTACTTGCTGAAGCCCATGCGGTCGTAACCAAATCGCCGATTGTAAGCCCGGAGTCCAGAATCAATTCCTTGATCTTTTCCGCTTCTGCCTCCGTTAATTCATAATCCGCAGCTGGAACAGGATCCTGCCAGACAAAATCTTCTTCCGGGACTTCCGGACCTATATACCTTGATTTAGGACCCATATCACGGTGTAATAATTTGAACCAGGCTTTTGCAAATGAATCCGCAAACTCCTCTGGATTCTGATGGAATCGGCGGGAGATTTTTTCATAGGCCGGGTCATGGCGCAGCGCAATATCGGTGGTAAGCATCATGGTTGGAACTTTTACAGATGAATCTTCTGCATCTGGTGCAAGGTCCTTCTCAGCAGGATCTACAGCCAGCCACTGATAAGCACCTGCCGGACTCTTCGTCAGCCACCATTCGTATCCGAACAATAAATCAAAGTACCCGTTATCCCACTGTGTCGGATTCGCCGTCCAGGCTCCTTCCAGGCCGCTCGTAATCGTATCACGGCCCTTGCCGCTGCCATATGCATTTTTCCAGCCTAAGCCCATTTCTTCTATAGGAGCAGATTCAGGTTCAGGACCAACCTTGGCAGCGTCTCCTGCACCGTGGGCTTTTCCAAAAGTATGGCCCCCAGCAATCAGAGCTACTGTTTCCTCATCGTTCATACCCATCCGCGCAAATGTTTCACGAATATCCCGGGCTGCAGCCAGTGGATCCGGCTTGCCATTCGGTCCTTCAGGATTCACATAGATCAGACCCATTTGCACGGCAGCAAGCGGATTTTCGAGCTCGCGGTCGCCAGTGTACCGTTTATCGCCAAGCCATTCGGACTCAACACCCCAGTAAGTGTCTTCTTCCGGATGCCAAATATCCGGTCTTCCTGCACCAAAGCCGATGGTCGTGCCGCCCATCGACTCAATGGCGACATTGCCTGCCAGCAATATCAAGTCAGCCCAGGAAATCTTGTTTCCATATTTCTGCTTGAGCGGCCATAGCAAACGGCGGGCTTTATCAAGATTACCATTATCAGGCCAGCTATTAAGCGGTGCGAATCGCTGTGAACCAGTTCCGCCGCCGCCCCGTCCATCCCCGATACGATAGGTGCCTGCCGAGTGCCAGGCCATACGGATGAACAATGGCCCATAATGTCCATAGTCAGCCGGCCACCAGTCCTGACTGGTTGTCATGAGCTCGTGTAAGTCCTGCTTAAGAGCGTCATAGTCCAGCTTTTTAAATTCTTCACTATAATTAAAATCTTCTCCCATAGGATTGGATTTTCTGTCATGCTGATGGAGAATATTCAATTGTAACTGGTTTGGCCACCAGTCCCGATTCGTCGTCCCGCTGGTTTTATGACTTGTCGCACCCCCGTGTGTAAACGGGCATTTTCCAACCTTTGCAGTATCCTTGTCCATTTTTCTTCCCCTTTCCGTTCAAGTAAAAATGAATTTAACTTTCACCATTAATAAATATGAAAGGGTCAAGGAATTTAGTATCTATAATTGGAATCTTTTTGATAGGAAGGCAAATGAGGATAGAATGGGGGAAATTAGGGCCGGTGTTAGATGAAATATCGCTAGCCAAAATACACTTCTACACTATTTTCTTTCTTTGCTGTTGCCAAACAGGTTAATTTGGAGTCCCTTCCAGGTTGAAGGGGGATTTTGAGCAAGAAATTCGCTCATTTGGGACACTGGAAAAATTATTCTCTTAATAAATGGAGATAATCTCCCGGACCAAACTCATAATCTCCGGAAAGATAGATATAATTGACCAAAAAACAGCAATAATTAATCCAAAATCGTAAATATTCATGCCGTCTTCCTAATTTTAACAAAAATCCCCTTCGCTCAAGCGGTAGAGGAGGTTGTCTCATAATAAAAATCTGTGATGCTGGTAATTAGCACAAAAAAACGGAACCAGTCTCACCTGATTCCGTAAATGATGTTTATTTTTCCATTCCATCCAGATTCTTCGACGCAAATTGCTCAAGCAATTCACGAACTTCATCCGTTGACTTGGTATTCATTAATTCGTTTCTTAATCCACTCGCCCCGTGGAATCCCTTGACATAGATTTTGAAGAAGCGATGAAGAGCCGTGAACGGGCGCAGCTCTAAATGCGAATATTTATCATGGAGATCCATGTGCAGACTTAAGAGGTCAAGCAATTCCTCACTGCTATGTTCTTTCGGCTCCTTTTCAAAGGCAAATGGATTATGGAAAATGCCGCGACCAATCATTACCCCATCAACACCATACTTATTGGCGAGCTCCAAGCCAGTCTGTCGGTCAGGGATATCACCATTAATTGTCAAAAGGGTATCTGGTGCTACCTCATCACGAAGTTGCTTAATCTCCGGAATCAGTTCCCAATGAGCATCTACTTTGCTCATTTCATCCCTTGTACGCAGATGAATGGAGAGATTGACAATGTCTTGTTCCAATATGTGTTTCAGCCAGCTCTGCCATTCGTCTACTTCCGTGAAACCAAGCCTTGTCTTTACACTTACAGGCAATCCACCTGCTTTTGCTGCCTGGATTAATTCTGCTGCAACGTCCGGACGACGGATCAGGCCGCTTCCCTTCCCGTTCTGCACCACATTGGGCACTGGACAGCCCATATTGATATCCAGACCCTTAAAGCCCATTTCCGCCATACCAATACTCATTTGCCGGAAGTTTTCAGGCTTGTCCCCCCAGATATGGGCTACAATTGGCTGTTCGTCCTCTGTAAAAGTCAAACGCCCGCGGACACTCTTAATCCCATCTGGGTGACAGTAACTCTCACTGTTTGTAAACTCCGTAAAAAATACATCAGGTCTCGCCGCCTCGCTCACTACATGGCGAAAAACAACATCTGTCACTTCTTCCATTGGTGCCAATATAAAAAATGGCCGTGGTAAATCACGCCAGAAATTTTCTTTCATAACCCTTCAATTCCTCTCATCATGGGACACTAGGCCAACCCCTATCCTAAAATTAAAAAGCAGAATGCTCTGCTCCTTTTACACTTATACCATGCTTAAGCACTTTTTATCAATCTGATGGAAATGGTAATTTTAACTTGACATCACTGTATATTCATTAGCATTCCACTATTGAAGGTAAAATAAAGTTTAGCTAAAAAAGATAAACACTGGGATACTTTGAATTTTCACATCAAAAAGACCCCAAAATCGCAAAATTATTCTTGCGAAATCAGGGCCAGACTAAGATGAGTTTATTTTTTTGAGGTTACACGCTCAAAGCATTTTAAAATGAACTTGAGCATAAATGCGGGTTATTGCCACACAAAAAGAAAGCCACCCTCTGCTAGACCGTTCTACCATTTTGTCATTAATTTTTCCCCCGCATCGCCCGAAAATCACTGAAAAAGCCACCCAACTGCTGCAACAACATCCTTTAACGGTACCTAAATAGCATGCTATTCATTTCCACCTATGCAATAGGCGAGCTTCCCGCTCAATATAGAAAGGAAGTGTGTGTCATTTAAACCTTCCTTGGTGTGTGCGGGTGCCAAACAGCATACTCTGCCCTTGCCGAAACGATGCTGCCAGCCAGCTATTGAGTGTCCGTCGACCGATTCTGAGAATAGGAACACATCTGTTTCTTCAGTTTGACAGGAAACGAAGTAATGTTCATCAATAAAAGAACAAGCAACGGAACCATCATTATATTTATAAGTAACCTCCTGCATATCTGGATGATAAGTAAAGGAGCCTTTTAGCATTTTGATATAGCTGCTGTCAGCTGGATAGCTTGCCATTCCTGTATGCCAGGCAAACCATCCGCCGCCCTGTTCCACATAGGCAACAATTTGATTCATGATCGCTGGTTCCATCCATGTTTCCACTATTTCATCGAGGGGATTCAAACGGTTTTCTTTGTATAAAATAACAGCAGCTGGATCATCATTTAACGCTTTTTCCAGATCTTGATAACGAATATACGAAACTTCTACTGGCAAATTCTTAACAGCAGCTTCCAAACTCTCTTGAATCATATTTTCTTGATGCCAGTAGTCTCCTAATACAGCCACTATTTTTTTCAACTTTCTCCCCCCTTACCAATCTAACCTTTGGCCTTGATAATCTATAAAAATAGGTCCGTCTAACAAAGCCTGTTGAAAAAGTTGCTGCACAATCCCTCTTGCAGAGTCTGCCGCTTCGACGGTTGCCTCTGTGTTAAACCTGCCGAGCATATAGGATCTTACATAACCGGGATGAATAGCCAATACCTTTATCCCAAACCTTTTTAATTGATTTTGTAAAACAACAGATTGCATGTTGAGAGCAGCCTTTGACATTGTATATCCGTACTCTTTTTCACGTTTGCAATCGGTAATGCTTCCGGCTTCAGATGAGATATTGACGAGCAGTTTATTATCACCTCGCATCAATAGTGGTAAAACAGACTGTGAAACTCGCAAAGGACCCAGCGTATTAGTCTCATGCATTCGCCTGATAGCGTCAAAATCAAACCCTTCGAATGCATCTCCATCCTGATCCGTATAGATTCCGGCATTATTGATCAACACATCAAGCCGAGGCGAAATACGTTTAATTTCTTCAGCTGCATGCTGTACAGAAACGTCGCTTGTCACATCAAGCGGCAAGATATAAAGCTGCTTCCCTGCTGTATTCTTAAGTTCTTTTAATTCAGGCCAATCTGGTATATAGCTTCCGGCAAATACCTTAAAGCCTTCATCCACAAATGTTCCTGCCAGTGCAAGTCCAAGGCCTCTGTCACACCCTGTAATATATACTGTTTTCACTAAGGTACCACCCCTTTACCAGCTGTATGCTTCCGGAGCATGCCCTCCTGGACCCGGGAAAATCTCATCCAGCTCTTTCATCGTCTCTGGCGATAATGAAACCTCTACAGCATGTAAAGATTTTTGCAGCTGCTCTCTTGTACGCACACCGATGATTGGAGCTGTCACGATAGGGTTGGCCAATAACCAGGCAAGTGCAACTGAATCTTCTTTTTCTCCAATTTTCTTACATAATGCTGAAAATTTCTCAAGTTTGCTGCGGTTCCTTTCAATCGCTTCATGATTTTTCGCACTTCTTGATCCTTTAGCTGGATCCAGTGCATTTCCGCCCAACAGTCCTCCGTCAAGTGGGCTCCATGGAATGAATCCTAACCCATATCTCTCTGCAGCCGGCAATACCTCTAATTCAGGCAATCTGCCATTTAAGTTGTACCGGTGCTGTTCACTCACCAGCCCAAAGAAATTTCGCGCTTCCGCTTTTGCTTGTCCTTCCGCTATAGCCCATGCAGGAAAATTGCTGGATCCAACATAATCGATCTTACCTTGCTGAACAGCACGCTCAAATGCTGGCCAGATCTCTTCCCACGTAACTCTGCGATCAATATGGTGCATTTGGTACAATTCGATATGGTCTGTCTGCAAGCGACGCAGTGAGCCTTCAAGGTGGCGGCGAATTTTATAGGCTGATAATCCAGGTACATCATTCGGACCATCTAACTCATCGTGCATATCACCATAAACCTTTGTAGCTAGTACTACCTTTTCCCTGCGGCCGCCGCCCTGGGCAAACCAGCGGCCAATGATTTCTTCCGTTTTACCAGCATTCGCTCCCCATCCGTAAATATTTGCTGTATCAAAAAAATTAATACCTGCATCAAGAGCAGCATCCATGATATAAAATGCTTCTTTCTCTTTAGTATCAACCCCAAAATTCATCGTTCCAAGACATAAGCGGCTTACTTTTAACCCGGTACGGCCTAAGTATGTAAATTTCATTTATGACCCTCTCTTCTGCATGTATTTTATATAGAACCATCCTCTATCAGTAAACGCTTTCAAAAAGCTCTACTATTAAATGATAAGCTTCATTATTTGAAATCTGTAGTATTTAAATTTTTAATGAGTTGCAATATTTTAGGTGCCGGTAAAAAAAACGTGCTAGAACCTAAATACAACAGGTCAGGATTAGAACAGGGTTCACAATTTCACCCCTTCACATAAAATGTGAAGAAAATCTTTTACGGGAGGGATAAAATGACCACCATCAGTCTCTGCATGATTGTTAAAAATGAAGAGGAAGTATTGGAGAATTGCCTCAAGAGTGTACAGGAAATCTGTGATGAAATCGTCATTGTGGATACTGGATCGACTGACAGGACGAAGGAAATAGCCAGGAAGTACAGTGATAAAGTGCTCGATTTTGAGTGGATTGACGACTTTTCCGCAGCCCGGAACTTTGCCTTCAGCAATGCCGAGATGGACTATATCCTTTGGCTTGATGCTGATGATATTTTACTGCCGGCCGATCAGCAAAAATTCAAAAAGCTGAAAACTTCTCTTAATTCGGATGTTGATGCTGTCTCCATGATCTATGTCATCCTCAGGGATGAATATGGGAACCCCACTTTCCATTATAGAAGGAACCGCCTGGTGAAGAGGAGCAAGAACTTCAAATGGATCGGTCCCGTACATGAATATCTTGACGTGAGCGGCAATATTCTATCCTCTGATATATCAATAGAGCATAAAAAGGATGAAAAACAATCGACCGGCCAATCTGACAGGAATTTAAGAATATATGAAAACCGGATTAAAAGAGGCGAGGAATTTTCCCCGAGGGATTTATACTATTATGCCAATGAGCTGCGTGACCATAGGCAATATGAAAAAGCGATCATTTACTATCACGAGTTCCTTGGAGGCAAAAAAGGCTGGGTGGAGGACAACATAATAGCATGTATGAACCTGGCTGATTGCCATGCCCATAGAGGAGAAAAAGACGAAGAAATGGAAGCCTTGCTAAAGTCTCTGTCTTTCGATGCACCCCGGCCTGAGCCGTGCTGCCGGATTGGCGATATTTTTAAGGCCAAACAGGATTATCAGACAGCTATTTTTTGGTATACTGCCGCCACAGAGATGAGCAAGGAAACAGCCGGCTTCCAGAACCAGGCTTATTCAACATGGTATCCAAACCTTCAGCTATGCGTATGCCATTGGGAATTAGGTAATGTTGAAAAATCGATTGAACACAATCAGAATGCCAAAACATACCGTCCAGATGACCAGCAGATTTTGTTCAACGAAAAATTTTTCAACGATTTTATGAATAGTAAAAAAGGAAAGAAGTAAGGGCAGCCCTTACTTCTTTTTATAATTCCAACAAAAATCATGTTCATGCCTATAACGATTCACTGCCTGCCGCTGTCAACCGTCTTCTTCAATCCCTCTTTCAAAGAAAACTTAGGCTCCCAGCCTAGCTTTTTATGGGCCAATTGGTTATTCAGACAGCTATGGAGGATATCGCCGGTCCGGAATTTTTCATGGATGGGTGCCAGCTTGGTATTCAATAAAAGATTGATTTCCTCCACGAGCGAGTTAATGGTCATTTCTTGATTACTGCTTATATTGAATACGCCGCGGCACTCCTTTTCCAAAGCAGCGATATTAGCGGCAGCAACGTCTTCTACATAAATAAAGTCCCTGGTTTGTTCTCCATTCCCAAAGATGACAGGCGGTTCATTGTTGATCATTTTTTTTATAAAAATCGAAACGACACCCCCTTCCCCCTCTGCATCCTGCCTGGCTCCATAAACATTCGCATAGCGCAGGATCGTATAATCAATATCATATTGCTGGGAATAAAGGGAGATATACATTTCTGGAGTGTATTTCGAAATGCCATAGTTTGATAGAGGTTTAACAGGATGGCGTTCGTCCACAGGCAAATAGACGGGGTTCCCATACACTGCTGCCGATGAGGAGTAAATCAATTTACAATTGTGTTTTTTACATAGCTCTAAAATTTTTAGCGTTCCCAAAATATTGACCTCAGCGTCCAGCGTGGAGTTTTCGATTGATTTCTGGACATTGATCTGTGCTGCAAGATGGATGACTGCATCTGGCCTTTCCTTTTCAAAAATAGTCACTAAACCGTCATTCAGTATATTCAAAGAATAAAACGCGGCTCCTGGATGCAGGAAATCCTGCTTTCCTGAAGAAAGATTATCCACTACTACTATTTCATAACCTTTGTTAACAAGTGCATCCACAACATGTGAGCCGATAAAACCAGCACCTCCTACCACCAATACCTTCATTACCTTCTCCCTTCGCAGCTTTAGTTTATTGTTTTCTTTTTAACTTATGTTCGTTTTCAAGCCATTGTTCGGGCTTCATTTATGGACCATTCATTTAGTGCCGAAAGTACTTGAAGAAATAGATCAATATGAATTTGATGCTGCCTTTGTGTCCGCTGGAATACCAGCAAACCTAATATGTGTTGACATAGCCAAAAGGGGTAAAGTGGCCATAGATCTTGCCATCTATTAGATTGGTATATAGAAGGAAGGAAAAGAATCAGACAAAATTAAAAAGTAGGGAGTTAAGGAGATTAGTGTAGTTCTAGCTGTTTATAACAGTGAACATTTTATTGGCGAGGCGATCTAGAGTATTTTAAACCAGACGGTAGCCGACTTAGAATTGATCATTATAAATGATGGATCCACAGATCGAAGTGAAGATGTCATCCTGGCTTTTCAGGATCCACCGATTCGGTAGTATAAGCAAGAAATAAAAGGCCAAAAATATCATTGACCACCGTGTGAATAGATATAAATAACCCTCTAAAATTTTTTAGAGGGTTATTTATATTAAGGTTCAACTTTATAGAAAAACTCTGAAGAACCAGTTGCCTCACCTAATAATTTTATTGCTTCAGCTGAAAACGGGTCTTGTAGTTCCTTTTCCCCTGCCAATATGCTTAATTTATAAAAATCGGCGTTGTGTGGATATTCTTTAATGTAATCCTTTAATTTTCTCCTCGCTTCTTGTTTCCTTTGCAGCCTGATTAATGTTAATACAATCCATCTTGCCCAGACCGCTTTATCATTTGACGGATCCCCATTATATAACTCGGTAAATTCCTCTAATGCCTGATCATATTGCTTCTTCAAAAATGATTGAAAACCTTTTAAATTATACAAATGCAGCTTCCTTAATGGCCACACTGGACAATAGCATTCTTCAACCATTCCTTCATCGCTGTTTTTCCTTATTGCGACTACTTCCCACCTCGCTATTTGAGGAACTTTATCAATAGAATAAATAACAGGAACCCTTATAATATCCGCATTCGTTACAAGGAGCATTTTTTTCAACTTCAAATAATCTTCCTTATATAAACAATCGTTTTCTCTTATGGCTATATCCCAATCCTTTAATGTGCATTTAGATAAAACTTGTTGCCGGGCAATGCTTCTATAATACTCCAGAATATCCTGAATAATCGTTTTCCAGTTATATTGATTCGCTGTAGCTAATCCATTCGTTATCAAACTCTCTTTTAGGCATGCATGTGAAAACACTTCTTTTATTTTTTCAGCCATATCAACAGGATCCTTCATATTACAAATCAAGGCATTTTGTTTGTGAACAGCATACTCCAGTGAACCTGTATTATTCGTTGTAACAACAGGACAACAACAGGCCATTGCCTCAAGGGGTGGCAATGGAAAATTCTCGTATGTTGACCCACAAACATATATAGCAGCACCTCTATATAGGCTGCCTATCTTTTGTTGCCTTGGGTTGACAAATACCCTCGTGACCCGGCTTCTTAACTTTTCAGAGGGCTCTTCCGGTGTGATCCAATACAGATCAATCTCAAAATCCTCTTTTACTTTTTCATATGCATCAATGATATCAGGAATACCTTTAAAAGCTGCACTTTCTCCCCCAACCATCAATAAGTATGGACGTTCTCCCAACTCTTTTTCTCCATTTACACAAAATACACTTTCATCTACTGCATTCGGAAAAACCTGAGCTTCCCTTCCATATACCTTTGTAATCAAACCTGCTGCCTGGTGTGAAACAGTAAAAACAACAGGAGGAACTTCATATTGTTTTTGAATAAAGTTTTTTAATGTTAAATTAATTGAATGATAGTCAAATAGATGAAAATCGCCCTGCTCAAAATAAACAACAGGTGCAATACCTGTTTCGATACACGCCTGAATGTGATCCCAGTAAGTAGCTACGATGACATCACAATTAGGGATTCCTTTTGCTAGTTCAAGGTCAAATGGAACTTGGATATAATTTGTTTCAATCGGAAACCAGGACGGCTTTTGATAATGTGAAACAAGTGTTACTTGAGCACCAGCCTCTTGTAATTTGTTCGCATGTTCAAATATTACTTTTACACCACCACAAATTCCTACATGGGTCATTGCATAGACAATATGGAGCTGGTCTTTTCGTTTTCTTCTTCGTGGAGTTAGCAGTTGCTGTTCAGCCCTCCGAAGACGTGCCAGACGTTTATTGAATTCATTTGTTCTTAGCGTTTGAATCATATCTTCACCTTCTAACAATGTTCATATTGATACATTATGTATCAATATGTTTAATGGAACGAAAACAGAATATTGATGGATGTATATAAGAATGAAAAAGGCTGTTCCTATGAGATTTACTCATAGTACAGCCTAGTTCTTGTTTATGGTGTTGGCGGTGGGACAATCAGGTTTGGATTTATATCTGACAGAGCTGCTATGCGGCAAGTTGAGAGTACTCTGACATCGTTGCCACTCTGGATCTTGACTAATCCTTCTTCAATTTCAAGAATGGAGAAGTTCTGTAAGTTACCAAAGTCGCCAGAACCCTCGGTAAAGAAGTCTGCAGTTGCAGGTCTTGCCTGGATCATCTCTAAAATATCCCGTGTTGCTTGTTCACAGCAGTCACAGAAGCCACTGTCTTCATCTTCAGATGGAGGTAATGGTGTTGTGAATAATGGAGAATCAGTGTCTCCTCCTAGCCCAACAATCTTACAAATCGGTATTGCTGCATCCCCATTATTGACAATCACATAATCACCAACAACTCTGTTGATGGTTGCATTAGTGAAGCCACCTTGGGCGCTTTGTAAGGTCGTCGCAATATCAATGTTTGTGGAGCCTTCTAATAGAGTCAGATATTCTCTCATTGGATCTACACAGCAATCACATTCAGTTGCAGGCATTGGCCCTGTTGCTCCGGTTGCTCCTGTTGGTCCTGTTGGTCCTGTTGGTCCTGTCGCTCCGGTCGCTCCAGTTGCTCCTGTTGCTCCTGTTGCTCCTGTTGGCCCGGTTGGCCCTGTTGCTCCAGTTGCTCCTGTCGCTCCAGTTGCTCCGGTCGGCCCTGTTGGCCCAGTCGCTCCGGTTGGTCCTGTCGCTCCAGTTGCTCCCGTTGCTCCCGTTGCTCCGGTTGCTCCGGTTGGTCCTGTCGCTCCTGTTGCTCCGGTCGGCCCGGTTGGCCCAGTCGGTCCGGTTGCTCCGGTTGCTCCTGTCGCTCCAGTCGGCCCGGTTGGTCCGGTTGCCCCTGTTGCTCCGGTCGCTCCTGTTGCTCCTGTCGGCCCGGTTGGCCCTGTTGGTCCTGTCGCTCCTGTTGGTCCTGTCGCTCCGGTTGCTCCGGTTGGCCCGGTTGCTCCCGTTGGTCCTGTTGGTCCTGTTGCTCCTGTCGCTCCGGTTGCTCCCGTTGCTCCGGTTGCTCCTGTTGGCCCTGTTGGTCCTGTCGCTCCGGTTGCTCCTGTCGGCCCAGTTGCTCCTGTTGGCCCTGTTGGTCCTGTCGCTCCGGTTGCTCCGGTTGCTCCAGTTGCTCCCGTTGGCCCAGTCGGTCCTGTCGCTCCGGTTGCTCCCGTTGCTCCGGTTGCTCCGGTTGCTCCGGTTGCTCCTGTCGCTCCAGTCGCTCCAGTTGCTCCGGTCGGACCGGTTGGCCCAGTCGGTCCGGTTGGTCCGGTTGGTCCTGTTGCTCCAGTCGGCCCGGTTGGTCCGGTTGCCCCTGTTGCTCCCGTTGCACCGGTTGCTCCTGTTGCTCCTGTCGCTCCGGTTGCTCCGGTTGCTCCTGTCGGCCCCGTTGGTCCGGTTGCTCCGGTCGCTCCAGTTGCTCCGGTCGGCCCTGTTGGCCCAGTCGGTCCGGTCGCTCCTGTCGGCCCAGTTGCTCCTGTCGCTCCCGTTGGTCCCGTTGGTCCTGTTGGTCCTGTTGGCCCAGTTGGCCCAGTCGGTCCCGGTGCTCCTCCACCAATTGGAACTTGTTGTTTTTGAAGCAGCTTAATTGTAAACTTGACGAGCATCTTTTCCACGATGTTCCTAAAGGTTCCTTCAAATATCGCCCCATCTTGTAGAGGCACCCTGTCTGTTGCTTCATCGTACTCAACAATACTGCTGGAGACCAAATCACAGTATGGAAGTTCATTATAGTGTTGGATACTCGTTTGATGATATTGTGAAAGGTCGCTCGTTAGCAGCTCATCTTTTTCAGGAAAGCCTTCCGATAAAGGTTCAGTGACCAAGAAATCAAATTCCCTGCGCTGGTTTAACCGAACCTCTACTGGACGAGTTATGAACTCCCTAATTGTAGTGGCACACTCAAATGGCACTTTCACGGTAAAAGATCGGATATTTGAGTCTATACACTTCCCCTTCCATCCCGTTGGTGCAGCTGCGTATCTGATATTTTTTTCTACATATCCTTTAATGAATAGCTGATTGGTTGGAACCAGAAGGCGACATTGAACAAGGACTACTCGTTTTTTTATATCCTTGATTTCCAGTACATCTTCCGGAAATGTAATATCAGCTTTAACCGAGGTACTTACTTCAATTTCAGCTAAGACTACAGGTACCTTGCTTATCCTTGCATCAAAATTCACGTCTGGTGCTACGTTTCTGTTTGAACAATTACTAATACTTGCCGGAAAATCCTTATTGTGATTCTCTTTATCTCTCAATAATCTCACTCCCTTTTTTTGTATTGAGAACACAATATCTTATGGATATTTCTATACAGAGGATTGGACTATTTATATAAAAGACAGAATCGTCGGGGAAAATCCACATATGCCTTCTTTGGATACAAAAAAGCCTTATCCAACAAAGGATAAGGCTTTCATAGTTATTCAAGTACAACTCATATAACAGCTTCAAACCTGTGCAGAATTTATGTGGCTGCACCAGGGTGTTCCAGTAATCTCATTTATTGCTGGCAATTGGGACAGAAGTAAGTTTTCCGTGAAGAGATTTCTTTTTTTAATATGGAAGCATTGCAGCGAGAACATTCTTTTCCTTCTCTGTCATAAACATAAAATTGGTAGCCTCCTGTTTTTCCATCTCCTTTATATAGCGGATTTTCCATATAACCACCTTGTTCAATTCCTCGATTAAGGATAAACTGAATCGAATGATATAGCCGTGATAATTGTTGATCGTCAAGATCATTGATTTTTTTATCAGGACGAATCTCTGCATGCCAAAGAATCTCATCAGAATATCCATTCCCTATTCCAGCCAGCACTTCTTGATTGATTAATGTTGTTTTAATTGTTCCTCTTCTTTTTTGCATTAGTCGATGAAAGGCGTTCAATGTAAAATCAGGATCAAGCACTTCAGGTCCCAGTTTTCCAAACTCTTCCTGGACCTCTTCACGTGATAAAAGATGGAGGTAGCCCAATCGCAGTCCAATGAAAAATAAATGTTGTTCCCCGAATGATAGCTTTACTTGAATTGTCCTGTTTGGCCTATCTTCCTCTTTGCCAAAAAACATCCATCCGCCAAGCATCAGGTGCAATAATAAACATTTTCCATCCTGCAATTGAAAAATTAAATATTTCGCTCTTCTGGTAACCGTTTTTATGGCTTGATTTGAAACTTGCGCAGTAAACCTGTCAACTGGTACGTTAATAGACTTTTCCCGCCCAATCTCAGCACCCGAAATCTTTTGCCCACCGATCAATGACCCCAGTAAAGTTTTATATGTTTCCATCTCTGGCAATTCAGGCATCATTTTGTCCCCCAATTTTACAATTTATTTTTACAGTATTTCCTACTGTTGAATTATTATAAATTCTTAGTTCTGCGTAAAAGATAGCTCCGAGTATTAAAAAAATCCCCCGAACATTAGTCCGAGGGTAAATAAAACAATATATTCTGCTGAATTAACAGCAATAGTCATAAGGATGCAGCGGGGGGCAAGCTGGGTAAATCCATTTGGCTTCATAGGAAGAAGCCTTCCAGTGCCATGCACCTAACGCAGCGGCACATGCATCGATAGAATGGCTTTCTGCTTCTATTTCAATAGGTATTTGTGTAAGCCCCTGCTCCGCAAGCCAATTTCGAATATAACTTCTAGCTGATTGTTCTTGTTTGTAAGCCAACACATATTCAATATTTTGTTTGGACAGTCTCGATCCAATCACTGCCCCTGGATGGACTTCTACTAGAGAAATGGAATAGGCGGCGTTTAAATTCTCTATTTCTCTACTAAGTTTTATTCCTCTTAATGTTAAGTACACCATTCTATTTAAGGTTGGCGGCATGATTGACCCGGATTTCATCCCTAAATTCACAATAAACTTTCTTAGTTCCCGGTCACTCTTTCTATCTCCTCCACCGTCTTCATAAGATAAAGGTGCATCAATTCCGATAACGACCTCATCTAATTGACTTTGCTCAAAAACCTCTCGCAATATGTCCTGATCACTTAAATTATTTGCCCACTTAATAAGTTGCAGATGTCTTCCCTCTTGTTTAAAAATAGTAAGGACTGTATCCTTATGATTTCTTGGCCCTGATAAATCGATTCCGATTACTCTCATATAACCTCCCTCACTTCCATATTACAGGCTGTATAAACAATTCCCGATTTAGCTTAATGAACATTCAGCAAGGTTATTCGCGTATTCAATTTGATTACATGTATATTTACACTAGAATACTTTTAAAAGTTCTTCAAAACTCTTAACCTTCTTATCATATTCACTTACTTGGCCAAATCCATATTCAGCATAAATAAAGGGAATATTAGCAAATCTAGCTGCTTCTAAATCACCTTGTGTGTCACCCACATAGACTGGATTTAATAAGTTATTTCTCTGAATAACCAAATTAATATTTTCACCTTTTGACAGACCGGTTCTACCTGGGTTTTCGAAGTCTAAAAAATACTTATCAAGCCTCTGAGACTTGTAAAAAGCTTCTATGTAACCATCTTGACAGTTACTGACGATGTATAGTTTGTATTTTTGAAAAAGCTCCTTTAGCACATTCTCTACATTGTAAAAAAGAACCCCTCCATTCTTTTCTAAGATAGATTGTTCTGCTTCGCAACAATCTATTATTAATTTTTGACGTTCTTTATCATTTAAGGCAGGAAAGAGTTTCTTACTTATTTCATTCATCTGTAAACCCATCGTACCTTCAAAATCTTTCCGGGTTAATTCACTATTTATGAGATTACTTTTTCTTATAACGTTATTCCAAGCACTAAGTACAGTGTCTATCGGATCCCAGATGGTTCCATCTAAATCAAAAATGATACTATCCAATTCATTTCACTCCCGTTCAAACTAATTTTTTGCAACTTACTTTTTCTTCTCTTGCCATTTCAAGTTTTCATATTTGCTAACTCTAGGTCCAGAATAATATATCTATAACGCTGTATTGCGTAATAAAAGTGGTCTGAAAAAGTCCACTTGCCTACTAAGCTGTTATTAGATCTAATGATCATATGGCAAAGTATAATTATTCTAATAGGATTATAGATGTTTGCATTTTGCAGCTTTTTCACACTCTATTAACAAGGCAGTTATAGCATCCTGGTTTAGCGTTAAGGATGTGAATATATTCTACTTCTTTGTTATCAAAAATTTCATCTATATTTTCTCTCAAATTCACACCTTCTGTAACCCTTGCTTCTACAATCATTGAGTAAGTATTGTAGCCACGTACAGAAAGATACCTATGATGTAACATATCCGGAATTTCATTTACATCTAGCTTTGCGGTAGTTGCTCCCTTTCGTATAAATATAGGCCCACTTGCTTTATAAGGCGAATTAACACAATGATATTGGTAATTCAGTAAGATTACCTCTTCTCCTACCTCTGCATCCTTCAAACTTACCCTGCAGGGATATCCAGGCTCCCGATACTTTTTAATCCTCCTTCATTCATTAAAAATAGGTTATTAAATTCCTTCTCTTGTAACGCAACGATTTGAAAGTTATTTCTCATATTCTATCCCCCTTTAATTTTAAAGCTTATTTAGTTGTTATGAAGCATTTCTTGAAATAACTATCTTACAGACTCTTCAATCTGTATTCTTTTGGGGTTAAACCAGTTCTCTCTTTAAAAATTTTGTAAAAGTTAGACATGCTTTTAACCCCTGCTTTTAGGGCAACTTCAGTAATTTCTATGTCTGTATGTGTCAAGAGCCTGGCTGCTTCTTCCATTCTTAACTCAATAATATATTCAGATATGGTCATACCATAATAATGTTTAAATAATCTTGCTAGATGATTATTGCTCACACCAAGTTTCTGGGCTATTTCTTTACGGTTAAGAGGCTTATTATAACTGTTAATAATTATTTCTTTTGCCCTTTCTATTAATTCTTTATTAGGTTCATAAGTTGTTTCATTTAGATCAGGCCTACACATTTTGCATGGCCTAAATCCATCTTTTAGCGCATCCTCTATATTATCAAAGAAAATGGTGTTCTTTTCCAAAGGTGTCTTGGCCTTACAGGAAGGTCTGCAAAAGATCCCCGTTGTTATGACTGCATAATAAAACAACCCATCATAATAATTATTACAGGTACTAACTGCTTTCCATTTTTCTTCATTTTTAATAGACCTTCACCTCTCTATCTTCGCTTCTATAGTTATTATATATTTCCTTGTTCTAAAATTTCTTCCTGTATTTCACCAACATATTCTCTCTCGAGTAACCTTCCTCTTCTAACTATGTATTTTTTAAAAATTCTATCGCAAATATTTTCTCCAAAACAAAATTCCCCCAAACCAACGGTCTGAGGGAACATAAAACACACTTTAATTTTTAATTAAAAGCTTAAAACCTTTGATACCAAGCTATTTTAACTCTATTAGCGCAACACACTCGACATGTGTCGTCTGCGGAAACATATCAACTGGCTGTAATTCAACTGTCTTGTACCCGCCATCCTCAAGGATTCGTAAATCTCTTGCCAGGGTGGCCGGGTTACATGATACGTACACAACCTTCTTCGGTTTCATATCAATGATGGTTTGCAGCAGCGCTTCGTCACAGCCTTTTCGCGGCGGGTCGACGACCAACACATCGGCGCTGTTTCCTTCTTCATACCATGCCGGGATGACTTTTTCGGCTTCTCCGACTGCGAATTCTGAATTGGTGATTCCATTCAGTTCGGCGTTTCTTTTTGCGTCTTCGATGGCTTCGGGGACGATTTCGACTCCGAATACCTTCTTTGCTTTTTGCGCTAAAAATAACGAGATTGTGCCGATGCCGCAGTAGGCGTCAATAACGGACTCTTCGCCTGTCAGCTCTGCGTATTCGAGTGCTTTGTCGTAGAGAACCTTTGTCTGTTCAGGGTTGACCTGATAGAACGAACGAGCGGAAATCGCGAACTTGATGTCACCGATATAGTCATAGATGACTTCGCTTCTCCAGAGGACTTCGGTTTTATCTCCCATGATGACATTCGTTTTCTTCGAGTTAATATTATGGACGATTGATTTTACCTTAGGCAGCCTTGCGACGATTTCATCAATCAGCTTATTTTGCTGTGGAATCTCATTCGTCCTGGTCACAATCACAACCATCAGCTCACCGGTTTGTCTACCATAACGGGCCATGATGTGGCGAAGCACACCTTTATGTTTTTCCTCATTATAAGGCTGAATGCCCAGCTCGCTGGCGATTTCTTTTACCGCCTTGATTGCCTCGTTAATTTCCTGGAGATGCAGCAGGCTTTCATCCGTATCGACGATTTCGTGGCTGCGCGGCTTGAAAAAGCCAGCAATCAGCTTGCCATCCTTCTCGCCAACAGGTACCTGGGCTTTGTTCCGGTAATGCCAAGGGTTGTCCATTCCAAGAATCGGGTGCACCACAACATCCTCAAGCTTGCCGATCCTTGCCAGCACCTGCTTCACCTGGTTTTCCTTATACTTTAGCTGACCCTCATAGCTAATATGCTGCAGCTGGCAGCCACCGTATTTATGGGCATCCTCTGCAGGACACTCAACACGGAAGGTGCTTCTTTCAAGAATCTCCATCAGGCGGCCAAAGCCGTAACCCTTGTTCACCTTGGTCACTTTGATGTTTGCCTTTTCGCCAGGGAGTCCGCCCTGGACAAAAATCGGGTAGCCATCAACCTTGGCCACACCCGCTCCGTCATGCGTCAAATCCTCAAACACTACATCTATAAAATCATTCTTTTTAACCGGTATCGTTTTGCTCATCATTTCCGTCCTTTGCTGTGAATTAGCTAAGTCAGATTTTATCATATTGAATGGGGGATTGCGAAACTCATCAACCTGTTTTCAAAATACTGAAGCAAAACGACCGAGCCGCTTTGCTCCCTTTTCGAAAAATATTACCAACCCTGTGGTCGATACCCTCCGGACCACGGTGCAGACTGGTACCCATATCCGCCAATGCCCGGTGTTCCCTGGTAACCATAAGCTCCGTAACTGGGAGAACCCTGGAATCCATATCCTGGACCTCCCTGGTAGCCATATCCCGGGCCTCCCTGAAAGCCATACCCTGGGCCTCCCTGGTAACCATAGCCTCCGAATCCCGGACCTCCTTGATAACCATACCCTCCAAAACCAGCTCCTCCTGGATATCCATAACCTGGACCATTAAGCAATTGTCCTCCCAGATAACCTATCCCAGCCCCTAATAAACCAGCAGCCAGGGTTCCGGCAGCACCAGTTTCGTAGGATCTGGAATCATGCAAATAAGGCATATTATGTGAATACATATACATGTAAATTGTCCCCTCTCAATAAGTGTGTTTATTATGTCCCTCTAACACCCTATGTGAGAATGGGCAAATGGTTTGGGTAACCCGCCTATACTGCATGAAATTGGGCAGCCATTTACGCTGCGTTTAGGTAAACTACCATCTCTTCATTCCAATATATGAATAGGATATTTGTTAAAGGGGGGTGATGGGCATGAAGGAAATCGAACTTAAAATAAAAGAACTAGAGATGAAAATCGAGGAATTGGAAAGCCTGCAGGAAAACTTCCAGGTAACAATCCAGAGCCAGCTGGACAACAATGATGTACGAACTTTAATGAATCAAATCTTAAACGAAAAAGACTTTGTCACAACACCGGACATGGAAAAAAGCTTAAGCAAAAGCCAGGTACAATTAATTAAATGGATTGTCGGAACGGGAATCAGTACAATTTCGATTGTTGTTGGTTTATTTGAATTCCTAAAATAAAAAAGCGGAGGTAAAGGTCCATCCGCTTTCTGAACATCTATTTTTACTGTACAGAGAATTCCTTCGTCACTTCGTATTTCTTCCCGTCTTTAGGAGTCATCCACGCAGTGAGGACATATTCGCCTTTTTCAAGCGACAATTCATGGAGATCCATTTCATATGTCAGCGAATCCCCCTGGCTCAACTTCTCTTCTCCCAATATCTGTAAAAAGGCCGCAACGCTTGAGAACAGAAAAACCTCTTTGCCATCCTTCGTTTTCACCGAATAATCGTATCTTTGCGAACTCGTAAATTCAAGAGTCACTTCTTCCTCCGTCTGATTCTTCACTTCATATTGAAAAATCAACGGGCTTTCCTCTGTCAAACTTGCAGCCATTTCTCCCGCCACGATTCCGGCACCTCCTTTATCTTCATCATTATTCGAAACCTTGTTCCCCGTCCCACAACCCGTGATCAGCAGTCCAAGCAGCAATATCATCCATAGCTTTTTCATCTTCCGAACCTCCTGTTGAATAAACTCTTTATCTATTTGTCAGGAGAACTGTTCAAAAGGTTACATAAATAGATAAACTAAATCACCCATTTTCAAACTAAAGGGGGAAGTGCCTGTTAGCCCTCCCCCTTCACTTTATGCTCTTTTATACTTTTTATCAAAATATTGCTGCAGGCCGCTGCTTGTCATCGAGAAAGCCAATATGGTTATCCCAATGGCAACGGTACCGGTAATCGGCAGCCATGGGTGCGACCAGATATGGCGGGTAATCTTCGCGAAGTAGGTTGGCCAAGCGTTAGATGCATTCATCGCCTGATATCCTCCACCGAGCTGGGAAACGAATTCGACGCTCAAAAAGATTTCCACGATTCCGAGCTGGCCGATAAGAAAAAGGGTTCTCCCTAGGTCGGAGAAAAACTGGACAATGAAAAACGGCCTTAGCGGCGGCCAATAATAATTTCTCAGCATGGTCAAAGCCGATGAACCTGAGACAATTCCGGCCTCCACATAAGGTTTCTTCGAGATGTCGACCATACCCTGGTAAAAGATATCGGCAACCCTGCCTGCTTCAATTAAAGCGAGCACAAGCATGATCCATAGAAATCGGTTACTCGAAAAAGTAATGAATGGTGTGCCAATAATCAAGATCACAAAGAAAATCGGCGGCATAAATGAGAACAATCGATTCCACATGATCAGTATTCGACGGAATAATTTCATATAAAAACTTGCCATCGCAAGCGGAATCGCAATAAGATAACGAATCAGGACAATTGCGAGTATCGTTAACAGCGTTTCTTTCGTACCCAAAAGCACCCTGCTCAATAAATCTTTGCCATTCGCATCAGAGCCGATTGGGAAATCAGCAGACGGTGCGAACGGCGGAAGCTCGAATCCTCCGCCTTCTTTTTGCCTCATCACGGTTTCTTTTAATGAGGTGTCAACGAACGGAAGGTATGGTGCTATAAGGACAATAACCAACAGAAAAGACAAGATCGTCAGGCCAAATAGTAATGATTTATTCATGATTCATCTCCTGTGAAGCCGGAGTGACAAGACTTTTAAAAATCTGTGTGACCAGATTCGAAACCAGAATGATTGAGGCAAAGAAGACCGTATAACCGACTGCCGAAATACCGTCCACCATGATTTCCAGCCCAATCCTGAAGCCTGTGCCCCTCAGCACCGCGTCAAACAGGCCGTCCGCGGCTCCCTGGAAATCCATCAATTTTTCAACAATAAACAGGTTCGATAATACATAGAGTGTGATTGTATTTCCATGCGCCAAAATTCTCGGAAACGAATTTTTCAAGATATGCAGGAATAATATTTTGAAACCGGGAGTCCCTTTTGACTTAGCGGTCCGGATGTAATCATTCCCCGCCTGTTCCTGTAGACTCACATTGGTGATATTCGCAAGGTAGAAAACAGGATAAATCAGCAAAAAAAGAATCCCAACTACATAGGTTTCCAGCTTTTCGCTTCCATATAACGTTACATGGAAAAACAAACCTTTTTCATATAAAAACATCAGGCCAATCTGGACGATGATGATGAAAAAGAGGTCCGGCATCGAAATGAACAGCCACGTCGTTCCATTGCCAAGAAAATTCAGCTTTCTTTTTTGCATCCTGAAATCAAAGATTCCTTTCAAAACGCCTAAAATATAGGCCAAAATCAGGGTCGGAACAATTAAAAGCAAGCTCTTCCACGCCTTGTCCGCAATCCGATTCGCATAAGACTGGCCCGGGACAAACTCCCCGAGGTCAGGGTTTTCCTTTATATAAGCAAAGAAACCCGTGATATTTTTCATATGGGTGTCCAATTCATAATCGTAGCTCGCGGATTTGAACTGTCCGCCTTGCCCCGTCTCAAAATTTGTCTTAGCCGGCAAAAACAATATCCCAATAAACAAAAATACGCAGATGACCCATAAAACAAACTGCTCGATTGCCTTTTTAAAATAAACCATGAAGCCTCCTGGTGGACGATATTTTATTGAACTAATAAGCTGCACTGATCAAACAACAAACTACTTTTCTCTCAATCTCCCAAACCCTCATAATGGAGGCCTTCATCCGGCAATTGAGCATCCGGTATTCCTACGCTTATCTGCTTGATTCCTTCATCATTGACAGAATAGGAGTAACTCCAACCCGGTTCATTGGGGAACCTGACTTCCAGATGATATGGGTTGTAGCTCCGGCTCGTTCGGTAACTTATCTGGAACTCCTCACCTGGATACCTCTCTTCCAGGTAATCAGTCAGCTGTTCCGTTTTGATTCCGCGATGGTAGTCGATCCAAAGCGGCCGGACCGAAAAGAAAGCGAGCTCTGCGACAATTACAATCAGGATAATCTTTATCGCAGTATTTCTCTTTTTTCCGGGCAAAAAATAACCAACACCTAATATCAGCAAGATGAAACCCAAGGCCGACAATATCTCAATAACTGTAATCGGATGCATCCTAACACCAGCCTTTTTTGACACTAGTTATATTTTACCATTTTTAATTTTTCAGAAAAGTATTATTTAAAAGTTTTTATATCTCTCCATACCTTCTGACTGCTCTTACGACCACCTTACTTAAATATTCTGGTATTGGAGGTCTATAGAACTCTTTTAATGACCACCTTGGGCTGTTTTTCCGCTCCGATGGTCTTTAGAACCCTTATAATGACCACCTCAGGCTTTTTTTCCGGCTTCGATGGTCTTTAGAACCCTCATAATGACTACCTTAGGCTGTTTTTCCGGCTTCGATGGTCTTTAGAACCCTTATAATGACCACCTCAGGCTTTTTTTCCGGCTGCGATGGTCTTTAAAACCCTTATAATGACCACCTTGGGCTTTTTTTTCCGGCTTCGATGGTCTTTAGAACCTCTATAAAGACAACCTTGGGCTTTTTTTCCGGCTCCGATGGTCTTTAGAAACTCTATAAAGACAACCCAGTGCTATTTTCCAGGCTTCGATGGTCTTTAGAACCCTTATAATGACCACCTCAGGCTTTTTTTCCGGCTCCGATTGTCTTTAGAACCTCTATAAAGACAACTCGCTGCTATTTGCCAGGCTGCGATGGTCTTTAGAACTCTTATAATGACCACCTCAGGCTTTTTTTCCGGCTTCGATGGTCTTTAGAACCTCTATAAAGACAACCTTTCGCTATTTTTCCGGCTCCGATGGTCTTTAGAACCTTTATAATGACCACCTCAGGCTTTTTTTCCGGCTCCGATGGTCTTTAGGGTCCCACAACGGCCACTTACCTCAGAATTTTCAGCTTAGATGGTCATAATCGTTCAGAGGTATTAAAAAAAACGAAGCCCGCGGGCTTCGTCTCTTCTTAATGGACCTTCTTTTTCGACATATACAGAAATGCCTTGATCATAAAATAGCTGACTTCATCAGGCAGCAGTTCCTTGATTGGCTTGAGCCTGTCGCGGCCGGCTTCTGCGACGGCCTTTTCAAGGTCATCGATATGCCGAGCAGGGATCAGCACCCCATAATCAACTTCCATTCCCTGCTGGATGCACTGGATCAGGTGATTTTCGACCGTGCTTTCGACCAGCTCGCGCTTCGCGGCAATCTCGGCTACGGACAGTTTCTCCTGATGGAGCTTGTAGGTTTCAAGATGAGAATCCCCGACGGCTTTTTTCGCCGGTTTCCCCACTGGTTCTGCAACGGCATTCATCACTGGCTGGCGCTCAGGATGCTCCTCGCAGAACTCGATAATCTTTTGTATGAACGGAGCACCATATTTCTGCAGCTTGTGTTCCCCGACACCAGCCACATTGAGAAACTCAGCATCCGTCAGCGGCAGCTTCAGGCACATATCCTTCAATGAGGAATCAGAGAAGATCATAAACGGCGGCACCTTTTCCGCAGCGGCAACCTCCCTGCGCATTTCACGCAGTTCTTCAAACAACGGATCATCATTTGAAACCTGCTTGACCTTGATGGCTTCCTTCCTGAAAACCTTTGTCTTGCCGAGCAAAACATCCTTCCCTTTCTCCGGCACATAAATCGTCGGGTAGGTCCCATGCTCGACGCCGATCAGCTCCTGGGAAATCAGGAACTCAATCAGGTCATTGACCTGCTTGGCATTCCGATCCTTCATCAAGCCATACGTCGGCAATTTATCAAGCCGGAACTCGAGGACCTTTTTATTCCTGGAGCCGGTCAAAACATTGGCCGTCATTGCTTTACCGTATTTCTGTCCCATCCGGATGATGCAAGACAGCACCATCTGAGCATCCTTCGTGACATCCTCCGTATCACGAGCATCCGTACAATTGCCGCAGCGTCCGCACGGCTCCGTCTCTGTCTCGCCAAAATAGTGAAGAATGTAGGATTGCAGGCATTCCTCGGTATGGCAGTAACCGACCATTTGCTGCAATTTTTCCAGCTCAGGCCCTATTCGTTCGCGATCGGGGGACTGGTCAATCAAAAAGCGCTGAACCTGGACATCCTGCGACGAATAAAGCACGGTACATTCGCTGTCCAGTCCATCACGACCGGCACGGCCGGCCTCCTGATAGTAACTCTCCATATTCTTCGGCAGCTGGAAGTGGAGGACATATCTGATATTGCTTTTATCGATGCCCATTCCGAATGCCGATGTCGCAACCATCACGGTCGCTTCATCCTGCAAAAATCGTTCCTGTTCTCTGTTGCGGTCTTCATCGTTCATGCCCGCGTGGTAGCGTGCCGCATCGAAACCTTCTTTCTGCAGCCATTCATACAACTGGTCGACAATCTTCCTTGTCGCCGCATAAATGATGCCAGCTTCCTTTTCATTCTTTTTGATAAAATCCCTTAAATACGCCTGGCGATCCTGCCCTTTTACTACAGAAAAACTGAGATTGCTGCGCTCAAACCCGGTAATCACCGTATTCTCAGGGTTTATTTTTAACGAAGCACAAATGTCTTCCCGTACTTTAGGTGTTGCTGTTGCCGTCAAGGCAAGAACAATCGGCTTTCTCGGCAAACGGTCAGCAAGTCCCGAAATCTGCAGATAGCTTGGGCGGAAATCATGTCCCCACTGGGAAATACAGTGTGCTTCATCGACGGCGATTAGCGGGATTTCCATGTCCTGCAGGTCATCGATGAACTCCCAGGACCCCAGCCGCTCGGGCGCGATGTACAATAGCTTGTACTTTCCGTTCCTGGCGTCATCCATTCGAGCGGCAGCTTCACCCGCAGTCAGCGAGCTATTGATATATGTTGCCGGAATGCCAAGCTGGGTGAGCGTATCGACCTGGTCCTTCATCAGGGAGATCAGCGGAGAAATGACGATGGTTGTCCCAGGCAGCACGAGCGCCGGGATTTGATAGACGATCGATTTACCTCCTCCAGTCGGCATGACGCAGACCGTGTTTTTTCCTTCAAGCACAGATGAAATCGCCTGTTCCTGCCCCAAGCGGAATGAGGAATAACCAAAATGATTTTGCAATAATTCATGAGCTTTTTGCAGCATAACGAGGTGGCTCCTTTCAGTGAGAAAATGTGGGGGAAATAGAGGGTTACTCTTTCATTTTAACAGATAAACCTTCTAGAACGACAGCAAAAATGCCATGCTTCAAAAAAGCATGGCACCGTCTATTCTGCAATCAACAATGTTTCTGCATTTTTATTGCGAGGCAGCACGATACGGATGAGTGTGCCTTCCCCAGGCTGGCTTTCAATATCGATGCTGCCTTGGTGAAGGTCGATGATCCGTTTGCAGGTGAGCAAACCCAATCCGGTGCCCTTTTCCTTCGTTGAATAAAAAGGTTCAAACAATCGCTTCAACCGGGATTCTGGTATTCCGCAGCCCTTATCACGAATGGTGACCATGACCGATTCCCCAACCACTTCATCAAGCCTTACGCTGATAAAATGGCCATTATCATCCGTCGCTTCAATCGCATTCTGGAGAAGGTTAATCAACACCTGCTTCATCTGGTTCCGGTCACAATTCAAAATGATTTCCCTATCAACTTCAAAATCAACTTTTATACTTTTAAGGTTGGCCTGGGGTTCCATGAAGTGAATGCAATCGGAAACCAGCTTACTAAAATTTACATATTGAAAATGAACATTCTCATTCGGTTTGGCAATGAACATGAACTCATTGACGATTTGATTGATTCGGTCCATTTCATCCAGCATGATATCGAGGTAAGGAATCAACTTTTGATCTGCAACGCTTTCTTTGACGATTTTAGCAAAACCTTTTAGCGAGGTGAGCGGATTCCTGATTTCATGCGCAATCCCTGCTGCCAGTTCTCCAACTACAGAGAGCTTCTCCATTTGCTGCGCCTGCTTCTCCCTCGTTTTTTCGCTGGTTATATCTATCGCTGTCCCGATGACCTCAACCGTCTCTCCATTTATTTGGATTGGATTCAGAACCGCCAAATAATAAATGCCTCCAAGGTTGCCTTCATAGTTGACTTGCTCCCCATTCCAGGCCTTTTCGTAAAAAATCTCTTTGCGTTTTACCTGGTCAGCCGGCAAAAATTCGATCAACGTTTTTCCGATTATAAGGTCTGAGTAAAGACCGATCTTTTCTATGAGCTTCCCTTCAATAAAAGTATGGATGAATTGGTTGTCTTTTTTGATGAATTTAAATATAAAGCCTGTTTCCCTAGGTATGAACTGTTCATAATCTACACCGATATACTTGTCATTCACACGGCAGCACCCCTAGAAAAGATTCGTACCCTAATAATTCTTTATCACTAGGGGAAATCCTCTAAAAAAACAGTGAAATAGTGAAGGATTAGAACTAATATTTATCAATTGTCACTCCAAGTACCGATGCCCTGATAAAATCCAGCGTCCTGAAACGCTGCAATTCTTCCGGGGTCCCGGTAACGACTGCACCGCTGATCAAAAGTTCACCATTTTGGGCATTAGCCTTGATCGCTTTCAGGGCTTTTTTTGCAGAAGAGCTTGATTGGCTTGCTCCTTCTAAGGCGCCAATATACCCTGGGCCATTACTTGCTGAATAAGGATAAGCTTCTGTCACTTCAAATCCAAAAGCATTGCCTCCGCCCTTTACTTTTAAGCTGTCATCGTCTAATTCATCATTCATCCTTGCCCTTTGTGATTCAGACGTCGTATCCACCCATAACCAATTGACATTTTCATGCCCAAGAGTTTTGCTCAGCTGATCCAATGTCATCGGCTCCTTGAAAGACAGGGCAACCTCAACAAGCATATTCTGATCCAAACTTGCAGCAAGATCCAATTCCTTTGGCAAAAATTCATATGACAGGCCCGGATAATAGAAATCAATCTTCCGTTCATTATTAAAATCATTATAACGGACCGTCCTTTTCGCTTCTTCGTCCATGCCATTCGTTGCCACCATTCCGCTGCCGCGGTGGATGATTTGGGTCCGCCCGAAAAGAGGGATTTTTTTAGTTGTTTTATCCCAGACAATCTGCCTGCCACCAATTGTTTTATAATAAGTTGTTTCCCCTAAGACGCTGAAGAGATTATGAATATAATAAGTGTTTTCCCCAGTAATATTTGCGCCCTTCACCATGCGTTGCATGAAGTTCCGGTTGTCCCGCAGTTTTTTATTCATGAGATAATCACTGCCTATAAATACCACAGTCAACAATAACGCCGACGCAAGGAATGCAATGACTGTGTACCTAATGGTCTGCTTCAGTCTCGATTTCCTTAATGCTCTCTGCATGGAAGGACTGCTCATAAAGTCAATATCCTGCGAGGTTTTTTCTCTGTTATTCTCTGTCATAGTCTGCCTCCTTTAATACCTTAGCTAACCGCTGCCTGGCCCTGAACAAATTAGTTTTGACGGAACTCATACTAACGCCCAATAATTGCGCTATTTCCTGGTAGGAAAGCCCGCTCTGATATTTCAATAATAATAACTCCTGGTATTGGGGCTTTAACTGGCCCAGCGATTCTCCAAGCTCACTTGCGCTTTCCTTTGTTAAAATGGCTGCTTCAGGCTGTTCGTCACTATTGGACGTGTGCTGATCATTCTCCAAAGTAAGCTCAATGCGTCTAAGCTTCCGGCATTGGTCATAATGAAAATTCAAGGCGACACGAATCAGCCAGCTGCGGGTTTTTGCCGGCTGGATCGAATCACTATAAAGCAAATATTTATATGCGGTTTCCTGAACAATATCTTCTGCATCGACATGGGCAATTCCCTGCTTCAGCAGATACCGATACACAATGTTCAGCTCATTATTAAGATCTTGATTTACATCTCCCATACCGACCTCCCGCTTACATAACGTTTATCCTATTGAAAAGTTAACACATTTGGACAAGGTTTTTGTTTATTTTTCCAATAAAAAATGAACCTGGATTAGGTTCATTTGTGCTTCAATAATATCCACGCAATATAAAAAACTGCTTCCCCCTAAGGAAAGCAGCCCATTCTATTCCGTCTTCTCTCCAGTCATCTCCATGACCTTCTCTTTCACTTCTTCTATATTGCGCATTTTGTTGTCCCAGCATTTCTGGCTGAGGTCGACTGGATATTCTTCGGGATTGAGCATACGTGTGTATTCTTCCCAGAGAACGCCGAGGCAGTATTTAGAATGCTTTCGGACTTCTTCCAGGCTCGGCTGGGTGTACACAAGCTTGCCCTCCTTGAAAATATCGTGATGCAGATCCCGCGCGTCGAAATTGGTGACGAATTTGCTGACAAAAGTATGGACCGGGTGGAACATCTTCAGGCGCTTTTCCTGCTGCGGATCTTCACCTTCAAGCGTGATGTAATCCCCTTCAGAGCGATTATTGGCTTTGTTGATGATCCTGTATACATTTTTAATGCCCGGCGTCGTCACTTTTTCGGGGTTGGAAGAAATCTTGATGGTGTCCTCCATCGTTCCGTCACCCTGCTCGACTGAGACGATTTTATATACAGCACCTAGGGCAGCCTGTTCATAGGCAGTAATCAGCTTTGTTCCGACTCCCCAAGTATCGATTTTCGCACCCTGAGCTTTCAAGTTCATGATTGTATACTCATCCAGATCGCTGGATGCTACGATTTTAGCATCCTTAAAACCTACTTCATCAAGCATTTTACGAGCTTCCTTTGAAAGGTAGGCAAGGTCGCCGCTGTCGAGACGGATGCCGACGAAATTGATTTTATCGCCGAATTCCTTTGCCACTTTTATTGCGTTTGGCACTCCGGATCTCAGCGTATCATACGTATCGACAAGGAAAACGCAGTCCCTGTGCGTCTCTGCGTATTTTTTAAAAGCGGTGTAGTCATCTCTGTACGCCTGTACCATTGAGTGTGCATGCGTTCCGGAAATCGGGATTCCGAACAGCTTGCCAGCACGCACGTTGCTTGTGGAATCAAAGCCTCCAACATACGCGGCGCGTGTGCCCCACAGTGCTGCATCCATTTCATGCGCACGGCGGCTGCCGAACTCCATCGCGATTTCGTTCTTTACAACCTGTTTGATCCTTGATGCCTTGGTCGCAATTAGTGTCTGATAGTTCACAATATTAAGCAGCGCCGTTTCAATCAATTGCGCTTGAACCAGGGGTGCATCCACTCTGACCAGGGGCTCATTGGCAAAAACAATCTCGCCCTCCTGCATCGCACGGATTGATCCTGTAAAACGCAAATCTTTTAAAAAGGCAAGAAAATCCTCATCGAACTTTCCTTCTTCTCTTAAGTATTGAATATCATCTTCCGTAAAGCCAAAGTTCTCGATATAGCTGATGATTTTTTCTAGCCCGGCAAAAACGGCATAGCCATTGCCGAAAGGAAGCTTCCGGAAAAATAAATCAAAGACTGCGCGGCGATTGTGAACGCCATCGCGCCAGTATGTTTCCATCATATTCAATTGGTATAAGTCCGTATGCAGCATCAAGCTGTCATCTGTGAATTTAGTGCTCATCAAAAAACCTCCAAATTTACTGCCATCAATAAGTTGCTGTTATAATGCCGGGGGGCATTACTTGACCTCGGCTCCAATCGAGCTCTCGAAATGACGGAGCGACCACTCATGGCCTATTTGGTCAAAAGAAGCAACGCCATCTTTATACACAATAACCTGAAACCCTTTATTATAAGCATCAACTGCCGTGTGAAGGACACAAATGTCCGTGCAGACTCCGACAAGATGCACTTCACTGATTCCCCGCTCGCGCAGCTTGATCTCCAGGTCCGTACCAGCGAATGCTGAATATCTGGTCTTATCAATATAATAGACATGGTCCAGGTGCTTATTTTCCTCATATACCGCCTGAAGACTGCCGTACAAATCCCTGCCCTTCGTACCCCGGATATTATGCGGAGGATACAGCTTTGTCTCCGGATGGAATTCATCGCCTTCATCATGGACATCAATCGCGAATACCACATAGTCACCATTTCCGATGAACTCCTTAGTTACGCCGACAAGCTTCTCTTCAATCACCTGCCCCGGCTCTCCGCAAGTCAGCCGCCCATCGTCCGCAACAAAGTCATATGTATAGTCGATATTGATCAACGCCTTCTTCCCCATTATGTACCCACATCCTTTTAACTTATTATCTTTTATTTTCTTCCAAATATGATTTACAGGCAAATTTTTCATATCGGCAGGACATTTTGGTTGATTGCTTTTTAGAAATTACCTCCAAAATCAGTCATCAGACAAAATCTCTGCCTCTCCTCATGATTTTGTCCGAAGTCACATCAGGTTCGGACATTTTCGCGGCTTCTCCTCTTCATTTTGTCTGAAGTCATACCAGGTTCGGACATTTTCGCGGCTTCTCCTCTTCATTTTGTCTGAAGTCATACCAGGTTCGGACATTTTCGCGGCTTCTCCTCTTCATTTTGTCTGAAGTCATACCAGGTTCGGACAATACTACGGCTTCTCCTCTTCATTTTGTCCGAAGTCACACCAGGTTCGGACAAAACTTCGGCTTCTCCTCTTGATTTTGTCCGAAGTCATACCAGGTTCGGACAAAACTTCGGCTTCTCCTCTTCATTTTGTCCGAAGTCACACCAGGTTCGGACATTTTCGCGGCTTCTCCTCTTGATTTTGTCCGAAGTCACACCAGGTTCGGACAAAACTTCGGCTTCTCCTCTTGATTTTGTCCGAAGTCATACCAGGTTCGGACAAAACTTCGGCTTCTCCTCTTGATTTTGTCCGAAGTCACACCAGGTTCGGACATTTTCGCGGCTTCTCCTCTTGATTTTGTCCGAAGTCATACCAGGTTCGGACAAAACTTCGGCTTCTCCTCTTGATTTTGTCCGAAGTCACATCAGGTTCGGACATTTTCGCGGCTTCTCCTCTTCATTTCGTCCGAAGTCATACCAGGTTCGAACAATATTGAAGCTTCTCCTCTTGCTGTTGTCCGAAGACCAAGTAAATACACTAGCCTTGTTTCAAGTAATCTATAATATCCTCCTATACCCTATCTCAGCGCACAGAAAAACCACTCCAAACCAAGGAGTGGTTTCCGGTCATTCCGCTTTAAAATTCAATTCCAGATTCTCCGGACGGTCTTCGGGACGAATTTCATCCAGCGGCACATAGACTTGAATGTGCCTGAACAGGTTTTCGAATTCTGCTGGCAGATTGCCGCCATATTCACCGTCGAGGTTCAATTGCACAGTTTCCTTGGATTGAACCTTGATACGGTTTGCCTGTGTGTAAATCACACCCGGGTCATTAATGTGCTCACCGCGGACTGCGAGTGAGGCAATTCTGATAAAATCAGCCAGGTTCGTCTTTTTCAAAATCAACAAAGAAAACATTCCATCATTGATTGATGAGTTTGGAGCCAAGCGTTCAAAGCCTCCGACGGAATTCGTCAGCCCGACAAGGAACATCATGACTTCGCCTTCGTAAAGCTTTCCATCATACTCAATTGTTACTTCAGAAGCACGAATGGATGGCACCATCTCGATTCCTTTTAGATAATAAGCGAGCTGTCCCAGCATGGTCTTGAGCTTGCTCGGCACTTCGTATGTCAGCTCCGTCAGTCTGCCGCCGCCTGCGATATTGATGAAATATTTATCGTTGATCCGGCCTACGTCCACCGGGATCGTGTCACCTTTAACAATGATGTCGACCGCAGCATCGATATCCCTTGGGATATGGAGCGCGCGTGCAAAGTCATTTGTTGTGCCGACCGGAATGACACCGATTTTCGGGCGGTATTCCTGTTCAGCTATCCCATTGACTACTTCATTGATCGTACCATCCCCGCCAGCCGCAATCACCAGGTCATAGCGCCGCTCGACCGCAATCTTTGCTGCCTGCGTCGCGTCCCCTTCACCTGTCGTTGCATGGCATGAAGTCTCATAGCCGGCATTCTCCAGCTTCACCAAGACCTCAGCAAGATGCTTTTTAAAAATTTCACGACCTGAAGTCGGATTATAAATGATTCTTGCTCTTTTCATACCCATCATCCTACTTAATATGGTTTTAAATTCCATTCTTTTACATCATAGCCCATTACGACTATCCAGGCAATTACCTGAATATCGATGGTACCGGATATATCATAAACTAATTTCTGCCCATTTGCCAAAAAGAACCCACTATTTATTCAAAGTGTTAACTATCGTATTTTTCGAAAAACTCTTCCATTCATCCTCTTTCTTTTTTACAATACAAAGAGGATGGTTACATAAATTGGAAGTCAATTTGGAGGTACAAACTAATGACCTACACGGAACTTATTACCCGATTTACAAGCTGGGCAAAAGCACAAGATACGATCATGGCCGCCATCATCATTGGCTCCCGGGCCAGATCTGAAATCCCGGCAGATGATTGGTCAGATCTAGATATTATTTTGCTGACCAACACGCCCGAGCAATTCATTGATTCGGATGACTGGCTGGAGAACATCCACTCTTATTCTATCAGCTTTTTGGAAAAAACGGCTGTAGGCGATGGGATTGAACGCCGGGTGATGTTCGACCCCTATCTTGATGTGGACTTCATCATTCTCACACCTGAATACTTTACCGGAATGCTTCAAGCAAAGGAAGTACAGCAGGTTTTTCAAAAAGGATACAAAGTGCTATTTGATAAAACAGACGTTACAAACGGCATAAAAGTTCCCGAAGATTCATCGCCTGCCTATTCGCTGCCTACACAGGACCAATTTGACAATCTTGTTCAGGACTTCTGGTACCATATTGTCTGGGTCAGCAAGAAAATGCTGCGGGGTGAGCTATGGGTGGCAAAGGAATGCCTTGACAGCAATTTAAAGCAGCTTCTTAGAAGAATGGCTGAGTGGCATGCAGTTACCGTTTTAGGCAATTCGCCATGGCATAATGGGCGTTTCATAGAAAATTGGGCAGATTCGAGGCTTGTAAAATGCTTTACTACGATGTTTGCAATCTATGATCGCAACAGTATGTTACTCGCCATGAAAGAAACGATGAGTATTTTCAGTCTGCTTGCAATTGAAGTTGGAGACAGTCTCAACTTTCCTTATCCCCTCCAGGCAGATCAGGCAGCAGTACGCTTCTTGCATACTTATCATGAAGCGATGGCTTCGGTAAAATAAACCTTCTGACCAGGACTATTTCAGAATAAAATTCTTTAACTAGATTAAAAGGGTGACGCTATATGACTTGGATTTGTCTTTTGGCAGCATATTTGGTTGGTTCCATCCCTACTGCTTTATTGATTGGCAAATATTTTTTCCGTGTGGATATCAGGGATCATGGCAGCAAAAACCCAGGCGCGACGAATACATTGCGGGTCATGGGCAAGCGGGCAGCGATTGTCGTGCTGCTTGTGGATGTAGCAAAAGGGATGCTGGCAACTTCACTTCCGCTGATCTTCGATACTCCTGTTGAACCTCTGTATGCCGGCCTGATTGCCGTCATCGGACACTGCTTCCCGATTTTCGCAGGATTCCGCGGCGGCAAGGCGATCGCAACGACGGCGGGCGCACTGCTGGTTGTTGACATCGGAATGTTCCTGGCCGTGTATGTGACCTTTTTCGCGGTCATTTTTCTGACCAAATATGTGTTCATGGGTTCGATTTCGGTGGGTATCGCGATGCTTATTTTTTCATTTTACTCTCCGGAGATTAATGAACCAATCATCTTTACTGCTTTTATTATATTTTTAATTTTCCTCCATCGTTCTAATCTGCAGAACTTTTTCATCGGCAAGGAACCGAAAATCAATGATAAAAAGGTGAAGGGTGACCGTCTCCCTCCAAAAGATCTTAAGACGTAAACTTTAACCATGGCTTCCATCAGCCATGGTTATTATTTTACTCTATAGATATATTAGTAAAATAAAATACTATTTATATAATAGTATTTTTGGAGAAAAAATAGATTGTTATTCATTAATATGAAATGATAGAATATTATTTGTATTAGCAATATTTTTTCAATAATTTTTCACAATAACAAAGGGGGAAAGATTATGTCCAATGAAATGTATCAAATCATTGCCATCGGGATCTACATGGCCGCGATGCTTTATATCGGCTGGTATTCCTACAAAAAGACAAGCAATTTGACTGACTACATGCTTGGCGGCAGATCACTCGGTCCGGCAGTCACAGCGCTCAGCGCCGGTGCGGCTGACATGAGCGGATGGCTTTTGATGGGCCTTCCAGGAGGAATTTATGTAAGCGGTTTAGCGAATGCATGGATTGCCATAGGATTGACCGTCGGCGCGTATCTCAACTGGCTTTATGTAGCACCTCGACTTCGCTCATACACCCATGTGGCGAATGACTCCATCACGATTCCAAGCTTCCTGGAAAACCGTTTTAAAGATGATACAAAGCTTTTAAGAATTGTATCCGGAATTGTTATTCTTCTATTTTTTACTTTCTACGTTTCCTCCGGGATGGTCGCCGGAGCTGTTTTCTTCGAGAATTCATTCGGCCTTGATTACCATACCGGCTTGCTGCTGGTCTCTGCAGTCGTCGTTGCCTACACATTATTCGGCGGCTTTCTGGCAGTAAGCTATACAGATTTTATCCAGGGAATGATGATGCTTCTCGCCCTGCTGCTAGTGCCGATTATCGGCTTCTCAAAAACTGGGGGACCTGCAGAAACATTTGATACCATCCGTTCGATTGACCCTGCATTGCTAGATTTATTTAAAGGTACGACGGTGCTCGGTATCATATCAACTGCAGCATGGGGTCTTGGCTACTTCGGCCAGCCTCATATCATCACCCGCTTCATGGCAATCACCTCAATAAAAGAAACAAAGAGCGCCAGAAGAATCGGAATGGGCTGGATGATCTTCTCCTTGATTGGAGCAATGCTGACAGCTTTGATCGGTCTTGCTTATTTTACACAGAATCCGGATGTTAAGCTGGATAACCCTGAGGCAGTATTTATCGTACTTGGGCAAATCTTCTTCCATCCATTGTTCGCCGGTCTCATGCTGGCAGCCGTCCTGGCAGCAATCATGAGCACAATCTCCTCCCAGCTGATCGTAACGTCCAGCGCCCTGACTGAGGACTTGTATAAAATCTTGTTCAAAAAAGAAAAAACTGATAAGCAATACGTATTTTTTGGACGTTTGGCGGTACTCTTTGTAGCCATCATCGCTGCATCACTTGCCTGGGTGCAGAACGACACGATCCTTGGCCTGGTTGCGTACGCCTGGGCTGGCTTCGGCGCAGCGTTCGGACCAATCATCATCCTTAGCCTGTACTGGAAAAAGATGACCAACTGGGGCGCGATTCTCGGTATGATTGCCGGGGCCGCTACCGTCGTCATCTGGAGCAATTTCGGCCTGAGCGATGTGATGTACGAAATCGTTCCGGGTTTCATTATCAACCTGATTATTTCTGTTGCTGTCAGCTTGGTAACTTATAAACCAAACCCTGAGATTGAAAAAGAATTCGATATGAGTGTTGAAAACTTAAAATCCTAAAATTGATGCCACAGAGAGCCTTTCTCTGTGGTATTTAATTTGATTTTCCGATAAAAACTTACAGGAAATTACATATCAATAATCGAATTCATATAATGATAACTAAAAGTCTGAGGGGAAAATGATGAAGAGAAAGCTGCTATTCTACGGAACATCTGCTATATTGCTTTTAACCGTCTTGATTGCAATGGACCGCTATAAATTATATAAAGAGGAAAAGCCGCCTGTACCGACCGTAACGGTGAATGGGCAGGAGATCCCCCACATTCTCGGTCAATATGATTGGCATGGCACGAAAACGGAGAAAATGGATCCAATCAAAGCCATGGCTGGCACGAATCCCTCCAAGGTGAAGGAAAGAGAAACACTCGAGGTCTCATTTCCTCCAGAAATAGAGCCTGAAACTATTTCAATCAGCCAGGTTAACGCAGCCCCTGGCATGGAAAAGCAAAAAGCTAAAGAAAACACCCTGCCAATTCCTAAAAGCCTTACCCCAGAAAATATATATTTTAAAATAAAAGCAGAATGGAAAAAGGGTTACAGCACATATTATATTAAAACGGATATAGAGGACCTGCCACTTTTCTATGATTTCCTCTCAAAGGATCCTGAGAAACTATCAGTCCTGGCAATTGTTCCACGTGGAGATTCAGAAAAGTATGACATTCCCGACGAAGTAAAGGAAAAACTTGAGTCCTTCCAAATATCAGATGATTTGGATGGACTTAAGAAGAAATATCCTGAGCTTCTAACCAATATAACTCCAGTGTATATGATTTTTGATAGCGCATTTCTCCAGCAAACCCTCCATGATAAGGAAAAGTTGATCGAACGTGTGATGGATGATGGTCGGGGTTGATATACAAGGCCCTGGTTACTAAAACAATATAAATCCCGATTCTTTTCCCCCTTTCCCGGGAAATATCGACAAAAAAGCTGGCGATTGGTTCGCCAGCTTTCGCTATTATCTTTTATTCAATTCTTCAACAAGCAATTTGTTTACAAGCGGCGGGTTTGCCTGGCCCTTTGTTGCTTTCATGATCTGGCCGACGAGGAAGCCTTTTGCTTTATCCTTGCCACCCTTGAAATCTTCTACTGATTGAGGATTCGCATCGATTATTTCAGTAATGATCTTAAGCAGTTCGCCTTCGTCGGAAATTTGGACAAGTCCTTTTTCCTTGACGATTTCCTCCGGATCGCCGCCCTTTTCGATCAATTCCTTGAACACCTGCTTGGCAATCTTGGAAGAGATTGTGCCGTTTTCAATCAGCTTGATCAAGCCAGCAAGTCCTTCAGAAGTCAGTGCTGTTTCATGCAGCTCTTTCGATTCGGCCTTCAGGTAGGCTGAGAATTCTCCCATCAGCCAGTTGGATGCCTGCTTAGGATCCGCCCCGGCTTTCACAGCCGATTCAAAGAAATCAGCCATTTCTTTTGATACCGTTAGCACCTCTGCATCGTAAGCTGGCAGTCCCATTTCCTCGATATATCGCTTTTTCCGCTCGTCCGGAAGTTCAGGGATTTCCGCACGAACCCTTGTCTTCCATTCTTCGTCGATATAAAGGTCAGGAAGATCCGGTTCAGGGAAATATCGATAATCATCTGATCCTTCTTTTACACGCATTAAGAGAGTGGTGTTCGTGGATTCATCATATCGCCTTGTTTCCTGCTGGATTTCACGGCCAGCAAGGATTTCTTCTTCCTGCCGCTTTTCCTCATATTCAAGACCTCTGCGTACGAAGTTGAAAGAGTTCAGGTTTTTCAGCTCGGTTTTTGTGCCAAATTCCTTCTGGCCAACCGGCCTGATGGAGATATTCGCATCACAGCGGAGTGAACCCTCTTCCATTTTGCAATCCGATACGCCCGTATATTGGATGATTGACTTTAATTTCTCAAGATAGGCATATGCCTCATCCGGCGTGCGTATATCGGGTTCCGATACGATCTCAACGAGCGGTGTTCCCTGGCGGTTGTAATCCACCAGCGAATAACCATTGCCGTGAGTCAGTTTGCCGGCATCTTCTTCCATATGAATGCGCGTGATGCCGATTTTCTTTTTATAGCCATTAACCTCAATTTCAATCCAGCCGTTCTCGCCAATAGGCTTGTCGAACTGGGAAATCTGATAGGCCTTGGGATTGTCCGGATAAAAATAGTTTTTTCGATCGAACTTTGTATGCTCCGCGATTTCGCAGTTCAAAGCCATTGCGGCTTTCATCGCGTATTCAACCGCTTTTTTATTCACGACTGGGAGTACTCCCGGATAACCCAGGTCGATTACGCTTGTATTTGTATTCGGCTCGGCACCAAAATGGTTCGGGCTCGCCGAAAAGATTTTTGATTCTGTTTTTAATTCAACATGGACCTCAAGGCCAATTACCGTTTCAAACTTCATCATTTTCACCCCTTTACAGCTCAGGTTGTTGTTTATGGAAATCTGTTGCCTGCTCGAATGCGTGGGCAACTTTATATACAGTGCTTTCATCAAAATGACGCCCGATGATTTGCAGGCCTAGCGGCAGACCTTTGTCGAAGCCGCACGGAACCGAGATGGCTGGCACACCTGCAAGGTTGACCGGAATCGTCAAAATATCATTGGCATACATCGTCAGTGGGTCTCTTGTGTTTTCGCCAAGCTTGAATGCCGGTGTTGGTGCGGTCGGTCCGATGATGACATCGTACTGTTCAAACACCTTTTCAAAGTCCTGCTTGATCAGCGTGCGGACCTTCTGTGCTTTTTTATAATGGGCATCATAATAGCCTGCACTCAGCGCAAATGTACCAAGCATAATTCGGCGTTTTACTTCCTCACCGAAGCCTTCTTCGCGAGTCATCTTATACATATTGAGCAAGTTTTCAGCGTTCGGCGTTCTGTATCCATAACGCACGCCGTCAAAGCGCGCCAGGTTTGCTGAAGCTTCTGATGATGATAACAGATAGTATGTAGCCAAAGCATACTTGGAGTGCGGCAGGGAAACTTCTTCCCAAGTCGCCCCCAGTCGCTCGAGAATGACAAGTGCGTCCATTACTGATTTACGGACTTCTTCATTCACGCCCTCACCGAGGTATTCCTTCGGCACAGCGATTCGCAAGCCTTTTATATCGCCAGTCAAAGAAGCGATATAGTCAGGGATGTCCACGTTTGCGGAGGTCGAATCCATTTCATCGTGCCCCGCGATCGCTTTTAAAAGAAAAGCATTGTCTTCTACATTCCGAGTAATTGGTCCAATCTGGTCCAAAGAAGAGGCAAATGCGATCAATCCAAAGCGTGAAACAAGTCCATAAGTTGGCTTCATGCCGACCACACCACAGAAAGATGCCGGCTGGCGAATCGATCCGCCTGTATCGGAACCAAGCGAGAACAGTACTTCCCCCGCCGCTACCGATGCAGCCGAACCGCCAGAAGAACCACCAGGTACACGGTCAAGATTCCAGGGGTTGAACGTTTTTTTGAAGCCGGAGTTTTCGTTTGAGGATCCCATTGCGAACTCGTCCATGTTCAGCTTGCCGATCGTCACCGTTTCTGCCTGTTGCAGCTTCTGGATAACTGTCGCATCATAAATAGGATCAAAGTTTTCGAGGATCTTGCTTGCAGCCGTTGTACGCAGACCTTTCGTGACGATATTGTCCTTGATGCCAATCGGCAGTCCGTATAACTTACTGGTTGGAGCATGTTGGATTGCCTTATCATCCAATGCCTTCGCTGCTGCTCTTGCATTTTCTTCATCCAATGTTAAAAATGCCTGGACCTTGCCTTCAACCTCGCCAATCCGCTTGAACGATTCGTCGACCAGGTCGGAAACGCTGAGGTCTCTTTTATGTAAAAGCTCATGAATCTCCGAAATCTTGTGTTCAAATAAACTCATCGCCGATCCTCCTACTCCATAATTCCTGGTACTTTGATCTGACCATCCTGGTGCTCAGGCGCATTTTTCAATACCTCTTCACGCGGAAGGCCCTCTTTTGCACGATCTTCCCGCATGACATTCTTTATTTCAAGCACATGTGCAGTTGGCTCTACATTATCTGTATTCAGCTCATTCAACTGCTCCGCATATGTAATGATTTTATCCAGCTGGTCCGTCAGCATTTTCGCTTCTTTTTCCGTAATAGCCAGTCTTGCCAGGTGCGCGACATGCTTCACCTGTTCCTCAGAAATCCTTGACATAAAAGCACCTCCATCTTAATCGTCTGATAATAACAATAATAATGATCATAGCAAAGTTTTCCACGTTAAAGCAATACAAGCTTGCCGTTTGTACTATTTTAACAGAAGCAGAGCTTGATCGCAGACATATAGGACATTTTCGTTCATTAAATTAGTTTGCAGATGAAGGACAGCGGGAAGGGATAGCCAAAGGAGGTTAAAAACTTGGCTATATTAACTTTTTTCCTGGTTATCCTGTTAGCAGGAGTTCATTTATCGGTAAAATACTACTCAAAATTAATGGAACAGCCGCGTAAACCAATACTCAGCTTCGCCGGCGGTGCATCCGTTGCCTATGTGACCGTGCATCTGCTGCCTGAATTCCAGAAGGTCCAGAAGGAGTTCAATAAGCTGATACACTTACCCAAACATTATGAAGAATATAGTTTGTACCTGATCGCGACAATTGGCTTCATCGCTTTTTATTCCATCAATCATTTTGTAAAAGCTTCTGAACAGAACAGGCCCAATCTTCCTGTCTTTATTTTTCATATAGGAGCCTTTGTCCTCTATAATTCGTTCATTGGCTATTACCTGATCAAAGGCTTGAAGCAGGAGCCTAAAGCGTTAATCATTTTCACGGCCGTTTTCGTCCTGCACCTCATGATTAATGATGTCGGACTCCGGCTGGACCATAAAAAGCGTTATGATCCATGGGGTTCTCTGATCCTGGCTGTTTCTGTGGTGGGTGGATGGCTGCTCGGCTACCTCGTCACACTTCCTACCTTCATTTTTGCCCTGTGGTTCAGCTGGCTGGCTGGAGGCATCTTATTGAACACCATAAAGGAAGAACTGCCTAAAGATCGCAAAAGCAAGCTGCTCCCGTTCATTTTAGGAGTTGTGGCTTCAACATTATTGTTCATTTTGATTTAAAGCTGATTTAATAAAAGGGGTGGAAGTTAAATCCACCCCTTGCCCATTTTGCTGTCGAATCCTCTAAGAAAACGTATGAATCTGCTAAATGAGTTATAAACCACGTGTAGATTGATCACCTATTCCCAACGCCAGTTTTAAATATTCCACAAATAGTATCGATTGCTCTTTAATCCTCAAATCTTCCTTGGATAACATTGCATCCTCTACTGCTAAGCCGTCGATGAAGGCAATGATCGAACGGGCAATGATTTCATGATCAAATCTTGTGCTGAATTCCCCGCTTCTTTGGCCATGTTCAATAATATGAGCATATAATTTCAAGCCATTATTGTATCGAACTGATCCGTATTCTCTTCTATGTTCATCATTTCTTCCGATTATAAAAAACTCAAGTTTTGCCGGCGCCAAAGGATCCATTTCATCATCAGGCTCCCCGGTCTCGCCAAAGATGGTTTGCATGAGCAAATCCCAATAGGATGTGGCATTGTCCTTTAACATCTCCAATGTCTCATCCAATTCTATCGATAATCCTTCTTCTAGAATCGTTTCGAATACTGCTTCTTTATTTGAAAAATATTGATACAGCCCGCCTCTGCTGACATTCGCAGCGTCCATTATGTGCTTCATCGTGGCCCGCTCATATCCATATTCAATGAAAACCTTCTCTGCCGCCTTCAAAATTTCAGCTCGACGCTGTTCCATGTGTTCCCGACTGACTTTCGGAGACATTTGCTCTCCCCCGTTCTATTTTACTCTTGAAAACCAGACCAACAATCGAGACTGCTACCAACAATAATCCAGTTATCACAAATGTCGGTATGACTCCCAGGACAGTGGCAAGCAATCCGCCAGCCAATGGCCCAATGATTGTGGCCGTGGTGGTCACGCTGTTCAACACTCCGAAAACCCTGCCTGTCATGTGAACAGGAGTCTCGGTTTGGACTGCTGCCTGAAAAGGGATGAATACCAACCCTGCTGAAAATCCAGCCGCCAATCCCAGAGCTGGCCCCCATAACACCGGCAGTGCTAAATCCAATTGGGTCAATAAAGCCAGAATACTAAAACTGATCCCCATCCCGCAAACTCCAATGAACAATAGAACCAGCGCATTGTAATCTGTTTTTTTAGCCAACAGCAATCCTGTAAAAAACATTCCAACACCTGATGCCGTAACAATATAACCAAACAAATCAGGAGAGGCATTCGATAGTTCCCTCAATAAAACAATGATTTGCGAATCAGACAATTGTAGGATCAGGAGGCTTACCCCCATAACAATCATACCAATAACTAAGTAACGACTGCCTTTGATGAACCTGATTCCCTCGAGGAAATCCTCCTTAAACGAAGCTCCTCCTTGTTCACCCGAATCTACTCTTACAGATGCTGCTGCCTTTGGTAAAGTGATCAGCAGTAACGCTGAAATAATAAATGTGCCTGAATCCATAATGAATACCATTTTTGTCCCAAAGGCCGAGACCAGCAGACCGCTTAATAATGGCCCCAACACCTTCGTCCCGGAATCAATCATCGAGGTAATGGACATGGCACTTTTCATATTTTCTTGATGAATTAGTTCTTTAAGCTTACCATTCTTCGCCGGGACAAATATAGCCGAGAGCATTCCGATCATGAACAAGCAAATATAGACCATCCATAAGGAATCAGCAAATGCCAGAATCAGAATTAATCCCGCTCTGACTACGTCTGACAAGATCATGATCGCCTTTCTGTTCATCCTGTCAGCAATCGTTCCGGTGAATGGTCCAAGCAACGCCATCGGAACAGCCAAACATAAAATGATAAAGGAAACCTCCATTGGAGAAGCCTCCCACTTCAGGCCAACCATCGTGATGATTGCAATTACACTCAACCAGTCACCAATACTTGATATTAACTGCGCAAGCATTAAGGTGATAAACCCCTTGTTCTTTAAAAGACCGCCCATTCTCATCCCTCCAGACTAAAGCACACTTATGTCGTTTTGTTATTTTCATTATAACGACACCGTTGTCGATTTACAACTTATTTTTGTAATTTTTTGGATTTCAGTAACTGTAATCATTGAAAAATGGCCAAAAAAAAAGAGCCAACCTAAAAGGCTGCTCTATTTCCTGAAAAACTTACCAAACCCAGATAAGAATCCCTTTTTCTTCTTAGGTTCAGCTGTTTGAATCACGGGTTTCTTTTTGCCAAGATAAATCTCCTCTTTATCAATAGCATGGCCGTGCGCTAAAACGAGTCCGAGTTCCGAATCGTAATCCTTATTTGTCACGATTGTAAACTCGATGCCCCGTTTTTCAGCCGCTTTAATGTACTCAGATAAGTAAGAATATGATATATTGCCGTTTAAAAAGAGGTGGGCTTCGCGATTTTCATCCATAAGCTCCTCAACTTCAGGTTCAACACCCTTCCTCATGACCTCGCCCTGCGTAAGCGCAATGACCACCCGCTCCCTGAGTGTCGTCAGGAAACGCCTTCTCTCATCAGGCTTTGTCTGTTTAGCACCATGAATCCCCTGCTGCAGATAATCATCCACTTTATTGCTGCCCATAATCGTCACCCCCTCCACATATACTTGGTTCCGCAGTCCTTAAATACATTTTTATCTTAACCCAGGCAGTCGCTTATGTCCTGATGAAATACAATGCATTTAGTTTTCTTGCCGAATTATAGTTACTTTCTTTTCGGGCACATGCTGGCCTTACTTGTTACCGGAATCCTCGGTTCTCTCCTTTTTCGGGCACATATTAGTCTAGCAATCCTGGGTTCCAGCCTTTTCGGGTACATCCTTATTCTTATCCATTATCGATACACGTTTTTATCCTTTTGAATTTATTTTTTACGTCCGCAATTCTAAATTCCTATGTGGATTATTCACCCTTATATGTATGTTCCCGCCCAAAAGTCTGTGCTAGTTTAAGGTTAACCTATTTTGAGCAAAAAAAACCTCCTCTTCGAATCGAAGAGAAGGACACAAATAGGAGAATGCAAGGTAAAAAATCAAAAACAGTTATGGTGAATCTTCGCCTGAGTTGGAGGGCTCAAGCGAAGAGAAAACCCGTGATCAGGAAGCAGTAAACTGTGCTTCTTCGGTAGATCCTTTTAGCGCAGTCGTTGAGGAAGTTCCTCCGGAAATGACCATTGATACATCATCGAAGTAACCTGTTCCGACTTCGCGCTGGTGCCTTGTTGCAGTGTAGCCGTACTGCTCGCTGTCGAACTCAGCCTGCTGCAGCTCGGAGTAGGCAGCCATTCCGCGCTCTTTGTAGCCGCGAGCCAGTTCGAACATGCTGTGGTTCAAGGCGTGGAAGCCAGCAAGTGTCACGAACTGGAACTTGTAACCCATTTTGCCAAGCTCGATTTGGAACTTCGCGATTGTTTCGTCATCCAGCTTCTTTTTCCAGTTGAATGATGGTGAGCAGTTGTAAGCAAGCAGCTTGCCAGGATACTTCGCGTGGATCGCTTCAGCAAAGCGGCGGGCTTCATCCAGATCCGGCTCAGATGTTTCGCACCAAACCAAATCAGCATATGGAGCATATGCCAAACCGCGGGCGATTGCCTGGTCAAGGCCAGCATTTACGCGGAAGAAGCCTTCCGGTGTCCTGTCCCCCGTGATGAATGGAGCATCATATGGATCGACATCGCTAGTGATTAAATCTGCCGCATTCGCATCAGTACGGGCTACAATCAAAGTTGGTGTTCCCATTACATCGGCTGCAAGACGGGCAGCAATCAGGTTGCGGACTGCCGTCTGTGTCGGAAGCAAAACTTTTCCGCCAAGGTGTCCGCATTTCTTTTCAGAAGAAAGCTGGTCCTCAAAGTGTACGCCAGCTGCACCAGCTTCAATCATACCCTTCATCAATTCGAATACATTCAGCTGTCCGCCGAATCCTGCTTCTGCATCCGCCACGATTGGTGCGAACCAGTCGATGGAATCGTCTCCTTCTCCATGAGTGATCTGGTCAGCACGCTGCAGCGCCTGGTTGATACGCTTAACTACAGCGGGAACGCTGTTCGCCGGGTACAAGCTCTGGTCAGGATACATGTTTCCGGAAAGGTTTGCGTCTGCTGCAACCTGCCAGCCGCTCAAGTAGATTGCCTTAAGGCCAGCTTTTACCTGCTGGACAGCCTGGTTGCCAGTTAAAGCACCAAGAGCGTTAACGAAATCCTCTTCATGTACAAGCTTCCACAGCTTCTCTGCACCGCGGCGAGCCAGTGTATGTTCAATATCAATCGAACCGCGAAGCTTGATGACATCCTCCGCCGTATAAGTTCTTTCCACTCCAGCCCATCTGCTATCCATTTCCCAGCTTTCCTGCAATTGCTTTACACGATCTTGAGTCATTTTTTATTCCTCCTAGTGTTTGTTTTATATGAATCTATCAATCTATTAAGCTAAAGCCTGATAGCCAGGCAATGTTAAAAATTCAACGAAGTCTTCATTTAAAATCAATTCATCAAACATCTCTGCCGCCTGCTCGAATTTCCCATTTTCAAATACCGCTTCGCCGACTTCCAGCTTGATTTTCTCAAGTTCCTCTTCCTTCAGCTCGTGGTACATTTCAACCGTCACTTTGCGGCCATCTTCCAGGAGTCCTTTTGGATGGCGAATCCATTGCCATAGCTGAGCACGGGAAATCTCTGCTGTTGCTGCATCCTCCATCAGGTTATGAATCGGAGCTGCGCCGCGGCCATTCAGCCAGCTGGCCACGTACTGGATGCCAACATTGATGTTCATTCGCACACCGGCTTCTGTTATAGTCCCTTCTGGTACAGCAAGAAGGTCAGCTGCATTCACTTCAACATCCATCTGCTTGCCAGATTCTATCTGGTTCGGTTCTGGCATTTCCTTGTTGAACGCCTCAAGTGCTACCGGTACCAGTCCTGGATGTGCTACCCATGTGCCATCATGGCCGTCGCGGGCTTCACGCTCTTTATCAGCGCGTACCTTGGCGAATGCTTCAGCATTTGCTTCCTCGTCATTTTTGATCGGGATTTGCGCCGCCATTCCGCCCATTGCCGGAGCCTTGCGGCGGTGGCAGGTCTGGATCGTCAGCAACGAGTATGACCTCATGAACGGAACCGTCATTGTTACCTGTGAGCGATCCGGTAAAATCACATCGTCCTGTGAACGCAGCTTTTTCAGATAGCTGAAAATATAATCCCATCGGCCACAGTTCAAACCAGCGGAGTGCTCTTTCAGTTCATATAGAATCTCATTCATTTCGAATGAAGCCAGGATCGTTTCAATCAAAACAGTTGCTTTAATCGTTCCCTGTGGAATGCCAAGATGATTCTGTGCATAAACGAACACATCGTTCCATAGGCGCGCTTCAAGGTGGCTCTCCAGCTTAGGAAGGTAGAAGTATGGGCCTGTGCCCTGCTCCACCAGCTTTTTCGCATTATGGAAAAAGTACATCGCGAAATCGAATAAGCCGCCGGAAATGGGGTTGCCATCGAGCAATACATGTTTTTCTTCTAGGTGCCAGCCTCTTGGGCGAACCATTAAAACAGCTGTTTTTTCATTCAGTTGATACTTTTTGCCATTTGCATTTTCAAAAGAGATCGTTTTGTTAACGGCGTCCCTAAGATTGATCTGCCCTTCAACAATCGCTTCCCATGTCGGCGAAGTTGAATCCTCGCAGTCTGCCATAAAAATCTTCGCTCCAGAATTGAGCGCATTGATGACCATTTTTCTGTCAGTCGGACCAGTGATCTCGACTCTGCGATCCTGAAGATCTTTCGGGAGCGGCGCGATTGTCCACTCGCTCTCACGGATGTGCTTTGTTTCCGGCAAGAAGTCCGGAAGCTTCCCTCCGTTGATTTCCGCCTGGCGCTTTTCACGCGCGGCCAGCAATTCCACCCGACGCTCGCCAAAATGCCTTTCAAGCCGCTCTACAAAATCAAGAGCCTCTGGTGTCAAAATTTCTTCGTATCCTTTTTTCATGCTGCCCACTATTTCAATTCCTGTAGTTTGTGTCGACATAGACTGTCTTCACCCCTTTGTTATAGTACAGTATCAATAACTCTAATATGTATTATATAACAGAGGTTTTAGATTGCAACTATTTTGTTGAATTTTTCTGAAAAATTTTTAAGATTGAGAATTTCGTCCTATAAAAAAAACCTTTTCTCAATAGAAAAGGGTCATGAGGACTGATGTATCAAAGTTTAGATTGTTGTTACTTTTTTCATGGACTCGTAGAAAAGTACAACCGAGAACACGCTATTGTATTCAAATGTCATTTTGAGCGCTTCTTATTTTACCCAAATTGCTGTTCCCTTACAAAAACGGTAAAAGGAACACCTCTGTTGCGGCAATGAACAGTTCATCCCAGATTAAACGCACGAAAAATCCCCTTCTCGAACGAGAAGGGGATTCCAATTCTGTATTAGTACATTTCAGAAGTAGTCTTCGCTTGCATGTGCAGAAGCAGATAGTCTGGTCCGCCAGCTTTTGAATCTGTTCCTGACATGTTGAAGCCGCCGAATGGCTGGTAACCGACGATTGCACCTGTGCAGCCGCGGTTGAAGTAAAGGTTTCCTACATGGAAATCTTCACGTGCCTTCTGGATGTTTTCACGGTTGCGCGTGATCACAGCACCAGTCAGGCCGTATTCCGTGTTGTTCGCGATTTCAAGTGCATGGTCGAAATCCTTCGCTTTTGCGAATGCCACAACTGGTCCAAAGATTTCTTCCTGCATGATGCGGGCTTTTGGATCCACATCAGCAAATATTGTTGGCTTGATGAAGTAGCCTTTAGAGCTGTCTCCTTCGCCGCCAGTCATCAAACGGCCTTCCTGCTTGCCGATTTCGATGTAGCTCATGATCTTGTCGAACGCACCCTGGTCGTTTACAGGACCCATGAATGTGCTTTGATCAGTTGGATCATCGAGCTTAAGCTCATTTGTCAATTCAACCACGCGGTTAAGAACCTGGTCATATACATCCTCAACGATGACAGCACGTGAACATGCAGAGCACTTCTGGCCAGAGAAGCCGAATGCTGAAGCAGTGATCGCTTGAGCAGCCAATTCAAGATCAGCGTCTTTGTCGACAACCATTGTGTCTTTTCCGCCCATTTCAGCGACTACGCGCTTAAGCCAGATTTGGCCTTCGTTCAGCTTTGATGCGCGCTCGTTAATGCGCAGACCTACGTCACGTGAACCTGTAAAGCTGATGAAGCGAGTGTCTTTGTGGTCAACAAGGTAGTCGCCCACTTCTGCGCCGCTTCCTGGTACGAAGTTAAGGACACCCGCAGGCAGACCTGCTTCTTCCATTACTTCAACGAACTTAGCCGCAACAACTGGAGTAGTTGAAGCTGGCTTCAAAAGAACTGTGTTTCCTGTAACGATCGCTGCTACAGTTGTACCAGCCATGATTGCCAACGGGAAGTTCCATGGAGAAATGATGACTCCCACTCCAAGAGGAATGTAATCATAACGGTTATATTCATTTGGACGGCTTTCTACTTTCACGCCCTCTTTGATTCTTAGCATTTGGCGAGCATAGTACTCAAGGAAGTCGATTGCTTCTGCTGTATCAGCATCCGCCTCGTTCCATGGCTTACCAGCTTCTTTTGTTAAAAGCGCTGAAAATTCATGCTTGCGGCGGCGAATGATTGCAGCAGCCTTGAATAATACATCGGCACGTGTCTCAGGCTTCACTTTTTTCCAAGTCTTGAACGCTTCGACAGCAGCCTGCATTGCTTTTTCAGCTAGATCGCGGTTTGCCTTTGATACGCGTCCAATAACTTCTTCTTTATTGGATGGGTTGTAAGATACAATCTTGTCTTCCGTCGAGATTCTCTCTCCGCCAATCACCAAGTCATAATCCTGGCCAAGATAGCCTTCTACGGTCTTCAATCCTGTAAGGTATCCTTCACGGTTTTCCTCATCTTTAAAATTCGTGAAAGGCTCGTGTTTGTATGGCTGAACCATTCTATCCCCTCCTATGTATTAAAACGTTTTCATTCCTTTCCCATTCTATCACGAGAGTCTCATAGTGTTCAACGTCAACGTACTAGCAAGTCTTGGATTGAGAATTTTCACAATCTTTATTATGCCAATATTGTAATTTGCTCGTTTTTTGTTTGCTTTTTGGTGTTGGTCAATTTAATCGTAGATGTGGTCGAATGAAGTGTGAAATTGGACGAATAATCTCTCAAGGTGGTCAAATTTTTTTTCCGAAAGTAAAATTAATAGATTAGTAAAAATCGCATTAATGAACAGCAGGGAATCCCTTTAATCTAGCGAATATTACTCTATCCATGCAAAAAAGGAGCCTATAATACATGAAAAAACGCCATGAAGTGCTGTTCAATCAGCTTGAATCCTATCGAAGCTATATTTTGGGGGTAACAGATACAGTTTCTGAGGAAGATGCGGAGAAAATCCCTGCAGGCTTTAACAATAATATCCGCTGGAACCTTGGGCATATTTACCTTGATCAATATTTATGGATCCAGGCGGTCACCAAGGAACATGCAGGTGTTCCTGAAGCGTTCAATTCCTGGTTTGGCTACGGCACCTCCCCGGCTAATTTTACAGAGGAAACCCCTACCGTCAGCGAGTTAAAAGAATTGCTGAAAACACAGCCTTCTAGAATAAAAGAATCTTATGGTGACAGATTGGATGATGAATTCACCCCAACCGAAATGGGGATGCATACAATCGAGCAAGTCCTGGTTCGGACCATTTTCCATGAAGGCATGCATTTACAGACAATCCTTGATATTAAGAAGTGTATTTAACATAAACTGATTCAAAAAAGCAAAGAGCCCAAGATGCTCTTTGCTTTTTTCCGAATCGGATTGTTTTCCACTAGTAACTTAAACCGTCCCCAAATTGATAAAACCCTTCGATGTTCACCGGCAGCCTTCCTCCCGGCTGAGCACCAAAGATAACATCAACTGCGGCGTTCCATGAGGTTGGGACGGGTGAGCCCCACCGCTCAATAGCATAGGATGCTAAATATGCATCTACTTCAGGGAAATGTTTTATATCATAAGGCAATCCCAATGATAGTGCTACAACTGGCTTACCAGTAGCCTTTAAAGCTTGTACCAAATCCACCTGTCCTTCAGCTAGTTCACCCGGTGAGAAAGTGGCTACTATTATTCGATCTGCCTGTTCTGCCAATTGAACTGCGTTTGCAATATCAGCATTAGTAGAGTTCGTCTCGGTAATCGCACTCAGCACTGTTTCTGAAGTCTTAGCATCCACAGCATTTATGACTTCACTGATATGTTTAGCTGATCCATAAATTTTGGGACCAACAACAAGTGTAGTTTCGTCATTAGCTGTCTCAAACGGCAGTACTCCATCATTTTTCAACAGAGTTATTGACTTTCTAGCTACCTCTGACGCTGCTTCTTTGTGGGCAGTAGTATTGACAACCTTTGTTGCAGTTGCAGGGTCGTCATAACGGTCATTGAATAAATCATATTTAAACTTTGCCGTCAGAATTCTTTTTATAGATTCGTCAACCCTCTTTTCCGTTAAATCACCTGATTTCAAAGCATTATATAACGCATCATAAGTTTCAAGTTGCTGTTCATATGTTCCGGTTGCCATAACAATATCAGCGCCAGCATTAATCGCCATCACACCTGCCTCGCCTGCGCCCCACTCTTTATCAATCGCATGCATACTCATTGCATCAGTGACTATTATGCCATCAAAGCCCATTTCTTCACGAAGGAGCCCAGTAAGGACTTTTTTAGAAAGAGTCGCTGGAAGCTCAGGGTCAATAGCATTAATGATGACGTGAGCTGTCATAATGGAATCTATACCAGCATCAATTGCCGCTTTAAACGGTGGTAAATGTACTTCCTCCAGCGTTTCACGATCATAGGTGACCGCAGCCAGTCCATAATGCGAATCGACACTGGTATCACCGTGACCTGGGAAGTGTTTGGCTGTTGCTAAGACACCGTTATCCTGATACCCCTTGATTTGCGCTTTGGTCATATCTGATACAAGTTCAGTTTTTTCGCTGAAGGACCTGACACCAATGACTGGATTGGCCGGATTTGTGTTGACATCCGCTACAGGGGAATAGTTCCAGTTAAATCCCGTCGCCTTTGACTCAATGGCTGTAATTTTAGCTACTTCTTCTGCAGCTTGAAGATCTCTTGTTGCACCAATCCCCATTTGACGCGGGAAGGCTGTACCATCAGAAACATGCTGGACAGAGCCATATTCCAAGTCGGCAGATATAAATAATGGAATATTCAAACGGGTTTGGGAAGCCCATCCTTGCAACTGGTTATTGTATTCAGCGGTTTTCTTTGCATCTCTGTCACCATAAACTATGACAGAACCGACATTGTACTCTTCAATTAATTTTCGAGTGCGTTCATCTGGCATTTGGTTTTGATTATCATGAGTAGAAGGCATCACAAGTTGTCCGATTTTCTCTTTATCAGACATATGGGCAATGATTCTTTGAACCATACCATTCCTTGCTTTATCTGTTGGCGGATCAGGATAGTTGAGGTCGTTAGAAGATTGAGCATTACTTCCAAGTGGCACTACAAGAGTTGAAGCTAACACAAGAACGCTAATCATGGTACTTAGTTTCTTCATTTTATTCCTCCTATAGACTTTATTTTCACAAATAAGTTACTTTCTTCTCCTCCCTTCGATATGTAAGTGCTTACAGTGTAAGGTTATTATAAATATTGGAAAATATAAAATGATAAGTCAGCAATGGAATCAAATTGATAGAATAGTCATAATATTTTGGTTTACTAAATAATTTTATAGATGGAAAGTCATAGTGGAAAATACGGGTCCAAGTGAAGAATAACTATTTATTAAACTAGCAAATCCGGGTTTTATTACCTTGCTTAAATATTTCTCTTTTTGGAATCTAAAATTAAATTTGCAGTGTTTGCTTTACTTTTCTTTAATAAAAAAAGTAAAGGACTAAAGCCCTTTACTCGTTACTGATAAATATGCACAAATGGTTCATCCTGATCCGGCTTTTTAACGATCAAGGCTTCCTGCCCCAGTACGGATGATACGCTGACCTGCACGGAAATGTAGTTAGGGAAGTGCTCCATGACCAGTCCCGTTACATACTGGGTGAAGCCAATAGCCTCGGCTTCGCCGTAGAACTGGATCGGTATTTCGATGTTTATTTCCTGAAGCTGGCCATCCAGATAAAAGCCTTTGCCGATGACGCCGTTGAAGTTAGGGAAATATTCCTCAACATCCTGCTTGAAATTCTGGAAAAATGTCAGGTCATCCCGGTGTTCCTTCTCGGCTTTATCCGACGGAAACAGGATGTATTCTTCTTTTACATCCTTCCAGCTGCCGATATTGTTGCTGCCCTGTGATACTTCTGCATAGGTGAAAAAGTTGCCAGGAACAACAGAAGATCGGCTTTCCTGTTCAAACAATCCGATGGTAATCGGTATATTTTTTAGTTCTTCGATTCCTCTTAACCTGTTGACGACTTCCTGGGCAATTTTCTTCCCTTCAGCTTCAAGAACGGATCGGGAAATATTCTTCTCAAATACTGCCCCAAATTCAACCTCTTGATAATAATGGACGGAATTAAGTGCCAGTCCAATGGCGATGCCGCCAAGCTGGTACGTATCCTTTTCCCCTGATTGGACGAGATAATTATGCTCCAGGATATGTGCTAGATAAATAGGATTCTTTTTATTCTGTTCATGGGCGTCGCCCTTGCCAGAATTGGCAGGATTCAGACCCAGGTTTTTCACTGTGACCTTTTTATTACTATTTTCTTTTTTAGCCTTAGCCTGCAATTCTTTTTCCTTAGCATCGACCTGAGCCGGAGTCATTTCGCGTTCCAGCCAGGATGCTACGGTACTGCTGTCGAGATACTGGCCTTCTTTAAAGACATACTTGTCTGTTGGGAAAGAGTTTTGGGCAACCCTCATCAGTCCGGTCTCGAACTCGGTGATGTCATAACGCGTATTCAGATTGTTAACGACCATGCCGCGGGCTTCCCCAGGCTCGAACGGCATAATAGTACGGTAGTATTTGTCCGAAATCTTATATTTCGGAATAATCGCTTTTTCCTTTGTTTCATCATCCTTCTCCTGGACGACCTCTTCCTGCTTTTGAAAATTAGGGGCACAGGCCGTCAGCAAAAGGACAAGAGATAGAGCGACCATTGAGAGCTTCCTCATGGCGTGTACACCTCTTATCTATTAGCTGTTTTCGCAGTCATTGCAGCTTTTCGAACTCATATTAATAACCGCATTCCTTAAAGTATCGGGTTCTTTTCGAGGAGACTTCCGAACCGGAGATGCGGAAATATCCGTAAAAACCCAAAAGCCGGTTTTTACTTTGGATGTAAAAGCAACAAAGCTTACGAAAAGAGCTTATTTATTTAATTCTTCAAGCATTCTCTCCTCGTTCCACACTTCAATCCCCAGGCTCTCTGCTTTTGTCAGCTTTGAACCTGCATCTTCCCCGGCAATGAGTAAATCCGTTTTCTTGCTGACGCTTCCGGCTACATTGCCGCCGAGCGCCTCAATTTTTTCTTTTGCTTCGTTTCGGCCCATTTGCTCGAGCTTCCCGGTCAACACGATTGTTTTGCCGGCAAAAAATGAATCCGATTCTTCAGCGGTAACCTTCTTAGGCCCTTTGTATTCCATATTGACGCCGACAGCCTTCAGCTCGGAAACCAGCTCGCGCACTTCATCACTGTCAAAGAATGTAACGATGGAGTCGGCCATTTTGTCGCCGATTTCATTAATGGCCGTCAATTCTTCCTTCGTCGCCTTCATCAAATGATCCATTGTTTCAAATTCCTGAGCCAAAGTCTTTGCGGCTTTTGCCCCAACCAGACGGATACCCAGTCCGAACAATAGCTTTTCCAATGAATTATCCTTCGTGGCTTCGATTGCTGACAGCAAATTGTTGACGGACTTCTCGCCCATTCGCTCAAGAGCCAGAAGCTGCTCGCGTGTCAGCTTATAAATGTCGGCTACATCCTTGATCAGCTCTTGTACAAACAGTTGGCTGACCACTCTTTCTCCGAGTCCGTCAATATTCATCGCATCACGGGAAACGAAGTGGATCAGGCCTTCCCTGATTTGTGCAGGGCATTTCGGATTGATACAGCGAAGCGCGACTTCTCCTTCAATCCTGACAAGCTCGCTGCCGCATTCAGGGCATTCTGTAGGCATGTGGAACTCGACTTCATCGCCTGTGCGCTGTTCAGCAAGGACATTAACAACTTCCGGGATAATATCTCCTGCTTTTTTGATGACAACTTTATCACCGATTTTGATATCTTTTTCCCGGATCAAGTCTTCATTGTGCAAGGAAGCACGTCCAACGGTAGTACCAGCTACCTGGACTGGTTCAAGGATGGCAGTCGGTGTGACGACACCTGTGCGGCCAACGCTCAATTCAATCTCCTTCAAAGTTGTCACGACTTCTTCGGCAGGGAATTTATAAGCGACCGCCCACCTAGGACTCTTCGCTGTCGTCCCAAGCTCAGCCTGCTGGTCGAGTGAATCAACCTTGATTACAATTCCATCAATATCGTATGGCAGGTCAGGGCGCTTTTCGACCCAGCTGTTCACATACTCGATAACACCTTCAATGCTGTCAACTTTCCGGCGCTCTTTATTGGTTTTAAATCCAAGATTCTCCAGATAATCCAGTCCCTCGCTATGTGCGCGGATTCCGGTATTACCGACATTTGCAATACCATATAGGAATACATCCAGATTTCTTGAAGCAGCAATCTTCGGATCAAGCTGGCGAAGGGAGCCAGCGGCCGCATTACGCGGGTTGGCAAAAGGTTCTTCTTCAAGCTCTTTTCTTGCTTTGTTTAATGCTTCGAATGATTTCTTCGGCATGAACGCCTCACCGCGCACCTCAAGCGAAACCTGCTCTTTCAAGCGAATCGGCAAAGAACGGATCGTCTTCAGATTAGACGTAATATCCTCACCAGTCGTTCCATCACCGCGAGTCGCACCTCGGACAAGCATCCCGTCCTCATAAATAAGCGAAACTGCCAGACCATCGATCTTCAGTTCGCAAACATAAGAAACATTGTCGCCAACACCCTGGCGGACACGGCGGTCAAAATCCCGCAGGTCCTGCTCATCGAAGGCATTTCCCAGGCTCAGCATCGGAATTGCATGCTGCACCTTATTGAACATCGTTAAAATCTCGCCGCCAACACGCTGTGTAGGAGAGTCGGGAGTCTGCAGTTCAGGGAATTGCTCCTCGATTTCAATCAGTTCCCTCAAAAGCCTGTCATACTCCGCATCCGGAACCGACGGCTGGTCAAGAACATGATATTCATAACTATATTGATTAAGCAGATTTTGCAAATCCTTGGCTTTTCTCTCAGCACTTTGAAAATCCATAAATCCAGCCCTTTCATAAATGAAGTGAAAACAGAAAGCGCAAGCGCCTTGGTCAGCCCAGACAAGCGACTCGAGGGGCTAGGCGCTGGAGCTAGACAGTATTCAATGTGTTATTAAAATTGTTTAAGCCTTTGTAATCGGTGCGAACTTAGCCAGCAATCGCTTGATTCCTGTTGGGCTTGGGAATGCAATGTCAAGCTCTGTGCCTTCTCCTGACCCTTTTACGCTGACAACCGTTCCTGTTCCCCACTTGCCATGCTGGGCTTTGTCGCCAACCTTCCAATCGATGCCTTCGCCGCCGCTTGCAGCTGCGACCGGACGGGAGACAGCACCGCGAGTCGGCATGGACGGTCTTGCTGAAGGGGCAGGTCTACCGCCGCTTGCTGGCGCAGGCCTTCTCACTTTCGGAACGGCGTCTTCAACCAAATCAGCCGGTATTTCCTTAATGAACCGTGATTCCGGGTTCATATTGGTACGGCCGAAAAGGGTACGCATCTGTGCATTCGTGATGAATAGTTCTTCTTCGGCACGGGTTATTCCTACATAGGCAAGACGGCGTTCTTCCTCCATCTCATCCTCCTCCATCAAGGAGCGGCTGTGCGGGAATACTCCCTCTTCCATACCAATCAGGAAGACAACGGGGAACTCGAGTCCCTTGGCTGAGTGCAGTGTCATCAATGTGACGAAATCTGTTTTTTTCTCGCCGTCATCATCCAGGCGGTCAATATCAGCGACAAGTGCCAAATCTGTCAGGAATGCGACCAGACTCTTGTCTTCACTGCTTTCTTCAAAGCTTTTTGTTACCGTTAAAAATTCATCTATGTTCTCAAGTCGGCTCTGTGACTCCAACGATTTTTCCGCCTTCAACATGTCACGGTAGCCTGTTTTATCAAGAACTTCCTCTACCAGCTCCGTCACGGACAGATATTCCTGCTGATGAGTGTAATTGCTGACCAGGTTGCGGAATTCCGCTGCAGCTTTTTCGGCTTTCGGGCTCAGGCCGATCATTTCAATCGTCTCCAAGGCCTGGAACATCGACAAATCATGCATTGTCGCAAAGTTGGCGATTTTATCAATCGAGGTTGAACCGATCGCGCGCTTCGGAACATTAATGATCCTCTGCAAACTAATATCATCATCAGGATTCGAAATCAAGCGAAGGTAGGCAAGGATATCCTTGATTTCCTTCCTGTCATAGAACTTGATGCCGCCGACGATTGAGTAATCGATGTTCGACTTCAAGAAAGATTCCTCGATCACACGAGACTGGGCGTTCGTACGGTAAAGAATCGCGATATCAGACAGCTTGCGGCCATTGCGAAGCTGCTCCTGGATTTTGCCGATGACAAACTGCGCCTCGCCCTGTTCGCTGTCCGCGCGATAGTACATGATTTTGTTTCCCTCTGGGTTCTCTGTCCAAAGGTTTTTCGGCTTGCGGTTCATGTTGTTCTGGATGACCATATTCGCCGCCAGCAAAATCTTCTTTGTCGAGCGGTAGTTCTGCTCTAGCAAAATGACGCTTGCCCTTGGGTAGTCCTTTTCAAATGAAAGGATGTTCGTAATATCGGCACCGCGCCAGCGATAGATCGACTGGTCCGAGTCACCTACGACACATAGGTTCTGGAATCTTTGCGCAAGCAATTTTACAAGCATGTATTGTGCCCTGTTCGTATCCTGATACTCATCGACATGGATGTACTGGAACTTGCGCTGGTAGTACTCCAGCACTTCCGGCACGCGGATGAACAGCGTGATCGTCGTCATGATCAAGTCGTCGAAATCGAGCGCGTTATTTTTTCGCAGCCTGCGCTGGTATTCCGTATACACATCGCTGACCTTCTGGGAAAAATAATCCCCCGCCGACTTCGCATATTCCTCGGGCGTAATCAACTCGTTCTTCGCCGAGCTAATCGTTCCAAGGATCGCACGAGGATCATATTTTTTCGGATCCATATTCTTGTCCTTCAAAATCGACTTGATGACAGACTGCTGGTCAGTCGAGTCAAGGATCGTGAAGTTGCGGTTATAGCCAAGACGGTCGATGTCCCTGCGCAAAATGCGCACACACATTGAGTGGAACGTCGAAATCCAGATATCGTCTGCCGCTCCGCCCATCATTTTCTGGATCCTCTCGCGCATTTCACGCGCTGCTTTATTCGTAAACGTAATTGCAAGGATGTTATAAGGATTTACCCCTTTTTCCACCATTAAATACGCAATTCTGTGTGTCAGGACTCTTGTTTTACCAGAGCCTGCCCCTGCCATCAATAGCAAAGGCCCGTCCACTGCCTTGACCGCCTTCTGCTGCTCAGGGTTCAAGCCATTCAATAATTTATCCGTTAAAAATTGCACACTCGTCACCACCATACAAACATTTGTTCTTATTTTATCTCATAAAATCCTTATATACAACTTCGTTATTTCTTTGCTGCAGCTACAGTCTTCAATGCCTCATCAAGGTTGCTGTATACAACATTCCCAACCACGATGACATCGGCATGCCCGGCCATTTCTTCTGCCTGCTGCGCTGTTTCAATTCCTCCGCCGTAAAAGAGAACCGTTTTTTCGAGGACGCCTTTGGCTGCTTTAACATACTCAGGATTGCCATATACCCCGCTGTATTCCAAATAGAAAATCGGCAGGCTGAACATTTTTTCTGCCATCATCGCGTATGCCCGTACATCGTCAATCGAAAGCTCCGTCTTCGCATCAGTAAGCTTAGCCGCCTTGCAATCCGGATTCAGGATGCAATAGCCTTCCATTTTCAGCTCGTCCCAATCCATCAGGTCGCCATACTCCTTGACCGCCTCATGGTGCAGGCCGGTGATCCACTGTGGATTGCGGCTGTTCAATACTGTCGGGATAAAATAAAAATCGAATCCCGGTGTGATCGAGTCAATCGTCGAAACCTCGAGAATGCATGGAACCGTGTAGCGGCGGACTCGGGACATCAAATCAAGGACTCCTTCAAGAGTGACTCCATCCGTCCCTCCCACCATGATCGCGTCGGTTCCAGACTCGCAAATTCTATCTAATTCTTCATCAGTTATCTCTTTATTTGGATCGAGCTTGAACACATGTCTCCACTCGCGAACATCGTACATCCTTGAATTGCCCCCATTCTATCTATCCATTCCACCATTATAGCATTTGTTGCCTGTATATAAAAAAGGAAACATATGAAAAAAGCGCTCCAAATGCCGGAACGCTTTTTGATGTAAAATTATAAATCTCGGTGCTCATATTGCTCGGTGAACAACCTTGAAAAAACATAGAAGCTGATACCGCTGACAATCAGCGCAAGATAGATTGGATCAAGTCCGAAGAAGCTGATAATCTCTTTTTCGCCAAGATAGACTGCCAGACTTCCTAGGAACAAGGTTAACCTGTCTTATTAGCGGAGTTCACAGTTTTATTGGCGATTTCACAGGATTTATTGGCGAAAATAAGATTTTATTGGCGACTTTTTATTTTTATTGGCGAACTGGAAATTTACAGTCTGTTTTTCCAATTTTATTAGCAGTTTTTTGTTGAGGTGGGTAATCTTATTCGAACAGATTAGGCCGATATAATGAAGAATTATTTTTTTATAGCGACTTTTTCTTTTTTATAGCGAAAAAAATTTTTTTATAGCGACTTTTTTTTTTTTATAGCGAATTGGAAATTACCTGCGCTTTTTTCCAATTTTTCCACCCATAAAAAAGAACGGAACCATACCTGGTTCCGTCCTTCATCAAAATACTATTTCGCTTTTTCAGCGTTGTCCTGCTCTTTCAATCTTTCGAGCGCCATTTCGTATGCATCGTTTCCATAGTTCAGGCATCGCTTCACACGGGAAATCGTTGCCGTGCTCGCGCCTGTTTCTGTTTCGATCTTGTGATAAGTCTTGCCCTCGCGAAGCATGCGGGCAACCTCAAGGCGCTGTGCAAGTGACTGGATTTCGTTCACTGTCGCCAGGTCGTCGAAGAAGCGATACGCCTCATCGAGATCTTTCAGCGATAAAATCGCCTTGAATAATTGATCGAGTTCCTTGCCTCTTAATTTATCAATTTGCATATAGTCTACCCCTTATTTCACTCAGAATTTTATTGTTGAGAGTCGAATGAGACATCGCTGATCGATGGGACAATGTTGATCCATGTTTTCCCGGGAACGAAACCAGCTCTTGCTCCATCCTTATAAGGGACGATTCTGCCAGCTTCATTTTTCCATTGTATCTCATTCACTTTGCCTTTTTGGAACAGATATCCCTTGCCGCCGGATGCCATGTCAATGACCCTGCGGCCCACATCATCCACGATGCGATGGTCCATTTGCACGACAAGGATGTTGTCAATCAGAATTGGTTCCTTCGATTCAAAGTCAACACTTTCCTCACTGCCATTAAAACGGTGGTACTTCTGTTGTTGCGCGTCATATTCGTAGATCGCATCGAACGACGGCGTTCCGTAGTTGACCATGATTTCCCCGGCTGGAGCACCTTCAAGGCCTTCCGCTTCCTCACTGCTCAAGAATACTGCAGAAGCCGGTGCTTCATCAAGTGCGTAGCCTTTCTTTTCCGCTCCCTTCACAATATTCTTATAGGTAATATAAGAATTATGAGGCGCCTTGCGGAAATCGGCCCGTTTGAACAATGTTCCATCATACTGCATGCCGTTGATGTTATCGATCACTCCGCGTTCAAGCATGTCCTTCGCTTCAGGACTGTAGCCGTGGGCGATAAAAAAGCTGTCATATCCGGATGCCAGGTCGATAAAGTATTCCCTCGCGCTGCGGACCGGCCCTATTTTTTCAGGATGTTCACTTTGAAAAATCGCGATGAACCTTGTCACGTCTCCTTCAGCAAGAACCTCGTGGACGATGTCAGCTTTGTCAAGACCTGATTGCGGCCGCGCCTTTGGGTGGTTATTGACCACCACGGCCACTGCCCGGTCGAAGCTCTCTTCTGCAGTACCCATCCCGGACAGCGGGAATTGATAAGGAAGTTCCTCCGGTGGAACAACCTCATCTACTACAATCTCTTTTTCTTTATGTTCTGTTGCTTCTTTTTTCTCTGTCTCTTTACTGCTGCACCCCGCCGTAAGAAAAATTGCGGCTGCCAGCACAGCGATCCATTTTTTCATTATTGAGCCACCCCTTGAACTCCCAGTTCGTTCATGGCTGTCTATGTCTAGATGCACTTTTATATTTTAACGCATTATCGTTGGAAAGAGTACCGTTTTTTTCATCACATCATAGATACCCTCCTGTGTGATACGGATATATGGTAAATGCGTTGAACTGAAGAATAATAGTGAATAAATCGGATCGGCGAATTTGTAGCCTTTTTCCTTTAAATAGTCAAGCAGCTTCTTCTCCTCAGCCATCAGCTCAGTCACAGGATGGCTCGACATGATGCCCTGCAGCCTCAACGGGATTTCCCTGACAGTCACGCCATTTTCACACGCTACAATGCCACCGCCAAGTTCCTTCATCCTGTTAAAAGCAGCCATCATATCCTGCTTATTTTTACCAATCAGAATGATGTCTCCAGTATTGGAAAACGAGCTTGCCAGTCCCTGCAAGTCTGTCGCGAACCCTTTCAGCATGGTATTGATACGCCATTTGCCATGACGGTCGATCAGCATGAAAAAGCACTCATCATGATTTGAAGATAATTCCTCAGCGGACACATCAATTGAAATTGAGTACGGTTTTGTAATGACCGAATTCTCCATTTTTATTCCAAAAGGCATCGAGAATTGCATATCATCCACCGTCAGGTCCCAATCCATTTTAAGCGGCTCAAATCCCATTTGAGTCCAGTCCATTTCTTTCGCTGCATCGATCGCTTCTCCATCACGCTTTACCCACTGGCCTTTTGCTAATACTGACACAGGTGTCGGGTTCAACTCGTCACTCAAAATATTGATGTTCGCAACCCGGCCTGTCGCAATATTGCCGTGAAGATGCTCGAAGTTATAATAACGGGCCACGTTGATACTTGCCATATTATAAGCATCAATGACTGGGACGCCTCGATCGATGGCAATGCGGATCAGTTCATCGATCACGCCATTTTCGTAAAACGCAGACGATGCCCCGTCCGTTGTCATCATAAACCGATCGTACACCGCAATATCCAGTTCATGGATCTCATCGAGAAGCTTCGGCAAATCCGGTCTGATCGATGAATGCCTCAAGGAAACCATATAACCTTGCATCAGCCTTCTGCGGACTTCCTCGCCAGTCATCGCCTCATGGTCGCAATCCGCGCCAAACAGCATCATCTTCGCCAGCGTCTTTTCTGATGCACCAGGAAAATGCCCCTCAATTTTCTTGTGATGGCGCTTCGTTTCCTGCATCCAGTGAAGGATCATGTCGTCGCCGTTCATCAGCTTCGGCCAGCTCGTCAGCTCACCGCCCTGGACGACATTCTCATGCTCAAGCCATGCCCTTACATTGCTGTTGGAGAAGACTTCCTCCTCATGCTGGATTTCAGTCTGGGCATCAAAACGGCACCACCAGTACATTGTGACCGGATTATCATTCAGCTCATTTATAAAAGAAAACGCTTTCTTTTTTCCTAATTGTAAAGCCAGCACCATATTGTCATTAATCAGTGTTGTCGTCCCCGTCTGGGATGCATAGGCAGCGAAAGAATGGGGATTATAAAGTTGAAATGGATGGGCATGAGGTTCAATATAGCCCGGCACCAGCTTCATCCAGGTGCAATCCACTATTTCACATTGCTTTGTATTTTCAGGCAGGTTTTCACCAACATACACAACCCTGTCATTGTAAATCCAAATGTTCGCAGTCATCCACTTGCGGAATGTCTGGTTCAAATATGTCGCATTCTTCAATAGAACCGTCGGTGAAAGGGTGCCGTCCAAAACAGCAGCATGGTCGCGCAATTGTTTGTTTTTCCATCGATAACGTTGTTCCATACCATGTTCCCCTTTTCTCTATGTTAGGGCTCTGTTAAAAATGGCTGTTGATTTTCGTTCCAGGCGCTTCGCTTTCCGCGGGGCCGGCGCTGAGCCTCCTCGTCGCAAACTCCTGCGGGGTCTCACCTAGCCGGCTGATCCCGCAGGACATTGAAAGGCTTCTGCGAAATTGGCCCACGCACGAGGAAATTGCATTAGCAATTTCCGAGGATTCTACACGCCTTCCGCTTCAATCAACAGAGTGTTATATATAACATGGATTTAACAGAGCCTCATGCTTAAATCGTAATTCACTTAAAAAGAAAGCCCTTACATTATTGTACTATCGTAACATATTTCATTGTTTAACGCATTAAAGAATTTCAAATTAACTGTAAAAATGGTGTAAAGGAGCGATGAGGATATGAATGTACGTCCGAATATCGGAATGATCAACGCGCTGATCAGGATTACAGCAGGTCTTACAATTCTGGCATGGTCGACATCGAAAATGGTGAAACGGCCCTGGAGGGATTCCTATATTTTCATGGCGATGATGGGCGCAATGAAGGTCGGAGAAGGAATTGTCCGCTATTGTCCGCTGACTGCCGCATACGAAAAAGGCCAGGACATGATGGAGGATCGGAACGCTGAAAATGGGGATTCTGAAGGCTGGATTCCTTATAACCCGAGTTGATGTAATAATTATTTTCGTAAAGATTGTTGTTAAAATCCTACTGCCGATTTTAACGTAATAAAAGGTTATTTTGGAGGTCGGTATTAAGTTTGCAGGCTCTTTTCTCATAAAAAGATCAACTTTGCGAAGAAAGTTAGGTCATTCAATGTAGTCAATAGCAACAAAGTTTGAGAAAAGAGCCATAATTAAAAAGCCCCCAATAAACCGGGGGCTTAATCTAAAGGAGATGATACTATGTTTTGGGAATATATAATGGATGTCAGCTTCGTATGGATTGCATTGATCGGTAGCATCATCGCTCTTGTGCTTGTTTACGCTAAGGGCTCTAACAGGAGACGTGCCCGATAGCTCTGCTGCCTATGTCCTTTCGGTAAAAGGTTTCCGGGCAGTCCAGTTTCTCAAGCTCAGCATATACCTTTTGCTGTGCTTCTTTTAATGAAGACGCTTTTGCCCCGACAAGCAGCACTCTGCCGCCATTGGTTACAAACTCACCACGACTGTTTTTCGCCGTGCCTGCATGAAATACCTGCGATATATTTTCAAGACCCTTCAATACAGCGCCTTTTTCATATTCCTCAGGATAGCCTTTGGCCGCGACGACTACGCCGACCACTGCTTCATCATGCCATTCAATCTCTGGCTTATTTCCTTCCAGCACTTCTAGCATGACTTTGACCAGATCTGATTTCATCCTTGGCAAAATCACTTGTGTTTCCGGATCGCCGAAGCGCGCGTTGAACTCAATCACCTTAGGACCGTCCACTGTTTCAATCAGCCCTGCATACAGAATTCCGGTAAAGCTGCGCCCTTCCATCTCCATCGCAATCGCCGCCGGTTTAAGGATTTGCTCCACTGCAACCTCGATTGATTCCTTACTGATATGCGGCACTGGTGAATACGCCCCCATGCCGCCGGTATTCGGCCCTTTATCTCCATCAAAGGCACGCTTATGGTCCTGAGCGATTTCCAGTGGAATCACACGATCCCCGTTCACAAACGCCATCAGCGAGAACTCTTCTCCTGTTAAAAATTGCTCCATTACCACGCTCGCAGAAGCCTCGCCGAATTTACTCTCCAGCATCATTTCCTGCAAAGCCTGTTCTGCTTCCTGTACTGTCATCGCCACGACAACACCCTTGCCAGCCGCGAGTCCGTCCGCCTTTATGACAATCGGCGCTCCAACTTGGGCAAGATAATCACGTGCTTCCGAATAATCTGTGAATGTTTCATACGCTGCAGTTGGGATGCCGTACTTTTTCATAAGATCCTTCGCGAACGACTTGCTTCCCTCAATGATTGCCGCAGCTTTACGCGGACCGAACACCTTCAGCCCTTCCTCAATGAAACGATCTGCCAGACCCTCAAGCAGAGGAACCTCAGGCCCGATGATTGTCAGACCGACTTGCTCCTCCTTCGCAAAAGAAACAAGTTTATCCAATTCGTTTTCATTGATCGCCACTAGCTTAGCATAGTCTGCCATCCCTGGATTTCCCGGTGCCGCCAATACCTCTGACACAAGCGGACTTTCGCTGATCTTCCGGCAAATCGCATGCTCACGGCCGCCTTTGCCAACCACAAGAACCTTCATAACACGCACCCCCGTAAATTTCAGGATAACTGATTAAATTGACACCTTACTCAAGCCCAAAAACCGCATTAGGCCATCCATTAATGCCTGAAATGCCTTACGCCTGTAAACACCATCGCAATGCCATATTCATCCGCTTTTTTGATTGAATCAGTGTCGCGGACAGATCCGCCTGGCTGGATAATCGCAGTGACACCGGCTTTTGCCGCTGCCTCGACGGTGTCGTCCATCGGGAAGAACGCGTCCGATGCGAGTGCTGCTCCATCCGCTTTCGAACCAGCCTGTTCAAGGGCAATTTTAGCGGCACCGACACGGTTCATTTGTCCGGCTCCAATCCCTAAGGTCATATCTTTATCTGATACAACGATTGCATTTGACTTAACATGCTTAACAACCTTCCAGCCTAGCTTTAACGCTTCCCACTCGGCTTCCGTCGGTTCACGTTTCGTCGGTACAGAAATTTCTGCCTCCTCAAAGCCAAAAGCATCCTGTTCCTGGAGGAGCAATCCGCCTTCAATCGAGGACAGTGTGTTTTCCTTTGAAGCTTCCCCGTCAAATGAGACCTTCAATAAACGAAGATTTTTCTTGGCCGTTAAAATTTCTATGGCCTCCTCACTAAATGAAGGCGCAATGATAATCTCAAGGAATATTTCATATAGCTTTCGGGCAGTTTCTCCGTCCACTTCGCGGTTCAGGGCGATAATGCCGCCAAAAATCGAAACAGGATCTGCTTCAAATGCTTTTCCAAAAGCATCAAAAATATCTTTTCCAGTGCCAACTCCGCAAGGGTTCATATGCTTGACCGCAACCGCTGCGGGTTCAGTAAATTCTTTTACAATCTGCAAGGCAGCGTTAGCATCGTTAATATTGTTATAGGAAAGCTCTTTTCCGTGAAGCTGTTCCGCTGCCGCAACCGAAAATGCCGAGCCAAGCGGCTTCTGGTAAAAAGCTGCTTTTTGATGAGGATTTTCTCCATAGCGCAGACTTTGCTTCAATTCGTAAGTCACCGTCATTTTTTCCGGCTGTTCCTCGCCCGCAAGGTTGGTCATGTATTCTGCAATCAGCGCATCATAGGCAGCCGTGTGGCGGAATACTTTCGCAGCCAGGCGTCGGCGGGTTTCGAGGGTGGTTTCATTCTGACTTTTGTACTCTTCAATCACCTGCTGGTAATCCGCAGGGTCGACAATTACTGTTATGTATTGATGGTTTTTCGCAGAGGCACGCAGCATCGCCGGGCCGCCGATGTCGATGTTTTCGATCGCATCCTCAGGCGTAACACCAGGTTTTGAGATTGTTTCTTTAAAAGGATACAAATTCACGCAGACAAGCTCAATTTTCTCGATTTCATTTTCAGATAGCTGAGCCTGGTGGGATGGATCGTCATACTTCGCAAGCAGGCCGCCATGAATTTTTGGATGAAGCGTCTTCACCCGCCCTTCAAGGATCTCCGAGAAACCTGTCACATCGCTGATGCCGATGACCGGGACGCCGCCATCCTTAAGCGCCTGCTTTGTACCTCCTGTCGAGACGATTTCAAATCCAAGCTGTACAAGCTCTTTCGCTAATTCGACAATTCCTTCCTTATTTGAAACACTGATCAGTGCACGCTTTTTTCCCATTGTACTGCCTCCCCTTCTCCGTTCAACAGCTGCTCCAACACCTCTGGAAACAGGCTGTGTTCAATCCGCTGTATTTTCTTTTGAAGTGTCTCTCTCGTCTCGCCTGGCGCGATTTTAACTGTCGCACTTGCGATGGCCGGTCCGGTATCCATCCCTTCATCGACGTAATGGATCGTCACTCCGGTTTTCTCCACACCAGCTGCCAGCGCCTGGCCAATCGCATCCTTTCCAGGAAAAGCAGGCAATAATGACGGGTGGATATTGACTATCTTTCCTTCATACGCCTCGAGAAGTGTCGGCCCGATCAGGCGCATGTAGCCAGCAAGGACAATCATCTCGATTTCAAGACCAGCGAGTTTTTGCAAAATCTCTGCCTCATATGCTGCCTTGGAAGGATAGCTCTTCGGGCTGATGACGAATGCAGGAATTCCAAGCATTTCAGCGCGATCGATTGCAAAAGCGCCCGGCTTGTCGCAAACGAGCAGGCTGATGTCAGCCTTCAATGTGCCGGCCTGGGCCGCGACCGCGATTGCCTGAAAGTTGCTCCCGCTGCCCGATGCAAAAACAGCTATTTTTTTCATGCCTGCTCACCAGCCATTTTCATCTGGATTCCTTCAGAACCGGTAACTGCGCCTATTATAGCAGCCTTCTCGCCCTGCTCGTTAAAAAACGCTGCAACTTCATGGGCGATTTCACTATCGACAACAGCTACCATCCCAATGCCCATATTAAATGTATTATACATGTCCGTACGATCAAGTTGTGCTAAAGATTCCAATGTTTTGAATACCTGCGGAATCTCCCAGCTGCCTTCCTCGATTTCAGCGCCAAGCCCTTCCGGAAGCATCCTTGGGATATTTTCAATAAATCCGCCGCCCGTGATGTGGGCAAGACCTTTAAGCTCGAACTGCTTCATCGCGGCAAGCACCGATTTTACATATATCCGCGTCGGCTTGAGCAGCTCTTCCCCAAGCGTGCAGCCGAACTCCTCGACATGGCGGTCAAGCTCCCAGCCGGCCTGTTCAAAAAACACCTTGCGCACAAGCGAGTAACCATTGCTGTGGATACCGCTCGACGCCAGCCCGATCAGCACATCGCCTGCTTTGATTTTTTGTCCTGTGATAATATCTGCTTTTTCACAGGCTCCCACCGCAAACCCAGCCAGATCATATTCTTCCGGAGAGTACATCCCCGGCATTTCGGCAGTTTCACCACCGACAAGCGCACATCCGGCCTGCTCACAGCCATCGGCAATCCCTTTGACAATCGCCTCGATTTTTTCAGGCTGAGCCTTGCCGCAGGCGATGTAATCAAGGAAATATAAAGGTTCTGCTCCCTGGACGACGATGTCATTCACACACATCGCGACCGCGTCTATGCCGATTGTATCATGGCGATCCATCATAAAGGCCAGCATCAGCTTAGTGCCGACACCATCCGTACCTGAAACGAGCACCGGCTCCTTCAGCCCAAGGCTGGAAAGGTCGAACATACCGCCGAATCCGCCCAGCGCACCCATTACACCAGGCCTGACCGTTCGGGTCACATGCTTTTTAATCCGTTCGACCGCTTCATACCCGGCCTCAATATCCACACCAGCCTGCTTATACGCATTTGCCATGTTCACTACCTCCGATTTGGCTGTTTTCTTTAGTTACCTGTTTTTTGTTCAATCGTTCCACGAAATGCACCTGAATGTACGGTCTCACCGCGGATTCCCGGAAAAAACATTCAAATTTTCTCGATTACTAGCGGGAATCCTCTAATAAGTAATCACAGCTGCCCAATGATTTTCCCTAATCTCCTAATGAGTACTCATATTCTCCCGATCACTGTCCGGAATCTCCCAATTCATCTCCATAATCTCCGAAACTTTGCCCATAATTGCCCGAAAACTCGTGATAATCATGCCGTCATCCTAAATTTGGAAAAAACAACTCGAAAACCAATCAACACTTCTGTCCGGCAGGCACGGCCTGCGGATAGATTTCGGTTGGATACTTCCCGGTGAAGCATGCCAGGCACTGGCCGCGGGTCTCCCCGCCATCATTGCGCCCAATCGCCTCGAGCATGCCCTCGACACTCAAGAACGTCAATGTGTCTGCTCCAATTAACTGGCGAATCTCCTCTACTGAGTGTTCAGAAGCGATCAACTCCTCACGTGTCGAGGTGTCGATGCCGTAAAAGCATGGATTCTGGATCGGTGGTGAGCTGATGACGACATGTACTTCTGTCGCACCCGCTTCCTTCAGCATTTTTACGATCCGGCGGCTGGTCGTGCCGCGCACGATCGAATCGTCCACCATGATGACACGCTTGCCCTCAACAATTCCGCGCACCGGCGAAAGCTTCATCTTCACACCCTGCTCCCTCAATGACTGCGATGGCTGGATGAAGGTACGGCCGACATAACGGTTCTTGATCAAACCCATCTCATAAGGAATGCCAGATTCCTCTGCATACCCAATCGCTGCAGAAATGCTGGAATCGGGTACACCAGTCACCACATCAGCCTCGATCGGCACTTCCTTCGCCAGCTGCTTGCCGAGATTTTTACGTGCGGCATGGACGTTGATTCCGTGGATGTTGCTGTCGGGTCTGGAAAAATAAATATATTCCATTGTACAGATGGCCGTGGTTGAATTCATGGAGTACATTTCAGAATGCAGGCCGTCTGCATCGATCACGAGCAATTCGCCTGGCAGGATGTCCCTGACAAACTCGGCTCCGACAATGTCGAACGCGCAGGTTTCAGACGCGACGACATAAGCATCGCCCAGCCTGCCTAATGAGAGCGGGCGCAGTCCGTGCGGATCGAGCGCAACAATGAATTCTGTCTCGGTCATGATCAAAAAGGCATAAGCACCCTTCAGCATCGGCAAGGCATTTTTTACGCGATCCCTCAGCTGGCTGAAGCCGCCTCGCTTAATCAAATGGGCGAGCACTTCGGTATCAGAGCTAGTCTGAAAAATGCTTCCCTGGGCCTCAAGCTGGTTCCTGAGCGCATCCGCATTTACAAGATTGCCATTATGCGCAAGGGCCAGGCCGCCGCTTTGCGATTGGAACAGAAGCGGCTGGACATTCTCATAGCCGCCTCCTCCCGCAGTTGCATAGCGGACATGACCAATGGCGCCGACACCCTGGAGGTCGTCCATCGCATCTGCCGTAAAAATTTCTGTCACAAGCCCTTCGCCTTTTCGGCCCTTAAGCTGCTGACCATCACTGACAACGATTCCCGTGCCTTCCTGGCCGCGATGCTGCAGGCTGTGAAGGCCGTAATACGTGATTTGTGCTGCCTCGGGATGTCCCCAGATTCCAAAAACGCCGCATTCCTCATTCAAGCCTTTTAGTTCAGCAAGCATGGGATGGCTCCTTTCCAGGCCTTTTTCAGCCCCTCTGCATCATGATTGATCACGTTCTCTCCATTGACATCAATCTTTAAAACTGGCGTTTCAACGACCTCACCAATCAGCACCGCGTCTGTTAAGCTTTCAAACTCGATCTGGTGCTCTGGTTTTACCGATAAAATAAAGCGGGATTGCGATTCGCTGAACAAGGCTGAAACTGTGTTGCCTTCCAGTGTAACCTTAGCTCCCAGCCCCTTGCTGCCAATCACGGATTCAGCAAGTGCAACCGCCACGCCGCCCTCCGCAACATCATGCGCAGAAGCCACAAGCCCATTTTTGATCGCTGTTAAAATCTGTGCTTGATAGCTGGCTTCCACTTGTAAATCAAGTTCAGGCGCCTTGCCGAAAATCCGGCCATACGTAAGCTTCTGCAGCTCGCTGCCGCCAAACTCATCCTTCGTATCACCAAGCAGATAAATCAGGTCGCCGGCATTTTTATAATGCTGCGTCGTCACATGCTTTAAGTTTTCAACAAGACCGACCATGCCGACAACTGGTGTCGGATAGACAGCTGTGCCATTCGTTTCGTTATAAAGACTCACATTTCCGCCGATAACAGGTGTGCTCAATGTCCGGCACGCTTCGCTCATGCCATCGACCGCTTTTTCAAACTGCCAGAAAATCTCCGGCTTCTCTGGATTTCCGAAGTTCAGGCAGTCCGTGATTGCCAATGGCTCGCCGCCAGAGCAGACAATATTGCGCGCCGCCTCTGCAACGGCAATCTTTCCTCCTGTTTCAGGATCAAGATAGATATAGCGAGAGTTGCAGTCTGTCGTCATCGCCAGGCCCTTCTCTGTGCCGCGAATCCTTACAACCGCTGCATCAGAACCAGGTGAAACGACCGTGCTGGTACGCACCATATGGTCATACTGGTCATACACCCACTCTTTGCTCGCAATCGTTGGCTGCTGGAGCAGCTTCAAAAGAGCCGCTTCATAGTTTTCGACTTCAGGAACCTGATTGTCCATGTTCTGGAACTCACGGAAATAAGCTGGTTCACTGGAAGGCTTGTAATAGACAGGAGCCTCTTCAGCGAGCGCATCTGCAGGAACCTCAGCCACCACTTCCCCTTTATGCAAAAGTCGAAGCATCCTGTCGTCCGTTACTTTTCCGATCGCAACTGCTTCAAGCTCATACTTTGAAAAAAGATCAATAATTTCCTGCTCACGGCCTTTTTCAACAACAATCAGCATGCGCTCCTGTGATTCGGAAAGCATCATTTCATAAGCCGTCATGCCTGTTTCACGCTGCGGCACGAGGTCAAGATTCATCTCGATCCCGGAACCCGCTTTGCTCGCCATCTCTGCAGATGAACTGGTCAAACCAGCAGCGCCCATGTCCTGGATGCCAACAAGCGCATCATTTTTTACAAGCTCGAGACAAGCTTCCAGCAGTAATTTTTCCATGAACGGATCGCCGACCTGGACAGCCGGACGCTTCTCTTCCGATGCCTCAGTCAATTCCTCGGACGCAAATGTGGCGCCATGAATCCCGTCGCGTCCCGTCTTCGCACCAACATACATCACCGTATTGCCGACCCCATGTGCCTGGCCCTTCTTGATGTCTTCGTGGTTGATCAGTCCAACGCACATCGCGTTAACTAAAGGATTGCCCTCATAAGCAGCATCAAACTGGACTTCACCGCCCACTGTCGGGATTCCGATGCAGTTTCCATATCCGGCAATTCCGGCAACAACCTGTTCAAACAAATATTTCACCCTTGGTGACTCAAGTTCGCCAAATCGGAGGGAATTCAGTAAAGCAATCGGCCTTGCTCCCATCGAAAAAACGTCGCGGATGATTCCGCCAACACCCGTAGCGGCACCCTGGTAAGGCTCGATTGCAGATGGATGATTATGACTTTCAATTTTGAACACGACCGCCTGGCCATCACCTATATCAACGATTCCCGCTCCCTCACCTGGCCCCTGTAAAACACGCTCTCCGGTGACAGGGAACTTTTTCAACACAGGCTTTGAGTTCTTGTAGCTGCAATGCTCTGACCACATGACGGAGAACAAACCTGTTTCTGTATAGTTAGGAGTACGTCCAAGGATCTTTTCGGCAGAAGCAAACTCGCTGTCTGACAGTCCCATTTCCTGATAAATCTTATCTTGTTTAATTTGCTCTGGACTTGGTTCAAGCATTAAGCGCATATGCTTCCCTCCATTGTTTGACGATCGATTTGAAAAGCTTCAACCCGTCCGCGCCGCCAAGCAGCTCATCGACCGCGCGCTCCGGATGCGGCATCATTCCGAGGACGTTTCCTCGTTCGTTGATGATTCCCGCGATATTTTCAAGGCTTCCGTTCGGATTCTCGCCTTTGTATGTGAACACGATTTGATTATTTGCCTTTAAACGAGCAAGGGTTTCTTCGTCGCAATAATAGTTGCCCTCACCATGCGCAACCGGAACTGTGATGACCTCGCCTTTTTCATAGCCAGCTGAAAACATTGTTTCTTTATTCTCAACCTTCAGTTCCACCTCCTTGCAAATGAACTTCAGGCTGTCATTGCGGCGCATCGCTCCTGGAAGCAGGCCCGCTTCAAGCAAAATCTGAAAACCATTGCAGACACCTAGCACGGGCTTTCCTGCTTCAGCAGCCTTCACAACTTCCTTCATGACATTGCTGAACTGCGCGATTGCGCCAGATCTTAAGTAATCTCCATATGAAAAACCGCCAGGCAAAAGCACCGCATCAAAGTCTTCAAGGCTTTCAGCATCATGCCAGACATATTCCGCTTCTTCGCCAAGCTCATCTTTTACAGCGTGGTACATGTCGATGTCACAGTTCGAACCCGGAAAGACAATCACCGCAAATTTCACTGTGCAACAACCTCCTCGACTTCGTACCTGTAGTCCTCGATCACCGGATTCGCCAGCAGGCGCTCGCACATTTCCTTGACCGCTGAATCAACGTCCTTCACGGTTTCATCCAAAGTCAGCTCCATATACTTTCCGATACGAACCTCCTGGATGCCTTCGTAACCGTGGGTCGCCAGCGAGTTTTTAACAGCCGTCCCCTGTGGATCCAAAACACTTTCCCTTAACGTCACATACACCTTCACTTTATACATGCAATTGTCCTCCCAATCTCGTTAAAATGGTTTCGTAAGCATCTGTCAGATTCCCCAAATCACGGCGGAATACATCTTTATCAAGCTTCTGCTGTGTCTCCATGTCCCACAGGCGGCAAGTATCAGGTGAAATCTCATCTGCCAGCAAAATCTTTCCGTCTGCATCCTTGCCGAACTCAAGCTTGAAATCTATTAACCTCACGCCAATCTCTGCAAAAAAACCGCCAAGTACATCATTGATTTTCAAAGCTGCTGTCTTCAGCTCAGCCACTTCCTCTGAAGTTGCTAAATTCAGCACATCGACATGCTCATCCGTAATCAGCGGATCGCCCAGCGAATCATCCTTCAGATAAAACTCGACAATCGGCCGGGAAAGCTTCTGGCCCTCTTCAACACCAAGACGCTTAGAAAAACTGCCGGCAGCAAAATTCCTGACTACCACCTCAAGCGGAATGATGGAAACCCGCTTGACCAGCTGCTCATTTCCGGAAATTTTTTCGAGAAAATGCGATTGGATTCCCGCATCGCTAAGCTTCAAGAATAATAGACTCGTAATTTCGTTATTCAGCCTGCCCTTGCCGACAATCTCTGCTTTTTTCTCGCCATTGTAGGCCGTCGCCGAATCCTTGTATTGGACCCTTACTACCTGCTCGTCATCTGTTGCGTAAATCCGTTTCGCTTTCCCTTCGTATAACAGATTTTCCATTTTAACGCCCTCCGATTGAGATAATTAGCAATCTTCAGTCACATCGAAAAGTGCAAGCGCCTTGGTCAGCCCCGACAAGCGCTGGAGGGCCGAACGAAGAAGTCGTTCTTTGACTTCATCGGGCGGACCGAAGCGACTCGAGGGGCTAGGCGCTGGAACTGGACAATTCTCGCAGTTATATCTCTACACTTTTCTTATCATTTAAAAGAAGGGCAAGAAACCTTGCCCGTTCATATTAAAGCCCCAGTCGTTCAAATATCATATCAACATGCTTGATATGGTAGTTGTAATCAAAGCAGTCATCAATTTCTGCTTCACTCAAAAGCCCGGCGATTTTTTCATCATTTTCAATCAGGCTGCGGAACTGCACTTGCTTTTCCCATGCCTCCATCGCGCGCGGCTGGACAGTGTCATACGCTTCTTCACGGAACATGCCCTTGTCGATCAAAGCAAGCAGCACTCGCTGGGAGTAGATCAAGCCAAGCGTCCGGTCCATGTTGCGCTTCATGTTCTCCGGATATACCGTCAAATTTTTCACGATATTGCCGAAGCGGTTCAGCATATAGTTCAATGCGATTGTCGCGTCTGGTAAAATAATTCTCTCTGCAGAGGAATGCGAGATATCGCGCTCATGCCATAGAGGCACATTCTCGTAAGCAGTCGTCATATAGCCGCGGATGACCCTGGCCATCCCTGTCATATTCTCAGAGCCAATCGGGTTGCGCTTATGCGGCATGGCCGAAGAACCCTTCTGCCCTTTTGCAAAAAACTCCTCTACCTCGCGTGTTTCACTCTTTTGCAGGCCGCGAATCTCAACCGCAAACTTCTCGATCGAAGTCGCAATCAGTGCAAGCGTCGACATATAAAAAGCATGGCGGTCACGCTGCAAGGTCTGAGTCGAAATCGGTGCCGGCTGCAGCCCTAATTTTTCACAGACGTAAGCTTCAACGAAAGGATCGATATTCGCATATGTTCCGACCGCACCGGAAATCTTGCCGAACTCGACATCACGGGACGCCATTTTGAATCGCTCGAGATTGCGCTTCATTTCCTCCAGCCATAGCGCCAGCTTCAAGCCAAAAGTAGTAGGCTCAGCATGAACGCCATGAGTACGGCCCATCATGACCGTGTATTTATGTTCTTTGGCCTTATTAGCCAGGATCTCTACAAAGTTCTCAAGGTCTTTCAGCAAAATCTCATTTGCCTGTTTAAGCACATACGATAAAGCCGTATCCACCACGTCTGTGGAAGTCAGGCCATAATGCACCCATTTGCGCTCCTCGCCAAGCGTTTCAGAAACCGCTCTTGTAAAAGCAACCACATCATGGCGCGTCTCTTCTTCGATTTCCTTGATCCTGTCAATATCAAAAGATGCATTCTCACGCAGTTTCTTTACGTCTTCCTTAGGAATCTCCCCAAGCTCAGCCCATGCTTCACATGCAAGAATCTCAACCTCAAGCCATGCCTTGAAGCGATTCTCCTCCGTCCAGATTGCACCCATTTCCGGTCTTGTATAACGATCTATCATCTCTTTTGTCCTCCGATCATTTCTGCTGCGCCTTCCCAGATGCCGCTTTGCTCCGCTTCTGTCAGCGCTTGCTCTACAGTCTCTCGCAAAAGGGTCACATGCCCCATTTTCCGTTTATATTTGGCTTCCTTTTTACCATATAGATGGATTTTCCAATCCTGCAAGCCGGCGATTTTATCCAGCAATGGCTGCTGGTGCTGCCCGAGGATATTCACCATCACAGCCGGCTTCAGCAAATTCGTGCTTCCCATTGGCCAGCCGCAAACTGCCCTGATATGCTGCTCGAACTGCGAAGTCTCACATGCTTCAATCGTATAATGCCCCGAGTTATGCGGCCTCGGTGCCAGTTCATTTATGTAGAGCTCATCATTGGCCGCCAAAAATATCTCAACCGCCAGCGTCCCGACCAATCCTAATGCTGACGCGATTTGTTCAGCTGCTTCCATTGCCTTTGCTTCAGCCGCGGAACTGATTCTCGCCGGCACGATGGTCTGGTGCAGGATGTTGTCCTTATGGATGTTTTCCGCTACCGGAAAAACGGTACTTTCACCTTTCGTACTGCGAGTGATGATCACCGAAATTTCTTTTTCAAAAGGAATCCATTTCTCCAGCACACATGCCCCCTGGCTGACTAATGTTTCAGCCAATGGGATATCATCCACAGACCTGATGACCAGCTGGCCCTTGCCGTCATAGCCGCCGCGTGCTGTTTTCAATACTGCTGGCAATCCCAGTTCCTCGACACCTGCCCTGACATCCTCCACTCTTGTCACAGTCGTAAATGGAGCAACCCTGACGCCAGCTGCCTGGATATTGTGCTTCTCTTCTATCCTGTCCTGAGTGACCCGCAGCAATTCCGTTCCCTGCGGCACATAGGCATGTTTATTCAGCCAGTCAAGCGCATCCGCATCAATATTCTCGAACTCATAAGTAATTACATCACTGCTATCAGACAGCTGTTTTATTTTAACAAGGTCATCGTATCCGCCGACAATCTGCTCGTCAGCCACCTGGCCGCACGGGCAATCCTCTGTTGGATCAAGCACAATGACTTTGAATCCCATCGCTTTAGCCGACAGCGCCATCATCTTGCCAAGCTGTCCGCCGCCAATGATCCCGATTGTCTCTCCTGGAAAAATCAATTTAGACAAGCTCATCACTGCTTTCCATCACTGACATTTTTGTTTCTTCCCTCAGCCGCTCCAATCTCCCGGCAACTTCACTGTCAAATGCCCCAAGAATCTGTGCCGCAAGGAGACCTGCGTTCGTTGCACCTGCTTTCCCAATCGCGACCGTCGCTACTGGCACTCCGCCAGGCATCTGGACAATCGATAAAAGTGAATCCAAGCCGTTGAGAGCCCTCGATTGCACTGGCACCCCGATAACCGGAAGTGTGGTCTTCGCCGCTACCATCCCCGGCAAATGTGCGGCTCCGCCAGCTCCAGCGATGATAATTTTTATACCTTCGTCCCTCGCACTCTCCGCAAACTGAAACATCAAATCCGGCGTCCGATGCGCTGAAACGACCTTCTTTATATAAGAAACTTCTAACTGATCAAGTATGTCACACGCATGCTTCATCGTTTCCCAGTCTGACTTGCTCCCCATTATGATTGCAACCGTCATCTCTCGAACCTCCCTTTGGAGTATCAAAACAAAAAACCCGGATAGACTTCTTCCTCTTGATAGAAGAGAAAGTAGTCTGTCCGGGTGCATAAGCAAAGAAATCCATAAGTGAACGCGATTTCTTTTCCCTTCACTTAAAAACTACTTTCCCTCATAGTCCGGCGATTTACGGTTGCCGGGTAGAGACTCATGGGCCATATCCCCATTATTATACGAGGGAAAACTAAATTTCACTTTCGACATTTACATATTAACAACTAATTCGACTTTTTGTCAATCAATAATCGAACATTAGATAATTTCTATTTTATATTGTTCGTGTTTAGGACTTTAAACAACTAACGCAATTCAGCTCTCAATTAACTTTGCTTCAAAAATGATCTGCCTGCCAGCAGGCTCATACTCAACAGTGCCATTCTTTTCTACTTCTTTAAAAATCGGCTTTTCCATCCTGCGGACAGGTGCGAATCCATCCTTCTTCATCCTATTAAGACAATCATCGATTGATTCATGTTCACCGACTTCATACATTTGCTTCTTTTTTCCCTTGCTCATGAAAACAGCTTTCCTTTCCGTACCGATTTAACCCAGAATCCGCCATGGATCGATTTTGGTTCATACGCGATGATAAATGCCTTCGGGTCCAATTCCTTAATCTTCTCATATAGTTTCAACTCATATTTTCGCGGCGTTAAAATTTGCATTGCCATCCGGTCACCCTCAAGCCCATGGGCAGCCCAGTCCGTCACACCATAACCTAGAGCACGCAAGGCCTTCGGCAGATCCACATCATATTCTTTCGTAATCACATTGATCGTAATATAGCCCAGTGCCAGCTTCTCTTCAATTTTCATCCCGACAATGACACCAATACCATAGCCAACAGCATATGCAATCAGATTCTGTATCTGATTTAAATTCTCAAGCACCAGACCAAGTCCAACCACATAAATCACAACCTCAATCGTGCTTAGCCCAGCAGCCAAATAACGCTGCCCCTTCAACGTTAAGATCATCCTGATTGTAAAAAAAGACACATACACAATATTGATGATTAAGATGATGGCCACCATGACAAAACTATTTTCCAGCATTCAAAACCCTCCAGACATCTCATCTAATAAGCCTTAATGTTCGCATTAATCAAATCACTTGTAAAGGGAAAAGCGCAAGCGCCTTGGTCAGTCCCGACAAGCGCTGCCCGCCTAAACGCCACATCTTGTGGCTGGCGGGTCTGCACTTCCTATGCCTAAGAGGGCCGACCAGTGAAGTCGCTCTTTGACTTCATTGGACGGACTGAAGCGACTCGAGGGACTAGGCTGGAGCTAGACACTATTTTTAAATACCATAACTAAAAAGATTCTTATTTTAAGGTTTCCTTAACCTCATGATTTGAAACTTTTTTACATTAAAAATGATGTTGATTGACGAGTATGATGGATAAGTATACCATTTTAGGATAAACGATTATAAGGAGTTGTAAGTATTGTTTTATCGGCGTAAATTCTACTTTGTAAAAAATGATTTTGTAGAACCATTCAATAAGCTTTTCACCGAGATAAACTTGCCAAATCAACTGAAGCACGGAGCCAGACTGACAGGAAGATGGATGCTGCCACATGATGATGATACAACAGAAATATTTGCTATCTGGGAATACGACAGCTATGAGAATTACATAGAAATAGAAAATAAAGTTAGGTGTGATCAGGAACATCTGCAACGCATTAAAAATTGGTACGAAGAGAATGGCGGGAAGGAGTATATTCAAAAACAATACTTTTTGGAAGCCAGGAATGAAAAACTGCTTTCTACCGTCTCCATAGTTTAAAAAACATCAAGCCATTCATGAATTGGCTTGATGTTTGGGTTCTTGGAGATTATGAATTTATATTTTAAAAGCTGATACTGCCTCCTTCAGTGTTTCTGCCATGGTCGACAGGTTATTTGCTGAAGCGGTTATTTCCTCCATGGATGCTAATTGCTCTTCAGCCGCTGCGGCAACATTCTGGCTATGCAGTGAGGAATCTCTGGAAATGGAGGCCATTCCATTGACTGTTGCTGATATTTCTTCTGTACTCGCAGACATCTGTTCTGCGGTAGCAGCCATCCCTTCGACTTGTCCGCCCAGATTCTCCATGGATCGAAGGATTTCCTGAAAGCTTCTTTGCGAGCCTTCAACTATCTCCAGACCACTCATCACCTCTTTTTTGACAGTATCCATCGAATCATTTGAATGCTCCATATCAGTTTGGATATGGCTGATCAAATCCGAAATCTGGGATGAAGAAATCTGGGACTGCTCAGCCAATTTCCTAACCTCCGCCGCAACCACGGCAAACCCTTTTCCATGGTCTCCCGCTCTTGCTGCTTCAATGGCTGCGTTAAGGGCAAGTAAATTGGTTTGATCCGCTATTTGGGTAATAGCCTCAGAAATGCTTCCAATCTGTCTCGACCTTTCATTCAGCAAGCGGATGACCTCTCCCGTTTCATTGACAGAAGCATGAATCAAACTCATCTGGCTTGCAGTCTGCTGGACAAATGACTCACCCTGTTTGGCATGGTCACTTGCCTCCGAACTGAATTCAGCGATCAAGGAAGAAGTCTCCGCAATATTAGCGACTCCCCTGGCCAGCTCCTCCAACGACATGGCACTCTCCTCTATACCCTGTGTCTGGCTATCCGAGCCGCCGGCAATTTGTTGAATCGCCTCTGTTATCTGCTCAGTCGCCCTGCTTGTCTGTTCAGCGCCTGCATTCAATTCTTCAGATGATGCTGCCACTTGTTCAGATGTTTCCAGAACCTCTCTCAACATCGAGCTTAGATTGTCTTTCATTTTATTAAAACTATTTGCCAGATCAGTAAGTTCATCGCCACTATGATCCTCAACCACTGCGGTAAAATCCCCCGCTCCAGCATTTGTCATCGCTTCCGATACCGCCACAAGCCTTCTTCTCAGACTGCGTGTAAACCAGTAGATCCCTATCGAAGCGATGATGACCACGACAATTACCTGGATGATAAACTTAGTCATGAAAGAAGAAAGTATCTGTTCAATCGTCTTTTCCGAAGCTCCTACATAGAATATCCCGATTGCTTTACCATTCTGATCTTTAATAGGCGTATAAGCTGTTTGATAGGAATGACCGGCAACGATCGCTTCACCATAATATGGTTTCCCTTGCTTCAGGACAACATCAGCCACCTCCTCAGAAACCTTCGTTCCTACAGCACGCTCGCCCTCAAGCATGACATTTGTCGCTATCCGGGTATCCCCCTGAAAAATCGTTACCGTATCACCTGTATCATTTCCAATCGTGTCTACAATCTCATAGTAATCATTAAAAAGCTGATCACCCTTATATAACTTATCATTTTTGATTTCCCATTCACCCGGAAACTTATTGTTGATATACCGCTCACTAAGAGCTAGGTCTCCCCTTGCCTTCTCCACCGCAAAAGACTTGATTCCCTTTGTCACTTCCCTGGTCACGACTACGCCGATAATCACAGATAACAACAGAACCGTGCCCAGTACAATTAAATTGATTTTAGTCCCTAATTTCAAGCGCAGACCAGACTTTTTCTTCCCCACAATTCGTGCTCCCCCTTGATGAAATTACTGCAAGATACAAACCATACCCGCTAAAGTAATATCGGTAAGTGTAGAGCATATATCCATAATCGGTGAAAGATCTTCATAAAATGGACACATTCAACTTATTTTGATTGTTGGTGTAAATTAAAGAACAGCTAATATAGCTGTTTTCACAAGTCCTTGCTGTGTTTTGAGGTTGCCGTTGGCCTTGATAGGGCAGCTATTTATGCTTTTCCTCCAAACTTGTCTGAAGGTGACTCAGGTTCAGACAACTTTTTGTGTTTTTCCTTCAAACCTGTCTGAAGTTGCATCAAGTTCAGACAACTTTTTGTGTTTTTCCACCAAACTTGTCTGAAGTTGCTTCAGGTTCAGACAACTTTTCGGCTTTTTCCTCTAAACCTGTCTGAAGTTGGCTCAAGTTCAGACAACTTTTTATGCTTTTCCTCCAAACCTGTCTGAAGTTGGCTCAAGTTCAGACAACTTTTTATGCTTTTCCTCCAAACCTGTCTGAAGTTGGCTCAAGTTCAGACAACTTTTCGTATGTTTTCCTTCAAACCTGTCTGAAGTTGGCTCAAGTTCAGACAACTTTTCGTATTTTTCCTTCAAACCTGTCTGAAGTTGGATCAAGTTCAGAGAACTTTTCGTTGTTTTCCCTTAAACCTGTCTGAAGTTGGCTCAAGTTCAGACAACTTTTTATGCTTTTCCTCCAAACCTGTCTGAAGTTGGCTTAAGTTCAGACAACTTTTTATGCTTTTCCTCCAAACCTGTCTGAAGTTGGCTCAAGTTCAGACAACTTTTCGTATTTTTCCTTTAAACCTGTCTTCTATACACAT